>JAILFZ010000076.1 GCA_024697295.1 Treponema sp.
TTCCGCATTTGGAGAAAATCCCTGACTGTTATTAAGGATGGAAAGCTTGCCTGCGCTCAGGGTATAAACTGCGTCAGGAACATCCTTCAATTCATCCCCTACTTCTTCGAGACTTGTTTTTTCTTCGGCAACTTTTTCGCCGCTTTCTTGTTTTAATTCTTCATCGACAAAGGCTTCAAAATCTGCCTTTTCTTCATGAATTACAACTTCCGCAGGCTTCATGATTTCTTTATCAACAGCTTCTTCCTGAGGAACTTCATTTATCTGCACAACATGTTTTGCTTCAACATAATCATCTTCAAAGCGGCTTTCTTCTGACACTTGCGCTGCTTGAGGAGCGGGCTGCGGAGGAAGGGCCGGCGCTTCGAATTTTACAAGTTCTTCACCAACATAATCATCTGCAGTCTTGTAAACCGGAAGTTCATAATTAACTTTTTCTTCTGTGTTTTCTGCGCGGATAATGCTTGAATTTTTGACGTTCATTTCGTCGAGGTTGATTAATTCGGGCTTTTCGTTTGCACGGCGGATAATTTCTGCATCCAGAAGTGCAAGGAGCCGCTCTATTTCGCTCCTCTGTTCAGTCTGGGGGTCAAGTTCAAGATATTTGATGTAGTTATCTTTTGCCGCCTGGAGGTGGTCCTGGCGCAGCTGTGCATTTGCGCGGTTCAGATAAGCCGGGGCAAAAGTTTCGTCCTCTTTTATTGCAAGGGTATAACTTGCTTCCGCGCGGGCAAAGTTTGCAAGCGCGTAGGCTGAGTTTCCTGCATTGTAAGCGAGAATTTTGTGGTCTGTATTGCTTTTTGAAAGACCTTTTACGCAGCACGCAAGCGATCTTGTAAAATCTCCGGTCTGGTAATAGGCAACTCCGAGGTGAATATAAATTGCAGGATTAATACCGGATTCTTCAATACATTTTTCGTAGAGGGGAATTGCGTCTTTAGGCTGGTTGAGCGTATAGAACTCTTCTGCCTTTTCATAGTCTTCGTTATATACAATCGGGATTTCTTCTTTCTGAACTTTTTTGGCAGAAGCAGTTTTTGCTTTTTTGCTTTTTTCCATCAGGGATTTTTTTGCCTGGGCATAGACACAGTTTGAGGATAAAAAAACTGCCGCAACAAATAAATAAAGAATTCTTTTCATAATATAATTATCGCACAAAAACGCATAAGTTTAAATTCAAAATAACTGTCGGGTTTGACAGATTCAAACTAAATGATTATCCTTAAGGTTAGCAATATATTCGGGGGAATTTAAATGAATAATCCGATTCAGCTAATGGTAATCGCAATTCTTGCTGTCGGTGTATGTTTTTTAGCCTGGGCAATTATTAAATCTCTCATGCAGCCTAAAAAGCTGGATTCAATCATAAAACTCATCAAGCAGGGTAAATTCTCAGCCGCCCAGAAAATGGCAAAGGCCATGATTGCAAAAGATCCCCGTGATTATCTTGCACACTACTATCTTGGAAAAGCCTATCTTGCAGACAAAAAGAACGAACTTGCACTTATGGAATACAAGGTTGTAAACCAGAACGCAATCTTTGACAAGCAGATTCCAGAAATTGAATTCCGCAAGCAGCTTTCACAGCTTTACTTAAAGTTCAACCAGTCTGAAGACGCATTAAAAGAGTTTCTCCTTCTTACAAAACTTGAACCTGCAAATGCCGAAAACTTCTTCAACTGCGGCAGAATCTACGAGCAGAAAGGCCGTACAGACTCAGCACTGGGCTTTTATCAGAAAGCAATCAAATTCAACCGCCGTCACGTTAAGGCACATGCAGCGCTCGGACTTTTACTTTTCCGCTCAAAACAGTTTGTAGAAGCAAAAAAAGAAATCGACCTTGCAATCAGCATGAGTCCGGAAACCTATTCCTCTTATTATTATCTTGGAAAGATTCTCAAAGAAAACAAAGATTATCCTGGAGCCGTAAACGCTTTTGAAAAAGCCTTGCGCGACCCTGAATTCAAACAGAGGGCCCTTCTCGAAAGAGGTTCCTGCTATATGATGGCAAACTCGACAGACAATGCACTTGTTGAATTTGACCGTGCAGTAAAAGCTTCAAAAGACGAAAACTCTTCAGAAACTTTGTATGCCCGCTACTTCCTTGCAGCCTGCTACGAGCGCAACCGCGACATCGACAAGGCCATTGAACAGTGGCAGATTGTTTACCAGCATAACCATTCATTCCGTGATGTTTCTGCAAAACTCGCCGAATACCGCGATTTGCAGTCAAACGACTCGCTTAAAGAGTTTTTGACCTGCTCACAGGATGAATTTCTCGAAATCTGTAAAAAAGCAGCGCTCAGTGGATTCAGCATGGCAGCCCAGACTATTGAGTCAAAAAAATGGGGTTGTCTCATGCTCTGTACCGAACAGAAAAAAGATGACTGGATGAATGTACGCAAGCAGCTGTTCCTTTTGATTTTTAGCCGTGATACTGATGCAATTGAAGACTCTGCCATCCGTCAGTTCCTTGATTTGAGCAAACAGAAAAACTGCTCAAAGGCAATTATATGTGCTTCCGCCGGATTTACAAGTTCCGCATCTGGCTTTGCAGAAAACCGTCCGATTGAGCTTGTTGGAAAGGAAAAACTCGAAAACATTCTCTCCAAGGCCGGCATCTAAACTAAATTCAACCGGTTATAAACATGAAGATTCTCTGTGTTTCAGATCAAATAGATCCGCTTGTCTACAGCAGCCTGGCAAAAGAACGCTTTGCTGACATTGATGTTGTTTTATGCGCAGGGGATTTGCCGTCTGACTACATTGACTTTATCGTTTCAACCTTAAATAAACCGGCCTTCTTTATTTTTGGCAACCACAACCTCACGGAATTCAGTTATTACCATAAAGCTCCAAAACGGCAGAAAGGTTCCCACCCGACATGGGAAAAAGAATACAGCATTTACGACATGAGCGCCAACTTCGGCGCAATTTACGCAGGATTTAAAAACCTGCGGGACAAATCGATCAAAGTTTACGATCCGCTTACAAGAAAAACACGCCCGCTTTTAATTTCCGGAGTATCAGGTTCAAGAAGATACAACAAGGGCCTGTGCCAGTACACGGAACGCCAGATGTCACTCTACCTTTTAAAAATGGTACCGGGTCTTATTTACAATAAAATCCGTTACGGCCGCTACCTGGACATTTTTCTGGCCCATGCAAGTCCGCGCCACATCCACGACAAGGAAGATCCGTGCCACAAGGGTTTTAAGTGTTTTAACAGATTCATTCAAATATTTACACCGGAATATTTTATCCACGGCCACATTCATCTGTATGACGCAAATGCAACACGCATGACGGAAGTACGGACAAAATCGGGCACAACAACTGTAGTAAACGCCTACAGCCACTACATACTTGAATTATACGGAGACTCTAATGCTTGATACACTTCAGTCCTCTGAAACAAATGAAGATTTTGCAAAAGCAAGAAACAAGGCCCTCTTTAACGAAATTCAGCACTTTCTGAACCCGGACGAAGCAACCCTTATTTCTTTTTCTGACATAAAAAAACTCCTCCACCCAAATGATGAATCATACATGGGAATGCAGACCGTTCCGGTCAAACTCATCGTCGGAAGCGAGTCCCGTTACCAGGATTTTGACAACCGCTTCTTCCCCAAGCGCATGCACCTGAAAGCCCGCTGGGAACACATCGACATGGCTCATATCCAGGATATAAACCTTCCGCCGATTACACTTTATGAACTTGGCGGCGTTTACTTTGTACGCGACGGAAACCACAGGGTTTCAGTTGCAAAAGCAAAAGGGGTTGAATTCATCGACGCAGAAGTAGTAAGCCTCAAAAGCGAAATCAAATTGAATCCGACCGACTCCCTCCAGAAAATGACAAAACACGTAATTGATTACGAAAAGCGCGTCTTTTACGGAGAAACGGGCTTTGGCGACGTTACGGACTACTGGGTGCTCGACTTTTCCGTTCCAGGCCAGTACGACGTAATTTACAACCACATCCTGACCCACAAATATTACATCAACATGAACCAGACAACGGAAGTACCGATGGACAAGGCAATCCTTTCCTGGTACAGGACTGTTTACCGTCCGGTTATTGCCGTTATCGACAAGCACAAGACAATGAAGTACTTTCCGGGGCGTACAAAGAGCGACATCTACGTTTACATCATCAAGTACTGGGACGAAATCAAAACAAAATTCGGGGACGGATATTCCCTGGACAGCGCGGCAGACTCGTTTACGCTCAAATTCGGGACAAGTTTTAGAAGAAGGATTCTGAACAAAATCAAGAAAATCATTATGAAAAAAGAGATTGAAAGTTCAAACCTTCCTAAACTCTAACTTGACGGCTAAAAACTTCGATGATAAAATTAAATTTATAATTTAAAATGTGAACCGTTCTGTAAGGACCGGATAAATCTAAACAAAATTATTTAAAATACGGAGAACAAAGTTGTTCAGTTCAGATGCAGTAGCTTATATTCCTCTCTTCGGTGTAGCAGTTGTTTGTGCAGCACTTTTTGTACTGCTCGGCATTGTTAAAACGAGAAAAACTGCAAAGGTCACTTCCCTTATTTTTCTCTCGCTTATAGTTTTAATCACAGGCTGTGTTTATACTGCCCTGCATCCGGGAATGATGCGCTTTGTACTTCTCCTCCTGCTTTCTGCAGTAATCATTCTTCCTTATGTAATCATGCTCGCTTTTGGCAAACCAAAAGAAGAACATATATATATTCCAGTTGAAGAAGAAATCAAAAAACCGGAAGTTGTAATCGAAGACATAAAACCGGACCAGATCAGCCTCCTCGAAAAAGGCGCAGAATTCAACACTATTGCAGCAAACGGATTCGGTAAAAAAGACGGTCTTCAGACTCTTCTTGATACAATCAACAAAACCTGTGTAGAAGTAGCAAAGGCTGACGGCGGTGCAATCCTGATGGTTGACGACTTTGAAGATTCAATCAACGTAAAATCATTTACAGGAGACTTCCCTCCGCCATACGAACTTTCCTCAGATATGCCGCACAAACCGCTTCGTGTATCAACAAGCTTTAAATTTGCAAGTTTTCCTTTGCGCGACAATATTTTTGGCGAAATCGCAAGTTCGGGCAAGGCAGAAATCATAAACGACCCAAAATCAGACAGCAGGATTTTTGAAAACGGTCCGGAACCTTTCCTAAAGCTCGGTAAATTTATTTTTGCTCCAATCCACCTCAAGGGAAAGGGAACTGTAATCGGTCTTATTGCCCTTTCACGCAATCCGGATAACGGAGACTTTACACAGAAAGAATTTGACTGGATTTTGACATTGACAGACTTTGCCGAATCAGCATTAAAATCAATGACATCTTTCCAGGAATATAAAGAAAAACAGGAACTTACAAAGGAAAGTGACATTGCAACAGGTTTGCAGAACCTTCTGCTTCCAAAAAAACTTCCTCCTTTGCAGAAAGTACAGTTTGGCGCAATGACAGAACACACGGAAGGCGTCTGCTCTGATACATACGATGTAATTCCGGCACGTTCCGACAGAATCTCATTTGTTCTTATGGACGTTGCAGGAAAAGGAACAAACTCGGTTCTCGTAATGTCGATGATCCGTGCCATGTTCCGTCTGGTTGTAAATACAACCCAGACCGCCGGCACAATTTTAAGCTGGGCAAACCGCGGAATCTGCGGCGAAATCAACTTTGAACACTTTGCTTCCGCTTCATTGATCAACTACAATCCGGTAGCAAAACAGATTCAATTTGCAACTGCAGGAACTACTCCTGTATTGCTTTATTCGGCTGCAAAAGGCAATATTGAGCGAAAATCAATCTCCTGTGAGCCAATTGGTGTAGAAAAAACAACAACTTATAAAGATATTCAGTTTACAGTTTCGCCTGGTGATATTATAATTACATATAGTGATGGGGTGGTAGAAGCATTAAACGCAGAAGGAAAACAGTATTCCCTCGAGCGTCTATCTAATCTTATCAAAACAAACAGTAAAATGAGCGGTAAAGATATTGCCGCTTTAGTTAAAACAGACATTAAGAAGTTTATCGGTTCTGAGGCGCTGCACGATGACCAGACTCTTCTTGTACTTAAAATTCAGTAGATAATAAAAGGAGTTTTTTTTATGGAACTGAAGATTCGTAAAAATGGAGAAGTTTACATCATTGACGTTAATGGTGAAATGGACCTGTACAATTCTTATAAACTAAAGGAACTCGTAATGAAAATGCTCGAAAAGAACGTTAAGAGCTTTATAATCAACCTCGAAGAAGTTGATTATATCGACTCGTCAGGAATCGGTGCATTGATTTACATCTGTTCAACCATCAAAAAGATGAATCTCAAACTTGCTATCTCAAACATTCACGGTTCAGTAAAAAAGGTTATTGAACTTACAAAACTCATGGGCTACTTCCCTATTGCCAACAGCATTGAAGAAGCTTTGCTCATGATTAACGAATAAAAAATAAGTTAGAGGGAAAAAAATGGACGAATACAAAGAATTACGCTCGGACGACAACGACCCGTTATTCGACACTACAAATATGCTTTATAAAGAGTTTCCGTCAGATTTCAGACAGATCCGCTACTTTACACTTTTGATTGTTCAGTCAGCTCCGCTTGAAATTAAGGAAATCAACCTTCTTGAACAGCAGATATCAGAAGTTATCAAAAACGCCGTAAAACACGGCAACCACTGTGATATCAACAAAAAGGTTAAGGTTTGGTATTCATTCTCGCCTAACCACGCACATATCATCGTAAAAGATGAAGGTGAAGGATTTAAAGATCTCGAAAAATGGAATGAATTCAACAAAAAACGTATCGATTGTCTGCACAACGGAAACTTTGAAGAACTTGCCAAATACGTTTCATTCCGTACAAAACGCTCAGACGATCAGGACGGTGGTAACGCCCTTTTCGCAGCACTCGAATACTGGGACGGCGGTTATGTTTACAACGGCAAACGCAACGGAGTTGCAATGCTCAAGAAGTTCCAGAAAAAACACCAGGGTGTTTCAGTAGATAACTAA
>JAILFZ010000077.1 GCA_024697295.1 Treponema sp.
AGCCGTCGATCATTACAGAAGAAAATCCGCTTTCGATACAGTCCTTGCAGAGCTCAAAAGAACTTCCGTGGTCAAGGTGAAGAACTACAGGAATGTCATAGCCGAGTTCGTGTGCATATTCAACTGCACCGCGTGCCATGTTTTTGAGAAGGTTTTTGTTGGCATATTTGCGTGCACCGGCAGAAACCTGGAGAATAACTGGTGATTTTGTTTCTACGCAGGCCTGGATGATGGCCTGGAGCTGTTCCATATTGTTGAAATTGTAGGCAGGAATTGCGTATCCGCCTTTTATGGCCTTTGCAAACATGTCTTTTGTGTTTACAAGCCCCAGTTCTTTGTAACTTGTCATGAATAATCTCCTTTTAAAAATTAGTGTTTTACACGCTAATTATGATGTTGAAAGTGCTAAAAATCAAGTTGAATTGAAAATAAAATAAAAATATTCAAACAAAGAGTTTGACAAAGACGAAAGAGGAAAATATAATCAAAATGTTATTATAATTATTTTGATAATTGACCGATAATAAAATGTCGTTTTGTAAAAAAAAACACATGAAGGAGTTTTTAATGAAAAAAGGCGTAGTTCTTTTAACTAGTCTTGCTCTTCTAGCAGCTTTCTGTGCTCCAGTTGTAGCTCAGCCTAGCAGTAGAGCAGTTGAAACTTTTATTGTTGATGATTTTGACAATAAGGGCGAAAAAAACGCTTACCAGCAGATGTCTGGCAGCGAACAGTGGACCTGGAACATCCAGACAAGCCGCAACATCAATAAAGATGGCGGTTTTCCAAAAATGGATTATTTTGATGGTCAGCCTAATTCTCTTAAGGCACTTAATAAAGATAAAGAGTCTTCTCCAAAAGTTCTCGGCGTTAAGACAAGTTATCTGCGCAAAGGAGAAAACTGGTTCGAAGTTTATCCTGAACTTGACGGCAAGGCTTACGAAATTCCGTTCGTAGGAACAGCTACACAGATTGACTTCTGGGTTTGGGGGGCAAATTACCTTTACTATATCGATCTTCTCGTTCGTGACGCTGATGGTCGTGTTCATACTCTTCCTGCTGGAAATCTTGCATTCAACGGCTGGAAAAACCTTGTTGTAACAGTTCCTGGTTATATCCGCCAGCACTCAAGACTCCGCTCAGGCCCGACAGAAATGACATTTGTAGGATTCAGAGTTCGTACAGATCCTGATGAATATGTTGATGATTTCAATATTTTCTTTGATCAGTTGAAGTATACAACCAACACATTGAGCAATATCTTTGACGGTTATGAACTTAAAGATATTGAATTCGGTGATTCAAGTTCAAAATCAAGCAGTTCTGGTTCTAGTTCTGCGGGAGATGCAAAATAATGAAAAAGTTACTTACAGCAGTTCTTGCTTTAACAGTTTCCGGCCTGGTGTTTGCACAGACTTCAAGCCTCTCAGAGCCTGATCCGACAGTAATCGGTGCAGATTCTGCAAAACAGGCCCTCCGCGAAATTTCTGTTGACCGCTTTGAAATTGAAGGTTCATGGAATTCGCATATTTCGCCAGACTATGGTGTAATCGCTTCAAGACTTTTTGATGGCAGTCCTGCAATGAAGGAACCTCTTAAAGGTGAAGAAGACGCAGAAGATACAAAGGTTCTTGGTGTAAAAGTTGAATTCTTCCGCCGTGGAGTTAACTCATTCTACATCAAGTCAGCACGCCCGATTCCAATCGAAGGTGTTACTAAAACAATCAGCGTTTGGTGTGCAGGACGTAACATGAACCATGAAATTTACATCCTCGTTCAGGATTACTTTGGAAACAATTTTGAATTGTATCTCGGTAACCTTGGATTCAGCGGATGGAAAAAACTTACTGTAGCTGTTCCACCAACTCCGGATGGAGAACATGGAATTATCCAGCAGAGTGCTTACAATGGAGTTAAACCTGGACTTCGTATCCTTGGTTTCCGCATCGATTGTAACCCGATGCTCGCACGCGGTCAGTATTACTTATACTTTGACGACCTTCGCGCTGTAACAGATCTTTACGATCTTGAAAACCGCGACGAAGACGATATTATGGACGACTGGTAGTCGTAACTTCTTCAAAAAAGGCCTGCGATGCAGGCCTTTTTTTTGCTTTAAATCACTGTGTATAGTTTTGCCCGGCCGCTCATTCCGCTTTGTCGGATTAATCCCATTTTTAATAAAAGCCAGACTAAGAGCGGGTGGTAGGAGGCGTTTTTGGCCGCTCCTGCTTTTGAGTGTCCTTCATTCATCAACTGTTCGGCAAGTGCCTTCTGTAATTGCGGCTTTGTAAACTGGTTCCGGCATTCAACCGGAAGAAGTTTAATCCAGTCGGCCTTTGTTTTAAAAACCTTTTTTTCGTAAATCTGAACAAGCTGCCTGTCAAAAATAATCCAGTCTTTTAAATGACGCCTGCTTTTATTCAGTGTCTGAACCTTTTCTTTTGTCTTTTTTCTTATTTCCAGTTCTTCAATGTACAAAACTTCAAGCGTAAATCCTTTCTGTAAAAAATACGGATACATTCCGGTCATTGAGCGCAGGGCGGGGTAAATTGTCGGATGGTTTGCGCTTTTTCGGTTAGAAACCAGACTGCCGTCGGCCTGTATCGTTTTTATGGTTTTGTTTAATGCAACCGGATGAACGATTTTAATCTTTTTTTTATTTTGCAGCATGTATGCGGTCTTTTTGGCAAGTGACGAAAGGTTTGCGGTTTGAATCTCAATGGCGTCTCCGTTTCTGGTCTGAATGTCCAGAATAAAGGGTCCGTATTTTTGCTCTGTAAGTGAATCGTCTTCGAGTGCGTACATCTTTTTCAGCACTGCGTGAAGTGAAGTTTCGTTGTATGTATTTATCATTTTTACAAGTAATTATAGCCGTTCTGATTAATTTGTTCAAAATCTTAAAAAAAAGTTATTTTCGGAGAAAAAAGTGGTTGACTTTATGAATTTATTGGTTAAAATATTAATTAAGTGGGAAAAAGTGGGACAAAGTGGTAAATTAGTGGTATGGAACTGTTAACAGGAGAATACAGGAATACGCTTGATGAAAAGGGACGAATCCTTTTTCCGTCAAAGCTTAGAACTGAGTTATTCAAAGATTCAGAAAAAAATGTTCTCATTGTTACACAGTCTTTTGACCGCTGTTTATGGCTTTATACTGTTGATGAATGGAAGACCCTGTCTTCTAAAATCATGGAAACAGCTTCTCCTTTTAACAAACAGAACCGACTTGTTTTGCGCAGTTTGATCGCTCCTGCCCAGGAAATTGAACTTGATAAAGCCGGCCGTCTTTCTGTTCCCCAGAGTCTGCGCGATTACGCGGGACTTTCCAAAGATTGCGTAATTCTTGGAATTAACAAGTATATGGAACTTTGGGACGCAGACACTTACGCTAAGTACCTTGAAGAAAACGATGACAGCATTAAGGATGCTGCAGAGGCTCTTAGTACAATAAGTCTGTGATTTTAACCGATCTGGTTTTACCGGTGCGGTTTATCGCGAGGAAAAGGTTTTGGAAGTTGTTCATACTCCGGTTTTGCTAAAGGAATGTTTGTCTTATTTAAGTCCTGCAGGCGAAAAGTTTGAGAGTGATGGCCTTATGATTGATTCCACATTGGGTGAGGGTGGACATTCAAATGCGTTTCTTACGAAATTTCCAGGACTTCATATAATCGGTTTGGACGCTGATAAGACGATTCAATTGCGTGCCAGGGAGAGACTTGCTCCGTTTGGCGAACGTATGAATTTCTTTAACGGCTGGTTCAACGATTTTTACGAGAATTATGACATGTCTGCAAGAAGACCTGACTTAATTCTCTTTGATTTAGGCATTAGTGTTTATCACTATGAAAAAAGTGGGAGGGGATTTTCTTTCCGTTACGACGAAGAGCTTGATATGCGGCTTAATACCGCTGAGGGGGAAAGCGCCAGTGACGTCGTTAATAACTGGAAAGAGAAGGAGCTGGCAGATGCAATCTATCTGTACAGCGATGAAAAATACAGCCGCCGGATTGCAAGAGCGATTGTAGAGGCCAGAAAGGGTGGAAAAATTACCTCTTCAAAAGCATTGGCCGGCATTATTTATGACTGTGTCCCTGGTGATTACCGCCATGGACGCATTCATCCTGCAACCAGAACTTTTCAGGCGTTGCGAATCATCGTCAACAGCGAGTTGACCCGATTGCCTAAAGCGTTGCACAGGGCATTCAATGTCCTTAACGATGGCGGAAAAATGGGCGTGATTACTTTTCACAGCCTGGAAGACAAAATCGTTAAAAATTATTTTAGAAATCTTGGGCGCAAGTGTGTTTGTCCGCCTCAGCAGGCTGTGTGTACCTGCGGGGGAACCCCTTGTGCCGAAGTTTTAACAAGAAAACCGGTTGAGCCTACTGATGAGGAAGTGAAGGTAAATTCACCGAGCCGCAGTGCAAAGCTTCGGGTTGTCAGGAAGATCCGTGACGCGGGCGATGAAAGGATTGCCGGTGTTGGAATTGACGGCGGGAATGAGTAATGAAAAAACGTGAATTCAAAGTAAAAATGATTGCACTGATTGCAACTCTTTTGATTCCACTGCTGCTCGTCCTGCAGGCTTTTCAGGCGCACAGATACAAAAAACTGCGTGCCGAAATACGCAGTCTTGAAGACAAACAGGTTGAACTTGTTGAACAGAATAAAAAGCTGATTTCAGAAATCAGTGTGCTGTCGAGCTCGGAACGAATTGAAAAAATTGCCGAAGACGAGCTTGGAATGCACAAAGCGGGCACAAATGATATTGTCCGCGTAGAAATAAAAGGGGAAGAAAAAAAGTAAGTTTATGGGTGTTCTTGCTGCTGACACAAATCATCAAAATTCTCTTCTTGATATGGCGTCTTTACTGGATGCCGTTGACGGTTCTGTCATCGGGGACAGTTTTGATTCATCTTTTTTTTATTTTTCTTCCGTTGTAACTGACAGCAGAAATGTTGTAAAAGGCTCTCTTTTTGTTCCTCTTATTGGAACTCAGCAGGACGGTCACAAATACATTCCTTCAGCTCTGGAAAAGGGTGCGTCAGTTGTTTTTGTCCAGAAATGTGCATTTAAAGCTGATGCAGAAACTTTTGAAAATTATTCGGTTCAAAATCCGGAAACTGCATTCATTCTCGTAAAAGACTGCATGAAGGCCCTTCAGGACGCTGCCCGTGCCTACGTAGAAAAATTCCCTGACCTTATCAGAATCAGCGTTACAGGCTCGAGCGGAAAAACTACTACCAAAGAAATTCTTGCTTCAATCATGAAGAACAAATATAACCTTGTCTGCAATAAGGGTAACCTGAACAGCGAGACAGGACTTCCGTTGTCATGTTTTGAGATCAGGGCTGAACACCAGATGGCCATTCTCGAAATGGGAATGAACCGCAAAAACGAAATCAAAGAAATTGCCTCTGTCTTTAAGCCGCAGCACGCGATTATTACAAACATCGGCCGTGCTCATATCGGCATTTTAAAAACCCGCAAAAATATCGCCCGCGAAAAGAAAAATGTATTCAATTACATTAAAAAGGACGGCTTTGCCGTTATTCCATACGCTGACGATTTTGTAAAATTCTTAGGTCGCGGCGTAAAGGGCAAAAAAATCTACTACGGATATGACTGTCCCGGCGATGAAGTAAAACTGCTTGAAGACCGCGGAATCTTTGGTACTGATTTTGAAGTTTGCGGCACAAAAATGAATATAGCCCTTCCGGGTAAGTACAACTTTTTGAATGCGCTTTCCTGCGTAAAACTTGCACTTGCTCTTGGAGTTGATGCTGATTCAATTAAAAAAGGTGTTGAAGAAGTAAAAGCCCTCGGCGGAAGAAGCCACATTATCAAAGGTTATTACACAATTCTTGAAGACTGCTATAACGCAAATCCAGATTCTATGGAAAAGGTTCTGGAATTGTCTTCAGGTTTGACTGGATTTAAAAATAAGATTTTTGTTCTGGGAAGTATGCTCGAACTTGGCACACTGTCCGAAGAAGCTCACAAAAAGGCAGGTCAGCAGGCACTTCAAGGCGGTGCAAATCTGATTGCATTTGTGGGTAAGGATATGCGTGCAGGTTATGATGAAGCTCTTAAATTATCTTGCGGTAACAAAAATCTTCGCCTTGAATATTTTGAAAATCACGACGATGAGTCGATTAAAAATATTGCTGAACTCGTAAAAGGCTTTGCCTGTAAAGGTGATTTGATTCTTTTAAAGGGCAGTAACGGAATCGGTTTGAGCCGTCTTGTACCTCTTTTGGACAAGGAGGGCAGCGGTGTCTGATTTTAAGTTTTTTGCTGATAAGCCGACTTCAACTTACCGCAAAAGTGATACAACTCTTGTTATTCTGACCTTTTTGCTTTGGGCTGTAGGTATTGTAACGTTGTATTTCTGTTCATCGGGATACGGAACACGCGCATTCAACAATCCGTTCCACTTTGTCCAGAGGCAACTGATTGCTTCTCTGGTTGGTTTTTGTGCAATGATTTTTCTTGCGTGCCTTGATGTTGAAAAACTTAGAAAAATTCTTCCGATAATTGTAATTGGAAGTGTAATTTTGTGCCTGTTGACCTTTGTGCCTGGAATCGGTGTAGAGCGTAAGGGTGCAAGACGCTGGCTGAGAATCCCGTATTTTTCGACATTCCAGCCTTCTGAAGCAATTAAGTTTGCCATGGTTTTGTATCTGGCAAACCTTTTTGACAAACAGGAAAAACTTCCTGAAGAAGAAAAGTCTGTTTTTCCGGCATTTTTGGGTCTGATAATTTTTACCCTGATAATTTTTGCCCAGCAGGATTTTTCTACAGGTGTTTTTGTTTTGTGCGTGGGGCTCGTTATGTTCTACGCAACAGGAGCCAAACTTGCGTGGTTTATTCCGTTTGCAGGTCTCGGCCTTCCTGCTGCAGCGCTCATGATTCTTTTAAAACCGTACCGCGTTCATCGTTTGACAGCTTTTCTGGCTCAGGACGATTATCAGCAGAGTTACAATTATCAGATAATCAATGCCAAAAAGGCCATCACACACGGTGGATTTTGGGGCCAGGGCGTCGGAACGGGCTTAACAAAAATTACAAATGTTCCGGAAATTCAGTCGGACTATGTTTTTGCCGGCTGGAGCGAAGCCATGGGACTTGTTGGAGTTGCAATTTATTTTGTTCTCCTTGGTCTTTTTGCATGGAGAATTATAAAAGTAAGTTTGTCATGCGGAAACAGATTTGCTGCAATCGCATGTTTTGGATTTGGAGTAACTATTGTTGCGCAGTCCATTCTGAATATTGCTGTTGTCGGCGGTGCTCTGCCTTCAACGGGAATCCCACTCCCGTTCTTTAGTTCGGGTGGTTCATCAATAATTTTCACACTCGCAATGTGTGGATTTATTATAAATGCGTCAGGAATTGAAAAAAGTGATGTATACGAAAATGTAAGCGGAGAATTTAATATATGAGTGACTTTGCCTTTAAAGCCTATGATGGATTTGAAACTTCTCAAAAAAAAGCAGATTCAAAAGGTAAGATTTTAAAAATTTTATTTGCCATTCTGCTCTCTCTTTTACTCATTGAGGTTGTTGTTTATCTCTTTGTAGTTCCTGCACTCGGCAATGTTAGAATTTCAATCAGCGGCCTCAACAACTGCTGTGAACAGGAAATTGTCAGGGCTTGCGGCGAACGTCTTGCAAACAATTATTTAAAATTCAACGCTGAAGAAATCCGCTCTGTAGTTGCAAGCATTCCTGGAGTTGAAGACGTAACAGTCAGCAGAAGGTTTCCAGACCGAGTTTTTATCAACGTAGTGGAAAGAAAACCTGTTGCAGTAACATTTATTAACACAGAAGACCGCACAATACCTATTCAAATTGATAAAAATGGAGTATTATTTCCTATAAAGTCTGCAGCTGTTCCTAAGGACGGTTCAGTACCAATTATTTCCGGAATTCCTGTTGATAATATTCCGGAGGGAATGCGAATTCCGTCAAAATATCATTTGCTGATTGATCAGATTACTCAGATTCAATCGATTAACAAAAAGTATTTTGCCGCTGTTTCAGAAATTCGTGTAGTTCCAAGAGAATTTGGTAATTATGAACTTGAACTTTTTCCGGTTCGGGCTCATTTGAAAGTGCTCGCTGACCGTGTTCTTAACGAAGAAACTCTGCAGAAAATGATGGTTACTCTGGATGTTGTACGTGGCCTGGACTCAGGCGTAGATCAGATTGATCTGCGTTACGGTTCGGTTTCTTACCACTCAAACGGGTCCAGAACAGGAGTATTTTTTTGAACAACATAGTCGTAGGTCTTGACCTTGGTACGAGTTTTGTCCGCGCAGTAATCGGCGAAGTCCTTGATGATAATCGCGTAGAAATCATCGGTATCGCCCAGAAACCGTCTACCGGTCTGCGTAACGGCGTAATCGTCAACCGCGAAAGTGCCATGGACTGTATAAAAAACTGTATCGAAGAAGCAGAGCAGAAGGCAGGCTACGAAGTTCTTTCCTGTGTAACTGCTATCGGCGGTCTCCAGATTGAAAGCGTAAACTCAACCGGTCTGGTTGCAATTGCAACTCATGGAAAAGGTCCCCGCGAAATCAACCGCAGCGATATTGAACGTGTTCTTGACGCGGCTAACGCCGTAAATATTCCGATGGACAGAAAAATGCTGCATGTAATTCCTCAGAATTATATCGTAGACGACCAGACTTCCTACAAAAATCCGCTCGGTACAATCGCTGTCCGTCTTTCTGCCGAAGTGCACATTGTGACGGCTTCTAAAACTGCCATTGCAAATATTACCCAGTGTATTGAACGCTCAGGTTACCGGCTCGACAACGTTATGCTCAAAACGCTTGCAGGAATGCATGCTGTTATGGCACAGGACGAACGCGAACTCGGTTCTGTTTTGATTGACCTTGGCGGCGGAACAACGGACGTAATTGTAATCAATAAAGATGCCCCGATTTGTACAGTTTCAATTCCTGTGGGCGGAAAACTTGTAACCAATGATATTTCGATTGTAAAAGGCATTTCAACTGCAACTGCTGAACAGATTAAAATCCAGAACGGATGCTGCTGGCTCGGCCTTATCGAAAACGATGATGAAGTAATTATTCCTGGCGCAGGCGGCCGTGACCCTGAAGTTTCGAGCCGCACTGAAATCTGTCAGATTATTGAACCGCGAATGCGCGAAATCTTTACAATGGTTAAAGACCAGATTGTTAACCGGGCAAACACGACCCTTGCCGGCAATATCATTCTTACAGGCGGCGGTGCCCTCATGCCTGGTGCTGTTCAGCTTGCAGAAGATGTTTTTGGCACAACAGCGGTTCGCCTGGGAATTCCGGGAGACTTTGGCGGCCTTCAGGAAGAATACAGAAAGCCTGACTATGCAACGGCCGTAGGTCTTGTAATAGGTTCAATAAATCAGGTTGGCGGTGAAGGTGCCTCTGATTTTAAGCGGCGCGAAGAAAAATCTTCGTCAAACGGCAATGCCTGGTCGCGTTTTTTAAAAAAGTTTTTTTAACAAATAAAACGATATAAAAAGCAGAAGGGGATCTGCTGATTATGGGCGGGAGGAAATTATGATTGATATTCTGGATGTAAATGACTCGGGAAACACAACTGACTTTGTCAGCCCGACAAAGATTAAAGTAATCGGTTGTGGTGGATGTGGCGGTAACGCCGTAAACACAATGATTGAATCCGGTATTCAGGGGGTTCAGTTTATTGCGTTGAACACCGATGTTCAGCATCTTGCTGTTTCTAAAGCAGAGTATAAAATTCAAATCGGTAAAAAACTTACAAATGGTCTTGGTGCCGGAATGCATCCGGAACGCGGTGAAGCTGCTGCAAAAGAAGAGGAAGAAACAATCCGTTCCCTCCTCGATGGCAGTGATATGGTATTTATTACCGCCGGAATGGGTGGTGGTACCGGTACCGGTTCTGCGCCGATTGTTGCAAACATTGCCCGCGAACTTGGTATTTTGACCGTTGCTGTCGTAACAACTCCTTTCGTTTTTGAAGGTCCTATCCGTATGCAGATTGCAGAAGAAGGCATCAAAAAACTCCGTGCAGAAGTAGACTCCCTCATCGTAATTCCTAATCAGCGTGTATTTGACGGCGCTGATAAAAAACCATCTGCTGTTCAGGCATTTAAAACTGTAGATGACATTTTGCGCCAGGGCGTAAAAGGAATCTCAGAAATCATCACAAAAACCGGTCTCATCAACCGCGACTTTAAAGATGTAGAAACTGTAATGAAAGGTCAGGGGGATGCAATCCTCGGAATCGGCGAAGGCTCGGGCGAAAACCGTGCCGTAGATGCTGCAACTGACGCAATCAACAACAAACTCCTCGCAGACACACATATTGACGGCGCTAAAAACATCCTTATCAAAATCAGCGGCAACGAAGATGTAGGTATCGATGAATGCGACGAAATCGTAAAAGTAATCACTGCAAGCGCAGACCCGCAGGTTCGCGTACTCTGGGGACTTTATATCGAACCGGAACTTGAAGATAAAATCACAGTAACTGTTATCGCAACAGGATTCAATTCACCTAATTCTTCAATTCCAGCAGAAGATGCTGCGGTTGTAGAAGAAAAACCTCAGGCAGATTCAAACATCTTCTCCCAGGGTGATTTTGAAAAAGTTCTTAATCCAGGCAAATTTACTTCTCCAGCAACAGCAAGAGAAGCAGTTACTCCTGCTGAAGAAAATGCACTCTTTGGAAGAACTCCGCAGCCTGCCGCAAATAAGGACAGCGGACTTGGAAGTCTGTTTGACTCGGCAGCACGGGAACCTGCAAAACCTTCTTCAATCGTGCCGCCTGCAAATTTTAAAAACGACGGCGACTTGAACAAGCCTGCCTGCTGGAGAAATCTTGATAATTTATCAAGATCCATTGACCTTACAAAAAAATAAAAAATGACTGTAGAGCTGCTGATTCAAAAATTTTATACAGATTTGATGACTGTCGAAAGACTGAGCAGCAATACTGCAGGTACATATTCTGAAGGGGCAGTTTTGTTTTTGCGCTGGCTTGAAGACCAGAAGCTGAAACTAAAGGAAGTTACCGTTCAGAATATTATTTACTACTTTGCCCAGCGCCGTACAGAAGGTGTGGATGAACTTACTGTTGCAAAACAGATTTCCAGCCTTCGCTCGTTTGGTTTCTTTCTTGTACGCGAAGGCTACTGGAAAGAAAACCTTGCACTCCAGCTGGACCGCCCCAAAGCCGTCAGGGCCCTTCCGCGCGTGCTTAGCGTTGAACAGGTTGATGCACTTCTGGGGTGTATTGATGTTTCTAAGCCTCTGGGCGTACGGGACAGAGCCTTATTTGAATTGATTTACAGCTGCGGTCTTCGCATCAGCGAAGCCGTAGAGTTAAAAATTGCAAATCTGCATCTTGCAGAGAGAGTTTTAATTGTCCACGGAAAAGGGGACAAGGAGAGAATGGTTCCGTTTGGAGAAGCGGCTCAGAAGCGTCTTGTGACCTATCTTGAGGAAGTAAGACCGCTTCTGGTGGGTGTCAGAGTTGTTGACGAGGTTTTTGTCAATTACGAAGGCAATCCGATTACCCGGAAGGGGATCTGGAAGAGATTCCAGGAATATAAAAAGTTGAGTGCAGTAAATGCAAAAGTTCATACTTTGCGGCATTCATTTGCAACTCATCTTTTGTCGGGTGGAATGGATTTGCGTTCTGTGCAGGAACTTCTGGGGCACTCTGATCTTGCGACTACAACAATTTATACCCATATCGAAGACAAACAGCTTCGCGAAGGGCATAAAAATTATTTTCCTGGCCATGGAGGTAGTGGAAATGAAAACAACAAGTAAAACTAACTGCAAAAAAACTGTATTCAAAAGCATTTTGAACGTTTTTTTAATCTGTATGATTTTGTGCGGCTGTTCGGGAAGGTCTTCAAAGACAATCATCCGAATGCAGAAAATCGAAGAAGGCGTTGACTCTCCGACTACCGAGGCAGAACTCAAGGATGCCATCAAAAAATACCAGGACCGCGTTGCTGACATCCAGCTTGCAAATGCCCAGATAGGAATCTGGTACAAAATCCTTGGAACCCGTTATCTTGACGCAAAAATGTATGGAGAAGCCTTAAAAACTTTCCAGACAGCAATTCAATATTATCCGACAAACCAGAATCTTTATTATTACGTAGGTGTTTGCGCCGGCTACATGGCACATGCAAGCCTCGACTACAATGCTACAGGTTCAACAGCCGAAAAATTCAACTATTTAAAACTTGCTGAAAGTGCGTACCTTCGTGCCATTGAACTTGAAGAACGCTATGTAAGGGCACTTTATGGACTTGGAGTCCTGTATGTTTTTGAACTCGACGACTGTGCAAAGGCAATTCCTTACCTTGAAAAAGCCCTGACAATCGAAACAAAAAACACAGACATTATGTTTGTTCTTGCGCGCGCATATTATGTTCAGCAGAATTTTGACGGAGCCGTTGAAATCTATGACAGAATTATTTCGACAACCCGTTCTGAGCAAAAGAAAAAAGAAGCTGAAGCAAACAAAAAAATTGTTTTAGATACCTCTTATGCAAACTGACATTAAAGAATTTGTTAAGCGTCTGATGATTGCAGACGCTTCTTTTTTGACCTTCAAAGAAAAAACTGTTTTGGAAAAAAAACTTGACAGTCCCGACTCGCTTGCGATAATGTCAATTGGTGATATCGGTTCCATGGTAAAACGTACCTTTGCAAAAGCCCACTGGAATGCAAAGTACAGTCTGGAGCAGGCGACCAAAAATTCAATCCTTTTACAAAAACTAGGAATCAGCTGTGTTTTTTACGACAGCGAAGATTATCCTGCAATGTTTAAGGAAATGACAGACCCGCCGTTTGCAGTTTTTTACCGCGGAGACATAAACTGCCTTAAAAACAACTGCGTTTCCGTTGTCGGAACCCGCCGTGCGACAAACGACGGAAGAAAGGCCGCCTTTGACTTTGGAAAGGATGCCTCTGACAACGGCACTGTAATTGTAAGCGGTCTTGCTTTTGGAATTGACATTGCAAGCCACAAAGGTGCATTGAGCGGAAAGCTTGGCAAAACCGCTGCGGTTCTTCCGGGCGGAATTGACAGAATTGTTCCGGGCGCACACACAAAGGAGGCGGCAAAAATCATCGAAAAGGGCGGCTGTGTTTTAAGCGAATACACGCCTTTGACCGAAGTTCAGCCTTTCCGTTACATCCAGCGGAACCGGCTTATTGCAGCGCTCAGTCCTGCAACGGTTGTAATTCAGGCGCCTGCCGGAAGCGGGGCTATGACTACAGCTTCTCTTGCACTGGATTACAACAGATATGTTTTTTTTAGTCAGGCTTGTTTTGGAAAAGAAAGCGAACTCCTTTACAGTGTTGTAGAGGGCGAATTAAAGAAAACAGCAATGATTCAAAAAAATAAAGAAAAATTAATTGCAGGTAAATTGAATAATAGTCCAAAAAACTATATACAAGAAGGAGCACCTGTGATAAAGAATTATACAGAATATGCTGAATACATGCATAACGGCTCAGAGCCGCTCAAAAAGGTAAATACGGACGGTCAGCTGGATCTTTTTAATGCTGACAGTCAGAAGGAATAAAATGGCAGTTACAAAGAAGAAGTCAAAGAAAGCAGAAAAAACTCTTGTAATCGTAGAGTCTCCTGCAAAAGCAAAAACAATTGAAAAATATCTCGGAAGCGGTTTTACAGTCAAAGCCAGTATGGGACATTTGATTGACCTTCCAAAAAGCCGCATGGCAATCAAAATTGAAGAAAACTTTGAACCTGAATATATTACCGTCCGTGGACGCGCAAAACTTTTAAAGGAACTGCAGAAAGACGCTAAAAAAAGCGATCACGTATTGCTCGCATCCGACCCTGACCGTGAAGGAGAGGCAATCGCATGGCACCTGAACAATGCCCTCAAAGATAAAACGGAAGCAGATATCAAGCGCGTTGTTTTTAACGAAATTACTCCAAATGCAATCAAAGAAGCCGTAAAAAATCCGCGCGACATTTACGAAAGCCTTGTAAATGCTCAGAAAGCACGCCGCGTTCTTGACCGCCTTGTTGGTTACAACCTGAGTCCGCTCCTGTGGGAAAAGGTAAAAAACGGACTTTCAGCAGGCCGCGTTCAGTCGGTTGCGCTCAGCCTTATCTGTCAGCGCGAGCAGGAAGTAGAAGACTTTATCCCTGAAGAATACTGGTCGCTCGAAGCTGACTTTGTAAAGGGCAAGTCTCAGTTTACGGCGCAGCTTGTTCAGTACAAGGGCGAAAAACCTGACCTTAAAAACGAAGCTCAGGTAAAAGAGATTATCGAAGAAATCAAGAATTCTGAATGCAAAGTTACGGATATTAAAAATACAGATAAAACCGTAAAACCAAAGCCTCCTTTTACAACAAGTAAACTTCAGCAGGCGGCTGCAAACAGACTCGGTTTTACTTCGCGCAAAACAATGCAGATTGCACAGCAGTTGTACGAAGGCGTGCAGATTGGTTCAAGCCGTGTCGGTTTGATTACATACATGCGTACTGACTCAGTTCGTATTGCACAGAGCGCCCTCGATGAAGTGCGTGCTTGGATTGGAAAAAACTATCCGGAGGATTTGCCGAAGGAGCCGATTCATTATGCAGTCGGCAAAAGCGCACAGGACGCCCACGAATGTATCCGTCCGACTTATATTGAATACACGCCGGATTCAATCAAAGATTCATTGAGCCGTGACCAGTTCAGGCTTTATTCAATTATCTGGGAAAGATTCTTCTCAAGCCAGATGAATAACGCAAAAACCCGCACAACAAGCGTAGACATTCAGGCAGGAGACGCAGTATTCCGTTTAAGCGCTTCCAAACTGATTGAAAAAGGTTTTTATAAAGTAATCAAACTTTTGTCTTCAAAAGAAGAAGTTACAGGAAACATCCCTGCTTTGAAAGAGGGCGAAATTCTCGACAGTGCACACAAGTTCTATCCGGAACAGCACTTTACACAGGGACCTGCCCGATACACGGACGCCAGTATTGTAAAAATGCTTGAAGAAAAGGGAATCGGTCGTCCTTCAACATACGCTCCGATTATTTCTGTTCTTTTGGACCGCTACTATGTTACAAGAAGCAACAAGCAGCTTGTTCCGACAGTGCTTGGCAAGATGATTTCAAAGATTCTTACAGAAGCCTTCCCTGAAGTTATCAACGAACATTTTACGGCAGAAATAGAAAACAAACTCGACGAAGTAGAACAGGATAAAATTGTCTGGAACAATATGATCGGTGAATTCTACGGACCGTTCAAAAAGCGCGTTGATGAAGTTGAACAGACGGCGCAAAGCGTAAAAGGCTTTCTGGACGAACAAACTGACATTGTCTGCGATAAATGCGGCAAAAAAATGGTTAAAAAACTCGGCCGTTTTGGATTTTTCCTTGCATGTTCCGGATTTCCGGAGTGCTACAACACAAAATCGATTCCTCTTGCAAAATGTCCTGTAAAAGGCTGCGACGGCGAAATCGTTGCACGTAAAACAAAGGGACGCGGCAAGGAATTTTACGGTTGTACCAATTATCCAAAGTGCAGTTTTATTTCTCACTTTAAGCCGATTGACGCAACCTGTCCAAAATGCGGATGGTTTATGGTCGAAAAATACGACAAAAAGAACGGCACCTACAAAAGCTGTATCAACCCGGACTGCGATTACCTGCATTCACAGGACGATACTTCTGACATTGTACCTGCCGGAGAAGAGTAATTATAAGAAGGCGTAGGATTTGACAGTAAAAGAAGCAGCGGAAGAATTTATTGTTTACATAAGCTCTGTTCGAGGCCTCTCGCAAAACACCGTTGTCGCATATCAGAATGATCTTTCGATTTTTGAAGGAATGCCGTCCATCGGTGCCCAAAAGTCAATTGATTTGATTGGTGCCGATGACATA
Organism: Treponema sp.; assembly: GCA_024697295.1. GTDB lineage: Bacteria > Spirochaetota > Spirochaetia > Treponematales > Treponemataceae > Treponema_D. Next base: position 15,928 of record JAILFZ010000077.1, read on the forward strand.
CGCCTTTGTATTGGTGTCCTTTCCAGAAAAAAGTTTGAAGCCTCTTCAATAAACCGCTTTATTGCCTCCGTACGCGGCCTGTTCGGTTACTGCAAAAAATTCAATTACATTCAGATAAATCCGGCCCTGGAAATTAAAACCGTAAAGCTTCCAAAGCGTCTCCCTCATTTTTTGACCGGCGCCGAGGTAGACAAACTCTGCTCTGAGCCAAAAAAAAATGAACTCTTATGGGAAAAACGGGACACGGCGATTCTTGAATTTATGTATTCGAGCGGGTGCCGTGTGAGCGAAGCTGCTTCTCTGAAAGTTTGTGACCTTTCGACAGATTTATCCTGCGCAATTGTAACCGGTAAGGGCAGCAAGGACAGGAAGGTTTATCTTGAAGACGATGCAAGAAAAGCCATGCGCGAATACATTGCCGACCGTAACCGGCGCTTTGGCGACAACAAAGTTCATAACCCCAGAAATTTTCTTTTTGTTAACCAGAACGGGACTCCCATCACAGCCCGCGGAATCCGCTTTATAATTGACAGGTACAGCGGTTCTCAGGGTACAGGCCACCACGTAAATCCTCATGCGCTGCGCCACACCTTTGCCACGGGAATGATTGCAGGCGGGGCAGACGTAAGGCTTGTCCAGGAACTTCTTGGACACTCAAGCATCAGCACAACCCAGCGCTACACCCACATTACAACCGACAAAATGATAGAAATGTACAATAAGGCACATCCGCACGGCGGCAGGGAATAATAGTTTTTTAGTTGCCCACACAATTTATTTTTTGTATATTTTAAAAATGGAAAAGGTTGAAATTCGAAGTACAACAGTAATAGCAGTTAAAAAAGACGGCAAGGTTGCAATGGCCGGAGACGGACAGGTAACACTTGGTAACACAGTGTGCAAAGGTAACGCAAGAAAGGTCCGAAAAATCTACAACGGCCGGATTTTGACCGGTTTTGCCGGCAGCGTGGCTGATGCTTTTACACTTCTTGATAAATTTGAAGAAAAGGTTAAGGAATTTAACGGTGACTTAACCCGCAGTGCAGTTGAACTTGCAAAACTCTGGCGTACAGAACGCTCATACCAGAAACTCGAAGCAATGCTCATTGTTGCCGACAGTTCAAAAATTCTTTTAATCAGCGGCGACGGAAACGTAATCGAACCTGAAAACGATGTTCTTGCAATCGGTTCGGGCGGAAACTACGCTTACTCGGCAGCACTCGCTTATCTTGACTGCAGCAGTCTGTCTGCAAAAGAAATTGCAGAACGCTCACTCAAAATAGCCGGCAACATCTGTATTTACACAAACGGCAACATTACTTCAGAAGAAATATAGGACTAAAAAAATGGCAATCGAAGGCTTAACACCTAAACAGATAGTAGAAAAACTTGACCAGTACATCATTGGTCAGGAAAAAGCTAAAAAGGCCGTGGCAGTTGCTCTGCGTAACCGCCTGCGCCGAATTCACCTGGCAGAAGATATCCGCGACGAAGTTGCGCCAAAAAATATCCTGATGATTGGACCGACCGGTGTCGGAAAAACAGAAATCGCCCGCCGGCTTGCAAAACTTGTTAATGCTCCTTTTATCAAAGTCGAAGCAACCAAGTACACAGAAGTCGGTTATGTCGGACGCGATGTTGAATCTATGATTCGTGATTTGATGGCAGTAGGTTACAATAATGTTAAGTATGAAATGGAAGAACAGCTCAAAGAAGTTTGCGCGCCGAAGGTAGAAGAAAAACTTCTTGATTTGCTTCTTCCGGGCACTGACAAAAAAGCGGCCCCACAGGAAAGTAAACCTGCCGCAGGAGACGTAATTATTCTTCCTTCGCCAGATGGAACTGCAGTAAATAATGAAAATTCAACAAGAGAAAAATTCCGCCAGATGCTCAGGGAAGGCAAACTCGAAGACCGTGAGGTCGAAGTTACAGTTAAACGTACTCCGCGCGGACCAAGCATGGAAATTATTGCCGGCGGCAGTATGGATGATCTGCAGGCCGGAATGCAGGAACTCCAGAACATGATGATGGGCGGACGCTCAAAGAAAAAGACTGTTACAATCAAAGAAGCCCGCAAAATTATCGAAGAAGAAACTCTTGAATCGATGATTGATACCGACAAGGTTGCTGACATTGCAAAAGAGCGTGTAGAGCAGAGCGGAATTGTATTCATCGACGAAATTGATAAAATTGCCACAAAGGGAAACTCAGGCGGCGGACGCGATGTAAGCCGCGAAGGTGTTCAACGCGATATTCTGCCGATTGTTGAAGGTTCAAAGGTAAATACAAAATTCGGCGTTGTAGACACAACTCACATTCTGTTTATTGCGGCCGGTGCATTCAGTTTGAGTGCGCCAAGCGATTTGATTCCTGAATTGCAGGGACGCTTTCCGCTCAGGGTTGAACTTGAAGCACTTACAAAAGACGAGTTTAAGCGCATTCTTCTGGAACCAAAAAATGCGCTTACAAAGCAGTACACGGCGCTTTTGGAAACAGAAGGGCTTAAAATTCAATTTTCAGACGATGCAATTGACCGCATGAGCTTTCTGGCCGCAGATGTTAATTCAAGAAGCGAAAACATCGGAGCGCGCAGACTCCACACAATCATGGAAAAAGTTCTTGAAGAAGTAAGTTTTACTGCCGACGAACATTCAGGCGAAAACCTGGTGATTGACGCAGCCTTTGTTGATGAGCGTCTTAAGGGCGTTGTCGCTGACCAGGACTTATCAAGATACATCCTGTAAACGCAAAGGGAGATTGTAAAAAAAAACAGCTCCCAGTCGCATTTCTGGAAGTCAGGACCGTGCGTTAACGCACTGCACGCTGTTTGTGGCATAGGAACTTATAAACTTGCCGCTTTCGCGGCAGCCACAAACAGAGCGCTCCTGCTTCCAGTTCTGCTCCTTCGCGCTGTTTTTTGATAATTTACCCTGCGTTTACAAGGATATTACCTTATGCTGTCAACATTTGCCTTGCCGCCCGGAACGTATGGCAGAACCTCTTCTTCCGGGTCAACTTTTACACGTACAAAGAACGGTTTGTTTTTGCGGTTTGCGTCAAAAGCTTTTTTATACCAGTCTTTGTCGGTAAGAGCGTCTGCGGTTTCTATTCCAAAACCTTCTGCGATTTTTAACAAATCAACCTTAGTGTCAAAAATACTTGCGCTGAAGTTTTTATCAAACAAAAACTTCTGCTGCTGATAAACCATGCCCAACGTTCCGTTTTCAAAAACGATGACTGTTACAGGAAGATTGTTTTCTGCAAGTGTTGAAAGTTCCTGGATGTTCATCATGATAGAGCCGTCGCCTGAAAAACAGATTGTGCGTTTTTCAGGATTTGCGATTGCGCTGCCGATGGCCGCCGGAAGACCAAAGCCCATTGTACCGAGCGAGCCCGAAGTCAACAAAGTCATCGGCTTTAAAACCGGGTAATACTGGGCAACCCACATCTGGTGCTGGCCAACGTCTGTCGCAATAAGAAGGTCTTCTTTTTTGGTGCCTGCCTTTTCTGCCAGGTCCGGAACGCTTTTGATAAACTCGCGTGGATTTACGCTGTCCATAAAGTCCTTGTTTTTCTTATCTTTGTCAGGGCTTCCGAGAGTGATGGAAAAGTTCTTCTGTTTTAATTCAACAATCTGCTTCAACCATCTGGCCTTTGCTTTTGAATTGGCATCTTTTTTGTTTTTCAATTGAATGCAGAGTTCCGGCAGTACGGATTGAACTTTTGCAACGAAAGAGATTGATGCTTCGAGAATTTTGTTGATTTCTGCGGCATCGATGTCAATGTGGATAATCTTTGCATCGGGACAGAATTTATTAACAACCCCGGTTGCACGGTCATCAAAGCGGGCGCCGCAAACGATTACAAGGTCGCTTTCGTGCATTGCCCGGTTTGCGCAGTAAGAGCCGTGCATACCGACCATTCCGGCGTAAAGTTCGTCTTCTGAGGCGATACAGCCGATTCCCATCAGAGAACTTACAACAGGCATAGGGCAGAGTTTTAAAAAGTCTTTGACTGCTTTTGATGAATCAAAATTGTTTGCTCCTCCACCAACGTACAGAACAGGTTTTTTGGATTCAATAATTGAATTGACTGTGCCGTCCAGAAGTTTTGCCTGTTCATCGTCTGTCGTGTGGAACCTTACGTCTTTTTCCTGCGGAATATATTTCTGTAAATCAGGCCATTCGTCAAATGTACAGCTTGCAAGCTGAACATCGCGAGGAACGTCGATTAAAACCGGTCCGCGGCGGCCATCCATTGCAATTTTAAATGCTTCGGGGATTGCGGTCAGAAGTTCTTCCGGCTTTTTTACGGCGATACTGTGTTTTGTAATCGGAAACGAAAGTCCAAAGGTGTCGGCTTCCTGGAAGGCGTCTGTACCAATCAAAGTTGTGTTAACCTGACCTGTGATTGCGATGATTGGAACTGAGTCACAGCGTGCGTCTGCAATCGAAGTCAAAAGGTTCATGGCACCAGGTCCGCTGGTAGCCATACAGACAGCCGGGAGCCCTGTTGTGCGGGCGATTCCCTGCGCGATAAAACCTGCGGCCTGTTCCTGACGCACGAGGACGTGATGAATTGAAGATTTGTTTAATTCATCATAGAGCGGCAAAATCGAGCCGCCCGGAATTCCTGCAACTACTTTGATTCCTTCCATTTCGAGAAGGGTAGTGATAATTTGCGAGCCTGTGCGTTTCATAATGCCTCCTTTAAAATCTCCGCGATAGCGGTCGTGCAGGAGGCACGATATCGCAGTTTTGCCAACGGCAAAATCTGCATGTGCTAAAAAGTACACGGAAGTACTTTTTAGCACGCCTCCTTATAAACAAAAAAAGCCCTCCAAAACCGTTAGTTCGGAGAGCTTTGATTTTTTGCGTTTTATATTGAATTTATATTCTACGCAGAAAAATGTACCAGCTTTCCGGTTAGATGGACCACCACGAGAAGAACTAGTACTGTAACGACTGCGTTAAAATTCATAGTCATATAATGCAGAAAAAGAGCGGGACTGTCAAGAAGTATAAAAATCACCGGGAAAGGACCGGGCCGGGCATGGCTCTGAAGATACCGGCTGCACTCCTGTTTGTTTTAATGTTGCAATTCTGTCACTTATCAATTTCTTTTATTTCACTTTACGCAATTACGCTCTGCCGCTATAATTTACTTACTTTATTTTTAGAGGTACTTAAATGAAAAAATCAGACAATGCAATAAAGGGAGCTGCACGCGCTCCTCACCGTTCACTTTTTTACGCATCCGGATACACCGACGAAGAATTGAACCAGCCGATGGTTGGTATTATCTGCGCCAAGAACGAACTTATTCCGGGTCATATTGAACTTGACCGTATTTCAGAAGCCGTAAAGGCAGGTGTTCGCCTGGCTGGTGGTACTCCAGTTGAATTCCCGGCAATCGGTGTTTGTGACGGCATTGCCATGGGTCACGAAGGAATGAAATATTCTCTGGTTACCCGCGAGCTTATTGCTGACAGCGTTGAATGTGTTGCAAAGGCTCATCAGTTTGACGCCCTCGTTATGATTCCAAACTGCGATAAAATCGTTCCTGGTATGCTTATGGCTGCCGCCCGCCTTGACCTTCCGACTGTATTTGTCAGCGGCGGTCCTATGATGCCTGGTCACCTGCCTGGTCACGACGCAAATAACCCGTATTCTGACAAAAACCTTTCTCTTACTGATATGTTTGAAGCTGTAGGCGGTCTTGCCGTTGGTAAGGTTACTGAAGATCAGTTGAACGAGCTTGCCCAGTATGCATGTCCTGGATGCGGCGCATGCTCTGGTATGTTTACTGCAAACTCAATGAACTGTCTTACTGAAGTCCTCGGTCTTGGTCTTCCTGGCAACGGTACAATTCCTGCCGTAACAGGCCGACGCATTCAACTTGCAAAACATGCCGGAATGCAGGTTATGGAAATGTACAGGCGCGGAATCACTGCCCGCAAAATGATGACTAAAGAAAACTTTGAAAACGCCCTGACTGCCGATATGGCACTCGGCTGTTCTTCAAATACAATGCTTCATGTTCCTGCCATCATGCACGAAGCAGGTTTGAGCCTTGACCTCCACGAAGTAAACGAAATTTCAAACCGCACTCCAAACCTCTGCCACCTGGCTCCGGCCGGCCATACATTTATGTGCGAACTCGACGATGCAGGCGGTGTTCAGGCGGTTCTGGCAGAACTTGCAAAGAAAAAGCTTATTCATACTGATTTGATTACTGCAACTGGCAAAACAATTGCAGAAAACATCAAAAACGTACGCAACCGCAATCCTGAGATTCTGCGCCCGATTGAAAACCCATATTCTGACAATGGCGGTATCGCAGTTCTCTTTGGTAACCTTGCTCCAAACGGAACTGTTGTTAAACGTTCTGCCTGTGCCAAAGAATTAATGAAGCACACAGGTCCTGCCCGCGTATTCAACGGAGAAGAAGAAGCAATGGAAGCTGTTCAGAACCGTAAAATCAATCCGGGTGACGTTGTTGTAATCCGTTACGAAGGTCCAAAGGGCGGTCCTGGTATGCGCGAAATGCTCGCCGTAACTGCCGCTCTTGCAGGTCAGGGAATGGACAAACAGGTTGCTTTGATTACTGACGGACGATTCTCCGGTGCTACCCGCGGGGCTTCTCTCGGACACTGTTCTCCGGAAGCTGCTGTCGGCGGTCCAATCGGTCTCGTAGAAGAAGGCGATAAAATTACCCTCGATATCAATAACTATAAAATTACTCTTGAAGTAAGCGATGAAGAACTTGAACGCCGCCGTGCTTCATGGAAGCCGATTGAACCAAAAGTTAAAACCGGTTACCTTGCACGCTACGCAAAACTCGTTTCTTCTGCTGACAAGGGTGCGATTTTACAGTAGTCTTGAATTATGAAGATGGAATTTAACAGCTGGACAGATTACGACGACTGGCTGATTCAAAATTACAATGATTTTGCCGTTACTTCCGTAAATGAAGCTGACGGTAAAATCGTAGTTGAATACATGAATAAAGCCGACTGGGACAGCCAGCAGAAAGGTAAATAGTGCAGCATTAACCGTAAGCTTTTTACAGTTTTTGAATCAATTCTTCTGCATTGCCGGTAAATGCGTTCTCGAGTTTTTGCGGGAACGCATTTTTTATTGCTTCAAGATTGTGCAGTAATTCTTTTTTACTTTTTGCAGTGATTACAACCTCGCAGTAGCCTGATTCGCGTAATTGAAGGGCGGCAAGATTCTTTATCTGGTGAACTTTTTTTACAAAGCCGTATTTTTTTAATTCAATTAATTCTGCTTCTTCGAGCAGATTAAATTTGATGTTTACGCTTAAAAGTGAGCGGCGTTTTTTATTCAGCACGGACTTTTCAAAAAGCGACTCAAGCACGCCAAGACCCTGACTGAAGGCGCAGGTTGTGCTCATCCCTGAAAGGCGGGGATTAATTTCTATTACGTACCAGTCTTTTCCGTCAAAAACAAGGTCAATCTGCGCGCTTCCGTTAAAGTTTAAGGCGCGGCACATTTTTTTAAGCATTGAATTCAATTTTGCAATTTTGTAACCGTGCTTTACGGGACCAGCTTTTACCGACTGCTTTGGGCTTGTAATTCCATATTTGTTTACGGAAAAGAAAAATGGTTTTTCTATTATGATTTTTTTTGGGGTCGAGACAAGTTCAACTCCGGCCTGCTGTCCCAAAATCATTTCTTCTGCAATACGGTCCGAGGTGTTTCTTTTTGAAAGCAGAAAGTTCCGTGCTTCGTCAAAATTCTGTACAACTTCCATTCCGTATGAACTTAAGCCGACTGTGTCCTTGATTACGACAGGGTAGCGGAGGGCCTTTAACTGTTCATAAACTGCGCTCTTGTACACGTTGCTCTTGATTTGAGGGCGGTTTCCTGCGTTGATAAAAAGCGCGTGGTGGATGTAAACGGATTTTGGACATCTGATCCCGGCACGTTCGAGGGCGCGGTGTGTAAGCTGTTTGTCAAAGCAGGCAAGGCTTGCGCCCACAGGATGGCAGATTGTCTTTATGTTTTTCTGCCTCAAATAATCTGCAACAATCGAGTCCTTTACGCTGAACCAGTCGAGCGGTTTGTCGTAAAAAGAGGCTGCGATTGCAATATCAGGCTCAAGGTTTTCCAAAAAGTCTGCAATTTCTGTTTCTTTGTCGGATTCAATTATGTGATATTCAATTTGCGGCGCTTTTTGAATTATCTGTGCGCCTTTTAAGTCGAGCAAAAACATTCCGGGCAGTTGTGTTGCAACGATAAAATGGTGCTCGGGATATTTTTGTGCAAGTTGAATCAATTCATCGGCGCAGGAAGGGCTGTCATAGATATCAAAATCTTTTCCTTCGTAAATATTTGAACTTGTCGAATAAAACAAAATGCGCATGGCAACTATTATATACGAGTGATTTTTCTTACTCAATTGAACTAATATCGAAAAAACGGTAAAATTGAATTCAATTTTTTTTGGCGCCAATTGTATTTGTCTGCGCAGATTTTAAGAGGTAAATATTAAATGAAAATTACTGGTTCACAGGTTGTCGTTGAATGTTTGGTTGAACAGGGGGTTGATACTGTTTTTGGTTACCCTGGAGGAAACATCCTTAATATTTATGATGCACTTTACAAAAATTCAGACCGAATCAATCACATTTTGACCGCACATGAACAGGCCGCAGCACATGCCGCTGACGGTTATGCACGTTCAACCGGAAAAGTCGGTGTCTGTATGGCAACAAGTGGTCCTGGAGCTACAAACCTCGTAACAGGAATTGCAACTGCCTACATGGATTCATCTCCAATCGTTGCAATTACATGTAACGTTGCAAACAGCCTCCTTGGAAAAGACACCTTCCAGGAAATCGACATTACCGGTGTAACTATTCCAATTACAAAACACAACTTCCTTGTACGCGATGTAAACGAACTTGCAACTGTTCTCCGCGAAGCCTTCGAAATCGCACGTTCAGGTCGTCCAGGTCCGGTTCTTGTTGATATTCTTAAAGACGTTACAGCAGCCGAAGTTGAATTTGAGCCTCTTCCAAAAACTGCTGACAAGGGTAAACTCCTTGCAAAAAATCACGACAACTTTAAGCGCGTAATGGACGTAAATGTTCCGTCAGATGCCGAACTCAAGGCTGCCGCAGAACTTATCAACAGCGCAGAAAAGCCTGTAATCTATGCCGGCGGCGGTATCAAAATCAGCGGTGCAGAAAAAGAACTTCTGGACTTTGCAGAAAAGGGCGGTATCCCTGTCTGCGAAAGCCTTATGGCACGCGACTGCTTCCCTTCAAATCATCCTCTCTGTACATGGATGGTTGGTATGCACGGAACAAAAGCAAGCAATATGGCAATCACAGAAAGCGACCTTGTAATTGCACTGGGTTCACGCTTTTCTGACCGCGTAATCGGAGACCCTTCAAAATTTGCACAGAAGGCAAATGTTCTTCACATTGACATTGACCCTGCAGAAATCAATAAAAACATTCCGACTGATGACAGCCTTATCGGTGACCTTAAGTCAATCCTCAAACGTCTTATACCGGGCATCAAAAAGGACAAGCACACCAGCTGGAACCAGCAGATTGCAGAATGGAAAAAAGAAGTTCCGTCTACCTACAATGTAACTAAAAAAGACTCAATCAATCCTAAGGCACTTTGCGAAATTATCAACAAAATTGCCGGAGACGATACATTCATTACAACAGAAGTAGGTCAGCACCAGATGTGGACTGCCCAGTTCTATCCGTTCTCAAAGCCACGCACTTTTGTAACAAGCGGCGGTCTTGGAACCATGGGTTTTGGTACCGGTGCTGCTATGGGTATTCAGGTTGCAAATCCCAAGGCAAGAGTTGTTCATATCGCAGGCGACGGTTCGTTCCGCATGAACTGTAACGAACTTGCAACTATTGAACATTACGGTCTTCCGATTGTAATCGTGCTCGTAAACAACGGTGCCCTCGGTAACGTCCGCATGTGGCAGAGGCTTTTCTACGGAAAACGCTTTAGCCAGACAACCCTCGACTTTGGTCCTGACTGGCTCAAACTCGCAGATGCCTACGGAATCGACGGCTACAAGGCCACAAACAAAGACGAATTTGAAAAGGTATTTAAAACTGCCTTTGAAAGTCATAAACCATGCATCATTGATGCACGCGTAGACATCGACGAAATGGTTCTCCCGATGGTTCCTGGAGGAAAGCCTGTTTACGCTCAGATTATGGAACTTTCTCAGGATATAATGAACTAGGAAAAAACGATGGAAAGTCACGGAACAATAACTGATAATAATCACGCAGCACTCTGGCACGGACGCTTTGCAGAAGGTCCAGACGCAGCCGCCGTTGAATTTGAAACTTCAATTTACGTTGACGAGAGAATGGCCCTCGACGATATTGCAGGTTCAAAAGCGCACGCAAAAATGCTTGCCGCACAAAAAATTATCAGCGATAAAGAAAACAAAGAAATTCAGGAAGGGCTTGATTCAATTAAAAACGACCTCCTGAGCGGCTCTTTAAAAATTGATTACAGCGCCGAAGACATCCACTCGTTTATCGAAGCAACCCTGACAGACCGCATTGGAGAAAGCGGACGCAAACTCCACACCGGTCGCAGCCGCAACGATCAGATTGCTCTGGACGAGCGTCTTTATCTGCGCCGCGTTCTTCCTGATCTTGCAGGCAATATCCGTTCACTTATCAAAACCCTCGCAAATATTGCGTCAAAACATACCGATTCACTTTTGACCGGCTACACCCACATGCAGCACGCTCAGCCGGGCACTTTGGCCCAGCATTTGTGCGCCTGGGCCTGGATGCTTGTCCGCGACTGCCAGCGCCTTGAACAGGCTGTTGACCGCCTTAATCTGAGCCCTCTCGGAAGCGGTGCCCTTGCAACTTCTTCTCTTCCGTTAAACCGCGAACTTGTTGCAAAGGAACTTGGCTTTGAAGGCGTTACACAGAATTCACTGGATAGTGTTGCAGACAGAGATTACTGTATTGAATTTACTTCGATTTTTTCTATTCTTCAGATGCACCTGAGCCGCATGTGCGAAGAAGTAGTATTGTGGTCTACAACTGAATTCGGTTTTGTTGAACTGAGTGAAAAGTGGTCTACAGGCTCTTCAATCATGCCTCAGAAAAAGAACCCTGACTTTGCTGAATTAATCCGCGGACGCACAGGAAAGGTTTACGGCGATTTGATCAACCTCCTCGTAATGATGAAGGGGCTTCCTTTGAGTTACGACCGTGATATGCAGGAAGACAAGGCTCCGTTGTTTGACGCCCTTGATTGTGTTCAGCGCAATCTCGTTGTGTTTGAAGCAATGATTGCCTCTGCAAACTGGAATAAAGAAAAAATGAGCGCAAGCTGCTTTGGCGGTTTTGCAAACGCAACTGACGTTGCAGAATATCTTGTACGCAAGGGAATGCCTTTCCGCACTGCACACGGAGTTTCTGCAAGATGTGTCAGACTTGCAATTGATACAGACCGTTCAAGTCTTGAAGAACTTACACTTGACGAATTTAAGGCAATCAGTCCGCTTTTTGAAAAGGACATCTTTGATCTTATTACACCACAGGCTTGTATGAGCGCACGCAATGTAACGGGCGGTCCGAGTCCTGAACAGACCAAAAAGCAAATAAAAGCCCTTTTGGACTTTTGTAAATAAAAAATCTCAAACGTTCTTGCTGTTTGAGGTAAAAAGGAGATGCACTGATGAAAAAGACAGTACTTACAGTGTTGGCAATCGTTGCTATGATCAGCGTTGTTGCCGGATGTAAAAAGAAGAGCGCTCAGGACAATTCTTTGAACGACCTTCTTGCACGCGGAGAATTTGTTCTTGGTTTGGACGATTCTTTCCCACCGCTGGGATTCCGTGATGACAACAATGAAATCGTTGGATACGACATTGACCTTGCAACAGAAGTTGCAAAACGTCTTGGCGTAAAATTCCGTGCTCAGCCAATCAGCTGGGATGCCAAGGAACAGGAACTTGCTACAGGCAATATCGACTGTATCTGGAATGGTCTTACAATCACTCCGGAACGCCTTGAAGCACTCTCATTTACAAAGCCATATCTTGACAATGAACAGGCTGTTGTAGTTACACAGGCTTCAGGTTATACAACCCTCGCAGAACTTGCAGGAAAAACAATCGGTCTCCAGGCCGGTTCATCTGCTGCAGATGCAGTAGAAGCTTCTCCGGAATTCAAAGCATCATTGAATTCAATCACTGAATTCAAAGACAATGTTACAGCCCTCAATGACCTTGAAATCGGTGGCGTTGACGGTGTTGTAATGGACAGTGTTGTTGCTAACTATGTAATCAAAACCACTGGTAAACCATTCACAATCATCCATGATACACTTGCTTCTGAACAGTACGGTGTTGCATTCCGCAAAGGCGATGTAAAACTTGCAGAAAAAGTACAGGCTGTTCTCGAAGAAATGGAAGCAGACGGTACAGTTGCTGAATTGAGCCGCAAGTGGTTTGGTGCCAACATTTCTGTAATTGGAAAATAAATTATGATAAGGCAAATATCCACATTGTTTGACGGTTGTATCATTTCTCTTGAGGTATTTGCCTTAACACTGCTGTTTTCAGTTCCCCTCGGATTTCCGCTGGCGGCCGGACGCATGAGCAAAAACAAATTCGTTTCAGGCGTTGTAAATGCCTTCCTCCTTGTTATCCGGGGAACTCCACTGATGTTGCAGCTGATTCTGGTTTACTTTACACCGGGATTTATCATCAAATATTTAAACGAAGCATACGGTCTTGGCATTACTGCCCGGCTTGACCGTTTTGCTGCTGCAATCATCGCGCTTTCTGTAAACTACGCGTGCTATTTTGCAGAAATCTACCGCGGAGGCTTTCAGTCTATTGCGCAGGGGCAGTACGAAGCGTCTAAGGTTTTGGGTTATACCGAAAGACAGACCTTTTTTAGAATCATTCTTCCACAGGTAATCAAACGCATAATTCCACCGATGGGCAACGAAGTTATCACTTTGGTAAAAGACACAGCCCTTGTTTCTGTAATTGGTGTAGTTGAATTACTGCGAACCGCCCAGACAATTTCGAGCAAGTTTTTTTCTACTACTCCGATTTTTGTCGCCGGCCTTTTTTATTTTGTTATGAACTGGGTTGTCAGCACAGCCTTTATTGCACTCGAAAAAAAATTGAATTATTACAAATAGGAATTTAAATTGGCACCGGTTATTCAAGTTCAGCATATACAAAAAACTTTTTCAGACGGCGTTCAGGTTTTAAAAGATATTTCTTTTGACGTAAACGAAGGTGAAGTTCTGGGAATCATCGGACCTTCAGGTTCCGGAAAATCAACGCTGCTCCGCTGTATCAGCCAGCTCGAAAAGGCCGACAACGGAACAATCTGTATATGCGGCAAGGATTTGCTTAAAGACGGTGTATACACAGACAAAAAAAACGCCCGCCTCATCAACTTGAACCTGGGCTTTGTGTTCCAGAATTTTAACCTTTTTCCTCATCTGAGCGTCCTCAAAAATATCGTTGACCCTCAGGTTGCGGTCCTCAAAACACCAAAGGACCAGGCCGTAAAAAAGGCTCAGGAACTTCTGGAGCGGGTAGGGCTTTTGGAAAAACAAAATAACTACCCGTGCGAACTTTCAGGCGGTCAGCAGCAGCGGGTTTCCATTGCCCGTGCACTTGCCTTAAATCCGCGTGTTCTTTTGTTTGATGAACCGACATCGGCCCTTGACCCGGAGCTCACCGGCGAAATCCTTGCCGTAATCCGCGGTCTTGCCAGACAAAAAATGACCATGGTCGTAGTAACACACGAAATGGCCTTTGCCCGCGATATCAGCGACAAAATCATTTTTATGGATGGCGGCGTAATCGTAGAGCAGGGGGATCCTGTCGAACTTATCAATAATCCTAAAACTCCGCGCATGGCAGAATTCCTCCGCCGTTTTAACGAAAAATAGTATAAACTTCTCAATTCAAATTCCGACAATAGAAGTATGAATACTTTTACACGGTCAGTTGAATTATTACACCGCGCAATGGACGTTAACCAGTTGCGCTATCAGGTTGCAGCAAACAATATTGCAAACTCAGAAGTTCCTAACTATAAAAGGCAGGAAGTGAACTTTGAGAGCGAATTAAAACGCGCTTTTGAAGACGAAGCTGATACAACACATCGTTTTCAGCTGACAAGAACTGACAGCCGCCATATTCAAATCAACTCTCCGCTTGACTGGCGCACAGTTGAGCCTCGCCGTGTAACAGACTGGACAACTACAGCAAATGCCAACGGAAACAACGTAGACGCTGAATTTGAAGCAGCAAACATTCTCCGCATGCAGATGAATTATAGACTTCTGACCCAGTTGCAGAGTTTTGAATTCAGTCAGATGAAAATCGCGATGAAAAAGTAGTAACTAGAGGATAAAAAACGGAGGTTTTCAGAATATGGGTATGTTTACATCGATTAACATTGCAGCAACAGGAATGAGCGTAGAAAGACTCCGCTCGGATGTTATTTCAAATAATATTGCAAACGCAAGCACAACCCGTACTCCTGAAGGCGGTGCATTCAAGAAGAGTATGGTTATCCTTGAACCGATTGCAAGTGCTCATCCGACATGGCGTATGCCTTTTGTAAACGCCGAACAGGACAATGGTCCTGGAAAAGGTGTCCGCGTTCGTGAAATCAAAAAAGATACATCACAGGGCCGTATGGTTTATGACCCGACAAACCCGGATGCCATTCAGAGCGGTCCTAACAAGGGTTATGTTGAATATCCTAATGTTAATATCGTAAACGAAATGGTAAATCTTATCAGTGCAAGCCGCGCTTACGAAGCTAACTCAACTGTAATTCAGGGGGCAAAAGATATGTTCAGTGCGGCCCTCGAAATCGGCAGAGTTTAGGTCTTTACACAGTAATTTTTTTGATATAAAATTTCTGATAAGGGGATAATTGAATGAATGTAATGCAGATTATGGCAGGTCCTGAAATGATTCGCACAAATCCTGCGCACTCAGGCACTGCACCACTTACACCGGTTTTTCCAAGTCAGAATAAAGAATCTTCTTCCGTTAAAAAAACAGGAACTTTTGAATCTTATCTTCTCGAAGCCGTAAATACTGTCAACGACAATCAGCTTGATCTGGGCCGTGTTCAGGAACAGCTTGTAACTGATCCGGATTCAGTTGATGTACACGATGTTACAACTGCAATGGCCAAGGCTCAGATGTCACTGAACCTCGCACAGACTGTAATCGACAGGCTCTTAACCGGCTGGCAGGAAATCCAGACAACCCGTTGATAGCTGAATTATGGCTGAATTCTGTCAAAAAAAACAGAAAATTAAAATTTTGCTTTTCTTTGTTCGGAATGTATGCTATAATTATTTGAATTTAATTTTCATTAGAAATTCGTTCACGGGAGGGTCAGATGAACGAATGGCTTAAAAATACCATTGCCAATTTAAAGGAACTTTGGGCAAAATGGAAACCTGTTCAAAAGGCAATCCTTATCGGAATTGTCGTTGCAATTATCATTGCTGTTGTTGCAATGTTCAGGGTTTCTTCTGCACCGACAGGAGTTCCGCTCTTTAGAACCGTTATCCGGGATGAAGATGCCCGAGATGCCATCACACTCAGACTTGATGAAGCTGGAGTCAATTACTCCATCAATCAGGATGGTCTTATCATCGTCGACAATAAAGATGTTGCCGAAAAGATGAAGTCCACTCTGCTTCTCGAAGGTCTTGTTCCAAAAAACGTTGATGCCTACGACATTTTTGACACTACAAGCTGGTCAGAAACCGACTTTGAACGTAATGTCAAACTTCAGCGTGCACAGGAACGTCAATTAAAGCAGCATATTCTTTCAATCGATGACATTGCAGACGCAAATGTTATCGTAACCGCTCCTAAAAAAGAACTCTTTTCAACTGATCAGAAGCCAGTTACATGTTCTGTAAGCGTTACATTCAGACCAAACAGTGACATGATGAACAACCGCAAGCAGTTAAAAGGTTTGCAGGACTTGATTTTAAGATCTGTTGTCGGACTTACCGCAGAAAATCTTACCCTCCAGGACAATCACGGTAACGTTCTCAATGATTTTGAAGGTCTTGCAGAAAGCGAGCGTATTGATAATCTTAAAAAAGAAGCCAAACAGATTTCTGCAGAAGAAGCTGAACTTCGTAAAAAAGTCCTTGAATTTTTGCAGAAAAACTTTAACGGCGCAGAACGCGTGCGCGACCTTAACATCAAAATCGAAAAGGATATGTCAAAGGTTACCCGCGACCAGACCATTTATACTCCGGTAATGATTACCGAGCAGGATCCTGATAAACCTTACGATACAACGGAAAAGAGAGACTACCTCCCGATCTCTTCTCAGACTGTAACAAAGGAATGGACAGGAACCGGCTACAATCCGGAAGGACCTGCAGGAGTTGAGGGACAGAACCCTCCTGTATACTCTGACATGTCAAACGTTATCGGTAAATCAACCGAAACAGGCGTAACCCAGAACAATGTTGTAAATACAGAAATCCGTCACACCGATCAGAATTCAACTCTGTTAAGGATTACGGCATCTGCCAATATTGACGGCAAATGGGAAACTCAGACTGATAAAAACCGCAATCCGATTGTCGTAACTGACCAGAATATCGAACAATTGCGAGAATATTGTCGTTCTGAGAACATTATTTCCGATAATTATCGTATAAGCATTGGAAAATTCTTCCGTGTTTATTATCCGGTATCTCAGACTGTAGTTGAACAGGTAACTTCTCTTGTTCAGGATGCAATCGGATACAATAAAAAGCGTGGTGACAGCGTAACCATCACAAGTTTTGGCATACCACGCGATAATGAATGGGAAGCAGAAGAAATTGCCTACTTTAAGGCACAGCAGACACGCCGTACAGTTCTCCTGCTTCTGGCTGGAACTGCAGTTGTTCTTCTCGCATTCATTATCTTTAGATTTATCAGCCGTGAACTTGAACGACGCAAGAGACTGCGCGAAGAGGAACTTTTGCGACGTCAGCAGGCAGAACGAGAAAAGGCCCTCTGGGATGCAAAACAGGACGGCATGGAAGTTACCATGTCTGTCGAAGAGCGCAAACGTGCGGAACTTCAGGAAAACGCAATTGCTATGGCAAAGGAACATCCGGAAGATGTTGCAATGCTCATCCGCACATGGTTGATGGAGGAATAGGCAGATGGCAGATGAAAAAGCCTCGGCTCCAAAGCCGGCCGCTAAACCTGGCAGCTTAAAACCTGCAGGAAGTAAAAAAGGCGGTGCAAAAGATTATAAGAGTTTAACCGGCCGTCAAAAAGCCGCAATCTTTCTTGTTTCTCTCGGTAGTGATGTTTCTTCAGAAATCATGAAGCATCTTCGGGAAGACGAAGTAGAAACCCTGACATTTGAAATCGCCCGTCTGGAAACCGTAGACGCAGACTTTAAAGATCAGGTTCTGGAGGAATTCCAGGAACTGATGAATGCGCAGAACTTTATTTCTACCGGTGGTATTGATTATGCCCGCGAACTTCTGGAAAAATCCCTCGGTTCACAAAAGGCAATCGATATCATCAACCGTCTTACTTCAAGTCTGCAGGTTCGTCCGTTCGACTTTATCCGCCGCACAGACCCGGCTCATCTTTTAAACTTTATTCAGCAGGAATATCCTCAGACAATAGCTTTGATTCTGGCTTATCTTGAACCTGGAAAGGCCGCTGTTATACTCCAGAACCTTCCTCCGGAAATTCAGCCTGAAGTTTCAAAGCGCCTTGCAACCATGGACCGTACTTCTCCGGACGTTTTGCGTGAAGTTGAACGCGTTCTTGAAAAGAAACTTTCTACTCTGTCTTCAGAAGACTATACTGCAGCCGGTGGTGTTGAATCCATCGTTGAAATCCTCAACCTTGTTGACCGTTCTTCAGAAAAGTCAATTATCGAATCTCTCGAAGAAGACGATCCGGACCTGGCAGAAGAAATCAAAAAGCGAATGTTCGTATTCGAAGATATCGTTATGCTCGACGACCGTGCTATCCAGAAGGTACTGCGCGAAGTCGACACCCAGGAACTTGCAAAGGCCCTCAAGTCTGTCGATACGGAAGTTCAGGACAAGATTTTCCGAAATATGTCAAAGCGTGCCGCAAGTATGCTTAAGGAAGATATGGAATTCATGGGACCTGTCCGCTTGAAGGACGTTGAAGAAGCCCAGCAGAAAATCGTATCTACAATCCGTCGTCTCGAAGACGCCGGAGAAATCGTTATTGCCCGCAGCGGCGAAGACGAACTTGTTGTATAATAAAAAAAGAGGAACTATAAATGGCAAAAAATTTATTTCAACCTGGAGAACTCAAAAAGAAAGAAGGCGAATTCAAACTTGGCCTTGTTCATAATTTTGTTGTGCCGGAAGAAGAAGTTGAAGTCGAAGAAGTTCCAGAATACACAGGTCCAACTATAGAAGATTTGCAGCGCGAAGCTGATGAGTACAAGGCACGCTGGGAAGAACAGAAACAGCAGATGCTGGAAGAAGCCCAGTCTTCTGCCGATGAAATCGTAAATAAAGCAAAAGAAGCTGCCTTTGCAGAAGTTAAGAGACAGAGTGACGAAGCTCAGGTTATCAAAAACGATGCAGAGCAGAAAGCACAGGAAATAATTAAAAAAGCCCAGGAAGAAGCCGCAATTATCCGGGAAAAGGCCGAAGCCGAAAAAGAAGACATTAAAAAGAATGCTTACGACGAAGGCTATAAAAACGGTCAGGAAACAGGCTTTGATACCGGTAAAGAAGAAGTTACACGACTTATTGAACGAAGCCATAAAATTCTTGAAGGCGTAATGAACCGCCGCGAAGAAATCCTCAACGAAACAGAACAACAGATTGTTGAACTTGTACTTTTGATGAGCCGCAAGGTTGTTAAAATTATGAGCGAAAACCAGAAACAGGTTGTAATGGCAAATGTACTTCAGGCGCTCAAAAAGGTTAAAGGCCGCGGGGACGTTACTCTGCGTGTTAATCTGGAAGACGTCAAACTTACAACAGAACATATTTCTGATTTTATTCAGCAGGTAGAAAACATAAAGGGAATTACAGTAATCGAAGACAGCTCTGTCGAAAAGGGCGGATGTATTGTCGAAACCGACTTTGGTGCAATCGATGCCAGAATTTCCAGTCAGCTCACTGAGCTCGAAACAAAAATCCTCGAAATTTCTCCTGTTAAGACGATGCAAAAAAACGATAGCCTGACTGCAAACTGATAAAAATTCTTGAGGGTGGGGCTATGGAAGATTTTTTTGAAAAATACATTAACACGGTAAAAGAAACAGAAACCATTTTGTATACAGGTTCCGTTACGGCTGTAAAAGGTTTGATGATTGAATGCAACGGGCCTTATTCAAAAATCGGTGAAATGTGCACTGTAAAAAACTCTGACGGACAGGATATCATCGCGGAAGTTGTCGGGTTTTCTGACAAGACGGTGCGCCTCATGGCCTACGGAGAAACCAAGGGAATTCAGGCTGGATGTGAAGTTGTCGCTTCGGGCAAGGTTCTTCAGGTTCCTGTCGGAAATAAAATTCTTGGCCGCGTAATCGACGCACTCGGCCACCCTTACGACAACAAAGGTCCTCTCGAAAACACAGGTTATTATCCGATTCTCGCTTCGGCTCCGGATCCTTATACAAGAAAAGAAATCGACAGACGGATTGTAACAGGCGTACGTGCAATAGACGCACTTCTTGCCTGCGGAAAAGGACAGCGTCTCGGTATTTTTGCCGGCTCAGGCGTCGGCAAGTCGACCCTCATGTCCATGATTGCCCGCAACACAAATGCCGACATCAACGTAATTGGTTTGATTGGTGAACGTGGCCGCGAAGTTATGGACTTTATCAACCGGGATCTTGGTGAAGAAGGAATGAAACGCTCAGTCGTAGTTGTTGCGACAGGCGACCAGAGTTCAATCTGCCGTATGCGTGCAGCTTATACTACCACAGCAATCGCCGAATACTTCCGTGACCAGGGCAAAGACGTAATGCTTATGATGGACAGCGTTACACGTTTTTGCCACGCTCAGCGCGAAATAGGAACTGCAACCGGTGAACCTCCTACACAGAGCGGTTATCCTGCAAGCGTTTGGGATATGTTGCCAAAACTTCTTGAGAGAAGCGGTACAAATTCAAAAGGAAGCATCACTGCATTCTATACAGTTCTTGTAGACGGCGATGATTTGAATGAACCTGTTTCCGACAAGGTACGCGGTACTCTGGACGGACATATTGTTTTGAGCAGAAAACTTGCCCAGGAACGCCATTATCCCGCAATCGACGTTATGGCCAGCATCAGCCGTCTCTGGCACCGTGTTACAGGCCCAAAAACCCAGGAAGCAGTTGATAAGGTGAGCCGGCTCATTGCATTGTACGAAGAAAATAAAGATTCAATCACTCTCGGAATGTACGAAAAAGGTTCAAATGCAGAAATTGACGAAGCAATTGAAAAGCACGCCGCAATAGAAGCTCTTTTGACCCAGAAAGAAACCGATCATTGTACTTTGGAAAATACGCTTAAGATTCTTTCTGCAGTCAGCGGAATTGAAATTCCTGACGAAGAGAGTGAAGAAGAAACGACAATCAAAACTAAATCTACCGTAGAAATTATCCGTGAAAATAAAATGGACGATGTTGCAACAGAAAACGCGCAGTCAACCGATGATTCAACAGACGCTGATACAGAAAACGCAATGGCTGATGCGGCAAAGGCAATCAATCTTTTGGGCAGTGTAAGCCCGCAGACATCAAATCTTTAAAAGGCTGCACTAAAACCGGATGAAAAAATTTGTTTTTTCAATGCAAAAGGCCCTTGATTATCGAGAAATGCTTAAGCGGAAGGCTGAGGCAGAACTCGGTAAAGCTGTTTCTGAAGAGACAAAAATCAAGGATACTCTCGAACTTGTCGCCAGGGAACGTGTTCAGACAATTCAATATGCAGACACGCTAAATGATTTAAGTTCTCTTGCCAAAATGAATCAGTACCTTCTTGCACTGGACAGCAAAAAAGAAATGCTTCTTGAACAGCTGGCCGAGGCAAAACTTGTTACAGAACAAAAACGCAAACTGATGCAGGAAGCATTGAACAAGGTCCGCGCTCTCGAAAAACTCCGCGACAGCCAGCAGGCAGAGTGGAAAAAGCAGATGCAAAAGGCCGAAGCTAAAGAAGTTGACGATATTATTAATTCAAGATACAGATAAAAAAACGCAGCTTAAAAAAGCTGCGTTTTTTTTTAGTAGTGGAATGAACTTCCGCCGATAAACTCTCGGACTATAGACTGTTTAGGAATATAAGTTTCAGGAATTTCATCAAAGTTTCCGAGGAATCTCAGCAGCCGGCAGGCTTCTGAGTATTCTGGTTCGGTTGGTTTTACGGCGCGCAAAAGTGGTGCGGCGTATACTTTGAGAACAGGAAGTTCGTAGTCCAGGGCTGTGTTCAAAACTGCATCTGCGTTGTTCTGGAACGGGAAGATGTGCAGAAGTTCTCCTTTTTGTACAGAAGGCCACATGCTGATTGTTGCAGCAGCGCTCTTTCCGCGGAAACGTGCGTCACGGACGATGCGGCGGATAAGGCGGTTGTCGCTTGAACCGATGCGGTTGTGTTCATCAAGGTTGAGCTGTGTAAGGGCAGAAAGATAAATTTTGAACTTGTACTTGCTTTTTACCTTTGGAGTAAGTTTGTCATTCAAGCCGTGGATTCCTTCCATGATGAGAATGTCATTCTTTTCCAGCTTCATGGTTTCGCCGGTGTAATACCGTTCACCAAGGTCAAAGTTGTATGAAGGAACCTGGATTTCTTTTCCTGCAAAAAGGTCGTTCAGGTTTTCGTTCAAAAGAGGAACGTCAAGGGCTTCAAGACATTCATAGTCGTAGTTGCCGTTCTCGTCCTTAGGGTTTTTGTCGCGTCCAACATAGTAGCAGTCGAGACTGATTACTTTTGGATTATAGCCGAGTGCCTGAAGATGAAGGGCGAGTTTTTTTGCAGAAGTTGTCTTTCCTGAAGAAGAAGGTCCTGCAATCAAAACGACCTTTACGTCCGATTTTTCAGAAATCTGTTTTGCAACGCGTGCGTAGTTCTGTGCCTGGTAAGTTTCGGTGATGTCGATAAAGTCGTTAATCTTTCTGTGAAGAATTCTTTCATTCAGGTCGCAGATAGTTCTTACGCCGATTCTTTTACCCCAGTTTTTGTATTCATGATAAATCTGGAATATTTTTGGATTGTCTTCAAATTTTGCAAGTTTTTCAGGATCGTGGTATGAAGGAAATCTCAAAAGGAAGCCGTCTTCGTAGTTTACGAGGTCAAAGCAGTTGATGATTCCTGTGTGACATGCCATCGGACCGTAGTAAATGTCGTAGTAGCCTTCGAGTGAATTTACGAGGACTGTCGGTGGACATTTGTAGTTCATCTGGTTGCGTGTCTGAACAAGATTTTCCTTTTCAAAAATACTGCATGCCTGTGTGTATGAAAGAATTTCTGTTTTAATCGGAAGATCCTTTTTTACGATAGCAGACATTTCGTCCTTGAGTTTTTTGAGTTCAGCATCAGAAAGAGGTTTGCCGTCATCAAATGAATAAAAATAAGATTTTCCAAGACTGTGTCCAATTTTAAGAATCCGCTTTGGAAAGAGTTTTGCTGCGGCAGCTACGAGAATAAAAGAAAGTGTGTGGCGGTAAACAACCTGTCCTTCCTTTTGATCTGTGTATACACCTTCTACAGATGCAGAAATTTCAATCTGGCTTGTAAGAGACTGTGTAACGTTTCCGACTTTAAGTGCAATGAGTCTGTCGGAAGGTTTTGTCAGTTTTTCTGCTACTTCACCTGCCGATACAGGGGTTTCATAGTCATAAGTTTTATTATCAATAGTAATTTGTATCATTCTTTAATTATATAACAGCGGATTGAATAATACAAATTTTGTTCTATCCATATTGTGTAAAACGCAGGATTTGATCTGCTAGTCTTCTAAATCAGGAATATGTTTTTTGAGCGCACTCATAAACTGTTCGCCGCTTACGCCCTGTCTGAGGCTTGCAAAAATACAGTTGTCCCCTGCAACGGTTCCGAGGATTTCGTCCATGTTGAGGGTGTCAAGGGCGTTTGCAACTGAGTTTGCCTGTCCGCCGAATGTTTTGATTACAACAGTAGAATTGTTCCACTCGATGCTGACGTAGCCGCGCAAAAAGTCCTGGACAAAGAGTGATTCGTTTTCGCTCCGGTCTTCTTCGCTTGGAAGAGTGTAAACATAGCCTGCGTGACCGTCGCTTATTTTGCCGACTTTTAGAAGTTTAAGGTCACGTGAAAGGGTTGCCTGAGTTACTTCGTAGCCTTCGTTGAGAAGGTGCTTTAAAAGTTCTTCCTGGCTTTCGATGCGGTTATTTTTAATGAGTTTACGAATTGCCTTGAGGCGTGTATTGCGTTCTTTCACGGTCGGTTCCTTTTTTATATTTATGCATAAATTATGAATAAAAATACAAGGACTGTCAACAGACGGCTCTGCGGGGGAAAGACCGTCTTCTGCGGTTGGGGGTCTAGTTCAACTCCACGTAGGTTTTTCCGGTACCGCCGTCTTCGGGGCGCGCAAAGTAAAACTTTTTTACGCCGGGATACTCACCGAGGTAGTCCCAGACTGCCTGCTGGAGGATGCCGTTACCTTTTCCGTGAATTATGCTGAAGGTTTTAAAATTATTCATGCGGCACAGTGCGAGCTGGCGCTCAAGTGCCTTGATTGCTTCTTCTTCTCTCTGGCCAAGAAGGCGCAGTTCAAACTCAGGGCGGCTTTTAAGTCCGTCAGTGTCGGCCATTTCTACGCTTACTGTGGTAACGCTCTGGCCTTCGTATGTCAAAACAAGATCCTTTTCTTTTACAGTCATTCTCATCGAGCCGAGCTGAACCTGCCAGACGTTTCTTCCGGACTTTTCGATTAAAGTTCCCTTTGTTTTTGTCGCAACATGAATTACTGCGGCGCCCGGTACAAATTCAAGTTTTGGCGGTTTTGCCATATTTTTTATACCCACAGCCATTGTTGAATTTGATTTGGCGTACAAAAGGGCGGCTTCTTCTTCCGTGTACGAAACTTTTGCGTTTGCAAAGGCTTCTTTTGTGCTGGGTTTTTTCTTTGTCTTTTTTTTGCTCGAACCGTGTTTTGAATTGTCTTTTGAAATCAAAATACCGTTTTCGCTTCTAAAACTCATTTCTTTTTCAAAAGCTTCTTTTTGTGCGTCGAGTTCGTTCTTTTTCTGTTCAAGGGAAAGTTCTTCTTCGGCAAGGTTATCCTGCATGTTATGAATAAAACTTTTTACGCCGAGAGTTTTTTCGCGTGTAATTTCGCCTTCGCGCAGTGTGCGGACAAGGTTTTCAAGTTCCTTCCTTGTTGAACTTACAAAGTCTGCGCTTTCGCGGTTCTGACGTTCTTTAAGTTCAATTTCTTTTTCGTGCAGGCGGATTAACTTCTGCTCGAATTTTAATTCCTTTTCGGCTAAGAGCGCCTCGCGTGAGCGTGCGGACTTTTCAAGTTCAAGAACTTCATTGTGTTTTTGCGTAAGCCCCTGAATCAGCGTGCTTACGTCGGTCTGATTGTTTGTAATAAAAGCCTGTGCCTTTTTGATTATGTCAGAAGGCAGTCCGCTCCTCTTTGCAATGTCCAGGGCGTGGCTTTTTCCGGGAATGCCCATCAGAAGACGGTAAGTGGGACGGAGGCTTGTATCGTCAAAATCAACACTTGCATTTGTGCAGAACTCGTTTGTGTAGCCGAAGTTTTTGAGTACGCCCTGATGGGTTGTAACAAGAACAAAGGCTTTTTTTTGTATGAGTTCGTTGAGGACGGCCATTGAAATTGCGCTGCCTTCCTGCGGATCGGTGCCGCTTCCAAGTTCGTCCAGCAAAACAAGGCTTTTTGAATCGGCGTGTCTGCAGGCAGCGGCAATATTTTTTATGTGTGCAGAAAAAGTTGAAAGCGACTGGTCGATAGACTGCTCATCACCGATATCTGCAAAAATCGAATTGAATACCGGAAGCCGGCTTCCTTCTCCGCACGGAACTGCAAAGCCGCTCTGGTTCATCATTGCGAGCAGGGCAAAGGTCTTTATTGCAACGGTTTTACCGCCGGTGTTTGCGCCCGTGATAATTAAAACCCGCTTACCCTTAAAAAACTCCATTGTGATTGGAACGGCTTCTGTGCCGAGCAGGGGATGACGCGCATTTATAAGAGCGGGTGGTTCGTCGTCCATGCAGGCGCCGGTATAAATGCAGTCGTACTGGCGGGCCCATTTTGCAGTTGCGCAGGTCTGGTCCAGCTGTTCCATTGTTAAAAGGGCTTCCTTTAATTCAAGGGCGAAGGGGGCAATTTTTGCCGTCAAATCGGTTAAAATTTTACGCATTTCGCTCTGCAGATGAAATTCTTCCTGAATCAGTTCGTTGTTTTTTCTGACCGCTTCTTCAGGTTCAATATACAGGGTCTGGCCCGAAGCGCTTACTTCGTGCACGATGCCGTTGATTCTGTTGCGCTGGTTTGCCTTGACCGCAATGAGCTGTCTGTCTCCCTTCAGAACCGGAACGTTTGAAGCAAGGGCCGGGGCCAGTGTAGTGTCAGACGTGAATTTTTTGAGTGAGGCGGCAATTTCTGAGCGGATTGATGCGATTTTTGCCCGTATCTCCCGGATCACTGGAAGATCTTTTAGTGAACCGTCTTTGTTGATTACACGTGAAAATTCATTTAATGCAAGATTTAAAGTCTGAACAGGAAGTTTTTCTGAGAGGGAAAGAAGGTTTTTGACCGGCAGACTTTTTGACGCTGAATTGATTGAATTTGCGGCGCTGATTGCTGCGTTGCAAAAACCGTAAATTGCAAAAAGCTGTTCGAGTTCAAGGCTTGCTCCCTGGGCCTGGCAGAGTTTTAAAAATGTGTGTATCGGAAGCCAGTTTTGAATTGTTGCGTAGTTTCCGTCATTTAAGATTGTTGACCATTCGCGGCCGAGAGACTTTAAAAATTCAATCTGTTCGGAATCTGTGAGAGGTTTTTTATGAATAAAAAGTTCGTAGGATTCTTCCGAGGCACAAAAAGAGGCAATCTGGTCACGGATTCTAAAGTAAGCAAGTTCTTCGAGAGTTTTATCGTGCATCAGTCGTCCCAGCGCCCTGTTTTAATTTCTTCTGTGATTCGCTTCCAGCTGTCGTAGCGTTCTTCGCTTATAACGCCTGAATATACTGCCTCGAGAATTTTACAGCCGCGTTCGTTTGTGTGGGTGCAGCTCATTCCAAAGGTGCACTGGCCTAAAAGCGGCTGCATTTCGCGGAAATACAGTGCAAGGTCAGAAGCCTCGATCCCGTGGAGGACAAAACGGCGTACCCCGGGAGTGTCGATTACCGAGCAGGTTTCTTCCTGAGAAAGTTGAATATGGAGAAGGGTTCCCTTTGTGGTTGTGTGACAGCCCTTTCCGTATTTGGTGCTCAATCCGCCGGTTTTTAATCCGTAACTTGAATCGAGGGCGTTGATTAAGGAAGACTTTCCGACACCGCTTTGTCCGACAAAGGCGCAGAGCTTTCCGTTGAGGTAAGTTTTTAATTCATTAATTCCAAAGCCTGTTTTTGAAGACACGCGGAAAACCTTGTAGCCGAGTTCTTCCCAGCCTGTAAGACGTGCCATAAAGTCGGGGTTTTCGCTTTCTTCAAGATCACATTTGTTTGCAATAATTACGCATTCGATATTCTGGTATTCGGCCTGGGCAAGCTCCCGGTCGATAAAGCGCGGTCTAAAGTCCGGCTGAGCGGGAGTTGTTACGAGAATTATATTGTCCAGGTTAGCGGCTAAAAGCTGTGGGCAGCGTCCTTTTACGTTCCAGCGCACAAATGAGTTTTTGCGTTCGATAAGGTCTGTAATAAGGCCTTTGCCGGAATCTATATTTTCTACTTCTATTTTAACCCAGTCGCCGGGAGCAAGGGGGTTATAATATTTTTTATCAGATTTAAGTCTTTTGCTTTTAAGAGGACATAAAAATATAGACGAAACTTTAGCTTCTGGAGAGTAAGTTTCAACTTCAAAAGTGTTGTTTGAGCCAGAGAGGATGGTTCCAGTCAAAATAGCCATAGTTAATTTTACGTAAGATTTAATGAATTTTCAACAGGGGTTAAAAGGAGAAAGAAAAGGGCTTTTAAAAGAATTATCTGTGACAATCTGGATTGCAGGGAGTACGAACTGCACCCAAATATGTGTAAAAAAACAGTTAGTTTTCCAAAACTGGATTTAAGCCTATCGCTGCTTTCTTTGTGAAGAATCTAAACTGCTTAAAAGACGGCTGTCTTATCAAAATAAAAGAGGATGTGAAAGTAAAGAATTAAAAAAAATCAGGGCCTTCCCGCCGCCGGCTGCGCCATCGCCGGTCGCTACGTCCAGGGTTCCGCTTCCGCTCCATCCCCGGCAGACTGCCGTGGACGGCTCCGCCGCCCTTCCCATCGCTAAGGCAAAAGAGTGCCAGCTGCCACACCTTCCGTCTTTCCTTTGCCACACATCTATTGGAAATCGGCTACGATATCCGTACCATTCAAGAGCTGCTGGGACAACACATGTGTTGAACCGTGGTGCTGGTGGAGTAGTGAGCCCTTTGGACCGTCTGTGAGTTTACATGGACCCGTGTAAAATATATGGCTAATGGTGTAAAAGTATGGTATAGTGAGATTTAACTTATTAACGGTACAGTTTACACTGACACTTTTTGCAGTGGGAAAGGGGTACGGTGGATAGGGGGAAGATATGTTAGGCGGACGCCCGCACTGGGGCGCTTATTGGTAATAAGTAAAGTCTTCCAACATTTTTTTCAAAAATTATTATTAAAATCTTAGGAGGATTTTATGAAAAAAATATTTTTATTAATTGGAATCATTTCTTTTGTATTAATGGGATGTCAAACTACATCTGTAACAACATCTTCATCAGATGATGGTTTTAAAACATACTATGATGAAGTTAGAGGTGTAAGTTTTATCACTCACAAAGACCTTGAACGTGGATATTTTTATAATTTAAAAGACTCTTTGTCTGGCGAAAGAGAAAATATTTCTATATATATTACCGATAAAGATTTAGTAGCATGGGCAGACTATCAAGGAAGTGATTGGATATTTATAAATGGAATTGTTTTCCTTGATTCAAATGGAAATAGATTAGCGTTGGATTATGGTTCAAGAACGGATTCAGATGTAAAATCTGGAGCACTGAAAAATGTTTACGTTAGAGAAGATTATGGCGTTAAAATAAAAAAATCCGATATAGAAAAATTAGAAGCAATATTAAATTCTTCTAAGGTTTATGTTGCTTTTTTAGGTAAAAAATCTACAGGAAAAATGGAACTAAAATCCAAATATATAAACGCAATGAAACTTACCTTTGAGAAATGGAAATCAATTAATGAATAGAATATGAAAATCCAGCCAAGTCAAGCTTGTCTGGATTTTTTAGTTTCAGTATATTTAATTTACACTTGACTTTGTAACAGTATATTGTTACACTTTTAATGTGGATAAAGAAAAGAAAGAATATGTTTTATACAAAGGCGAGAAGTTCACTGTAGAATGGTACTATACTGAGAAAAACAAAAGTCAGCCTTTTGATTATTTTAATTCTCTTGATTCACAACAACAAATGAAACTCTTGTATTTGGTAAAGCGTATGGGAGACTTTGGAAAAATTTCGGATAAAACGAAATTTAACTTTGAAGAGGATGGTATTTGGGCATTTAAGCCTAAGCCAGATAGATTTCTTTCATTTTTTACCAGTGGAAAGAAAATAATCATAACAAATGCATTTGAAAAGAAATGCCAGAAACTTCCACCTGCAGAAAAAGAGAAAGCTGAAAAATGCAGAGAAGATTATGAAAACCGAGTAAAAGGAGGAACATACTATGACAACATTTGACCGACTTATGCAAGATCAAAAATTCAAGGATGAATTTGAAAAAGGATATAATGAATTTTTAATATCAGAATTCATGATTGAAAAAATGGAAGAAGAAAATATCTCAGTAAGAGAATTAGCAAAAGTAGCTAAAGTTTCTCCAACTACTATCCAGAACTTACGCAGTGGAAATGCGGAAAGTGTAAAATATAAAACCCTTTCAAATATAATGCAAAAATTAGGATATGCCTTGCAGCCTGTAAAAATGGCGACAATGTAATGTATAAAGAAATATGCTTGCTTGGGAAGTAAGCTGTATCGCCTAACAAAGGTTCGTAGCCGACAGCGGGTCAGGCCCGCTGCGGTACAACCAATTGTTATGTGGACGCCCGCACTGGGGCGCTGTTTTAGTGAAATAAAATATATTTTTTTAAGTTTTTAAATTCCATTATCACCTGTCTAAACAGAATATGATAATGTTTGAATTTTTTAATATAAGGATTAATCGAAATATGAGTATTACTGTAAAAAAAGTAATGAATAATTATATTCAAGAAGAAAATCAAAAAGTAATTTATGTTCACAATTTAGATAGGCGTTTCCGATTTTCAACAAGAGACTGTTATATGAGAATCAATCAATACTGGGAAATACGTTTATTTATAAATAATGATGAAATAGAAATGAACAAAGTTATGTACTTTAATAGAAACCCTTTATATGATAGTTCAAATCGTTTATATATCATTCTATTTAATGATTCTCTTTACCAGGTTACTCTTAATAAATCTGAAAGTGAATACGAATTAAAAGACTTAGCAATTCTAATTAAAGAGAAAATCTACAAAGAAAATAAAAAGTTTGAACAAATAAAAAAACAAGTAGAACTTTACGAGAAATTTGAAGAAGCCCCTCAACCTGAAAAAAGAGAGCCAATCCCTGAAGATGTAAAATTTGAAGTATGGAGACGAGATGGTGGAAAATGTGTAATTTGCGGGTCTCAGAAGAATCTGGAGTTTGATCATATTATTCCATTTTCGAAAGGTGGTTCTTCCACTGCTCGAAATTTACAGTTACTTTGTCAGGATTGTAATAGGCATAAATCTGATAAGATTTAACCAAATTAATGTATGAAATAAATTTAATTGTAAGGAAAGTTTTATGTATATTAGTAAATCAGAAATTACCTGTAAAAATTGTGGAGAAAAATACTATCTCATTGAAGAAAGCTATCCGATGAGAGATAAAGATAAACTTTTTTGCGAGAAATGTAACTATATTTTAAAAGAATGGGATGCAGCTGTAGTATATTCTTTAGAAAAAATTTCTGCTAAAGAAGATAAAAAATAACACATAACATGCAGTTCAAATCCGACAAACCGGTCAAACCGGTTTGCGGTTTAACTGCGTAGTTACACATGGATTTGATTTTAATAAAAAAATAATGTGGCCGAATAATGTAAGATATAATCAGTTAACTTCTAATCAGACGCAATTATCTAGAAATACAATTTATGCATTACATGGTTATCATTTTCAAAAAGGTGAGTTAAGAAATTATTTTGAATCACAATATTGGTATAAAATGGATCCAAATTATAAACAAAATAAATTGTCCTTAATAGAAAATATTAATGTAAAAATATTATTATATAAAGAAAAGAAATTAAAGAAAAAATATATAAATTAGCATAACATAGGTTCGTAGCCGACAGCGGGTCGAGCCCGCTGCGGTACAACCAGTTGATATGTGGACGCCCGCACTGGCCTGCTTTTTTAGGAAGGAATAATGAATGCATTAATAATTAATTGTAGTCCTGTAAAAAATGGCGCAACTGCTGAAATTGTAAAAATCGCTGAAGAGTGTATTAAAGAAAAATATGACACAACCACAGTTTGTATTGATGACTATAAATTTAATTTTTGTAAAGGCTGCAGGACCTGTCATTCAACAGCAGAATGTATTCAACATGATGATTTTGATTCTTTAATAAAAGAATTTGAAAAGGCAGATATAATAATCAGTGTAGCGCCATCATATTGGGCAGATGTTCCCGGCCAATTTAAAGCATTCATAGACAGGTGTACACCATGGTGCAATACTCATGAACCGCATGCAAGTCTTTCAAAAGGAAAAAAAGGTTATTCCATAGTTTTGCGAACAGGTCCAAACATGAAAGAGTGCGAAAGATTAATATCAACAATAGAACATTTTTATGGTCACATGGAAATTGAGAGCGTTGATAGAATTGGTTTCTGTTCAATAGAATTTAAAGAAGCCGTTAATGGCATAAAGAACGAAATTATTAAATTCTGCAAGAAAATATAAAAAAGAATATTTCATAAAGCAAGTCAAGCTTGCTTTATGAAATGAAATTAAACTATAGGGCTTGGACGAAGTAGCGTTAGTACGCGGCTTTACGCCGCTTGGAAAATAAATAATAATAGAAGCATTCGCTTCAAATGGTTGTACAGAATCTTCTAAAAGAAAAAAGGAATTAAGAAATCTGATTCTGTATAAGAAATAGCCATAACAAAGGTTCGTAGCCGACAGGCGGTCAAGCCGCCTGCAGTACAACCAGTTGTTATACCGACACGCCTGTAGGCGTGCTCGTATTTAGGGCTAGGACGAAGAAGCGGTAATATCGAAATCGTCAAAAACAGTTAAAGCCTGATTTTTGAAAATAAATAAAGGACGTGGCTATACGCCGCTAAAAAAAAATTAATATGAAATTACGAGAATATAAATCAGAAGATTCAAAAATAATATGCAGCTGGGTAAAAGATGAAAAAACGTTGTTTCAATGGTCTGCCGACAGAATCGGAAAATTTCCTCTGCTTGGAAAAGAATTAAATGAAAGTTACGACCAAGCAAATATATCAAAAGATTTCTTTCCCCTAATTGCAATAGATGAAAACAATAATGTAATCGGCCATTTATTTATCCGCATTCCAGATCCTAAAAAAAAAGAAATTGTCCGTTTTGGTTTTGTAATAATCGCTCCAGAACTGAGAGGATCTGGAAACGGAAAGAAAATGCTTGAACTTGCACTTGAATACGCTAAAATTAATTTAAAAGCAACTAAAGTAACTCTTGGTGTTTTT
>JAILFZ010000085.1 GCA_024697295.1 Treponema sp.
TGCCGGAACAACTCCTTACGGAATTTTCTATGCATACGTTCAGAACGGTGCATGGCAGACTCTTCTCCGTCATAATTCATCAAACCAGGTTAAAGGTTCAAACAATATGAGCCGTCTCCGCGCTCCTGAAGGACCGGGCGATATTGTTTCTGACTGGCACGATTACCGTCTCGTATTTGACTTGAGCGAAGGCCCGCAGAATATGAAAGCCTTTGCTTACATTGACGGTGTCCTCCGCCATTCTGACACCTGCAAGGAAAGAACTGACTTTACAAAGAACGCAGATCCAAAACTTGATACAAGTGCAATCAACTGGGACATGATGCTCGGTCAGGGTAACTATCTTGAATTCGGCGACAATGACGGTTCAACAAATGCGTTTGGCCGCTATGCTTACTTCCTCACAGTAATTGACGAGGACGTAAGTGCAATGTCTCTCGAAGAAATGGGCAAAAAACTCAAGGCAGATCTCGTTACCAACCCGACTACAAAAAACGACCCTCCGCCACCAAGCAAGCGTCCTGCCAAAAAACCTGCAGGAATCAATATTCAGGGACCGGAAGTTAATTCAAAAGACCCTGTATTCTACGACACTTCTACTGTAAAAGGCAAAATCAAACTG
This sequence comes from Treponema sp., assembly GCA_024697295.1. Taxonomy (GTDB): domain Bacteria; phylum Spirochaetota; class Spirochaetia; order Treponematales; family Treponemataceae; genus Treponema_D. The sequence continues at coordinate 623 of JAILFZ010000085.1, forward strand.
AACAAACTTCCTTACAGCCGCGCAAACGCAGAAGTTGTTACAGAAAACGGTGAAGTTCCTGATGTAAAAATTGCAGCAACTGTTGATCCAAGCGGAGCAAACGGTGCGTATAAGACAATTAAAGAAGCCATCGACGCTGTTCCGGAAGGAAGCGCCATCAAGGTTATGCCTGGCTTCTACTACGAAAAGCTCAAGATTACAAAGAACGGAATCAGCCTTATCGGTACAAACCCGTCTACAACTGTAATCTACGGCTTTGAAGCTGACACCGGCGGAATCGACGGCAACCTCCTCGTTGAAGTTAACCTTCTTCCAAAGGGCGGCGACTCAGTAGGCGACAAGGTAGCTATTCCTGAAAGCCCGGCTGCAAACGCATACTTTAACGCATGCAACATCACTTTCTACAACAAGGGTGCTGAATGGAACAAACTCTGGGGAGGAGCTGAAAAACGCTCAATCGCCCTGGCACTCAAGGGGGTTGATAAGTGTTACCTCAAAAACTGTGTATTCTTAGGACAGCAGGACACACTCTACTGGCGTTCCGGACGTATCTACGCAGAAAACTGCTATATTGAAGGCGATGTTGACTACATCTGCGGCGGGGCAACAGCCCTCTTTGATAACTGCAAAATCTTTACAGTTCCACAGTACAACGGCGGTATCATCGTTGCAGCCGCTGCGGCAGACACAGGTTACAAATCAACTGCTAAGTTTGCAAACGGCTATGTATTCCGCAACTGCAAGATTACAGGCGACTCTACATTCGTAGGACAGCAGAAAAAAATATGTATCGGACGCGGAACATGGACCGGCGGTTCAGCAACAAGCGAAACTCAGACAGGTAAAACTGTTTACATCAACTGCAGCTTTGACAATATGATCAACGCAAATCCATGGAACAACTGGGACAGTGTTAATACGGCTGCAAAATGTTTCTTCCGTGAATACAAATCAACAGGCGACGGCGCTTCAACCAAGGACCGCCCGCAGTTGAGCGATGCTGAATTCAAGGCAACATACAGTTCAACAGAAAAAATCCTCGGATTTACACCAAAATTCTAATATTCCATTTTTCATAAAAATGTGATAATCTACTGCCAGTAATGAAAAGAACATTTTCGCTGCTGGCAGTTTTTTTTACGGCTGCGGCACTTTTTGCCCAAAGCGCACCTTCTCTTGATCAGGTTTTGAATTCCCTTACATCCCGCAAAGTGACCGAAGGTTCATTTACAATGCAGAAAACTTCCGCAAAATTAAAGCGTCCCCTCACATCCAGCGGAACATACATTATGAGTGACAAAGGAATTGTGTGGAATACCCTCAAACCTTTTCCTCAGACAATGGCTGTCACAGAAGATGCAATGATTCAGATCAGACCTGACGGCACAAAAAATGTTGTTGACGGCTCGGGAAACGAAGTTTTTAAGACAGTCGCTTCAAGCTTAAAGTCAATTTTTGCCTCATCACGTGAAGGAATCGAAAAATCTTTTAACATAAAAAACTTTACTTCAGATAAATCCACCTGGAATCTCACTCTTGTGCCAAAAGACAGTACAATCGCCGGCGCCCTCAATTCAATTGAACTCGGCGGTTCCAGGAAGGGAAGTGACTGCTTTCTGGACAAGACTGTAATCGTGCAGGGAGAGTCAAATTCAACTGCATATACATTTTCAAACCAGATTTATAAGGACGCTCTAAGTGAATCTCAACTTGAGTACTTTAAAAAATAGAGTCAGCCACAGAATATTTCTAAAACTCTGGATTTTACTTCACACACTCGTTGCAGGCGTTTTTATTGCCCGCGTTGTTTCAGGCGGCCTCAACATCAATTCGTCTTTCCTTGACATGATTCCGTCGGACACGCACAGCACTGCCGCAAAAATTGCCGAACAAAACATCACCTCTTCTTCCCAGAACAATGTTTTTATTCTTTCAAAATCTGCTGACTTTTTAATTGCAAAACAAAACGCACAAAAAGTTTACGACGCGCTCAAAGATGACGACCGCTTCAATTCAATTTTTTTGTATGCGGATAATGATAGTGCTAAGGATGTAACTGAGTTTTTGCAAAAATACAGATTCAACCTGTTGAATCAATCCACCGCAGAAGAACTAAATGCTTCCGGAGGCGCACAAAGTTTTGCACAGAATGCGCTTGCAAAAGTTTTTGGCGGCTTTACGCTTTCTTCTGTTGATAACATCGCAGAAGATCCATTTTTGCTCGACGACATAAATCTTCAAAAATATCTCACGGCAATTACAGAATCCGGAACGGCCTTCGGTCCAAAAGACGGCGTGCTGGCGCGTGAGTTTAATGGCGACTGGTACGTTATGATTCGGGCAGAGCTTTCAGAAAAGGGGGCAAAACTTGGTTCACGCGGCAATGCGGTTCCGCTGATTTACAGGACCTGCCTTCCTCTTGAAAGCGGGGATGCAAAAATGGTCTTTTTTGGAACTCCTTTTCACAGTTACAAAAGCTCTTCTTCGGCAAGCCTTGAAATTTCAATCATTTCTACGGTGTCGATGATTGCAGTAATCGTAATTCTGCTTTTTGTGTTTAGGAGTTTTGTGCCTCTCGCCGCAAGCGTGCTTTCGGTTTTACTGTCAGTGTCGACAGCCTTTGCCGCAGTTCACGGATTTTTCGGTTCAATTCATTTGATTACCCTTGTTTTTGGAACTTCCCTCATCGGTTCCTGCATCGATTACAGCCTTCATTATTTTATCAACTGGAAGGCAACTCCCGCACTTTCAGACGGACATAAAATCCGAAGCCATATTTTTAACGGACTTTTTTTGTCGCTGGTTTCTACAGAAATCTGTTTTGTGATTTTGTTCTTTGCGCCTTTTACGCTTTTAAAGCAAATCGCACTCTTTTCATCTGCAGGAATTTTAAGTTCATTTTTGACGGTCATGGCGGTCTATCCGGTCTTTTCTCTTCCGCCGGAAGAAAAACGCTGTATTCGGTTGATTCAAAAAATTGAATTGAATAAGGCTCAGTTGGCAAAAGCCTGGAGCATTGTAAAGTTTGTTCCTCTTGTTTTGTTTCTGGCAAGTCTTCTCGTACTTGCATTCAATTATAAAAAACTTGCCGTCCACAATGATTTGACAAATCTGTACAAAATGGAAGGCCGGCTAAAAGACGACACGATTCTTGCGGCACAGGTAATTGATTATAATCCGACAAATTATCTGATTGTCAGGGGCAAAACCGAACAGGAAGTTCTGGAAAAAGAAGAATCTCTTATGACAAAAATTGCAGACCCGTTTGTGTGCACCGCGCGTTTTATTCCATCGGTTAAAAAGCAGAATCAGTCGTATGAGGCTGTAAAAAATCTTTTGCCGTACGCAGAGGAACAGTTTGCAGCCCTCGGTTTTGATAAAGAGGACTGCGATTCTTTTATAAATGAATTCAATTCAAAAAACGGAGATTTTGCCCTCGTTACAAACAAAGTCCCGGAATCTCTTAAAAACCTTCTTAAAATCCTCTGGATCGGGAAGTCGGGCGATTTTTTTTACTCAGTGATTTTGCCTTCAAAAATCTCAGACGCATCTGTTTATCAGAATCTTGCCGCATCGGACGAAGACGTATTCTACGAAAGCAAGGTAAGTTCAATTTCTCAGAGCCTCGACAAACTCACTGTGTTTATTCTGCTGATGTTTGCCTGCGCCTTTGTCCTGATTGGAATCGTACTCAGGTTTTTCTACGACGCAAAAACTGTATTCAAGGTGCTGTCGATTCCTCTTCTGGCATTTTTGTGCGTGGCAGCAGTATTTGTTTTGAGCGGATTAAACATCGAGTTTTTTGGCATCACCGGAATCATCCTTGTCTTTGGGATGGGGCTTGATTATGTAATTTACAAAATTGAAAATAAAAACAATACTACAGAAAGTTTTGCGATTTTTCTGTCATTTTTAACTACGGCAATCAGTTTTGGCTCACTTGTGTTGAGTGCCTTTGTTCCGGTTCACGTGCTTGGCCTTTCGATTTTTACAGGCCTCGTCGTTTCGTTTATCTGCGCAATGCTTTAGGCTGTCTATCTGAATGTCTGTCGCTGGCAGGAGAAAACGGAGGTTTTTTATGAAAAAAATTGAATTAATAACGGCTTTAACTCTTTCACTTTTTCTGCTTTTTTCATGTAATTCAACCAGAAATCTTGCTGAACTGAGCGAAGCCGAAGCGACAATCCGGCGTAATACAAATCCGGTTTATGTTACAAATACTAAAAAAGTCTATCTTCTTCCTGTTGAATCCATACAGACTCCCGTAGAAAGTTATCAGTATTTTGAGGGAGATTTTGGTTCAAAGAAATTCAATTCAAATCTTTTTGTTACTGCCGGCTCCTCTGGAATCTCTGTCTTGATTTTGAATGAAATGGGCATCGAAATGGGAAACCTCGTTTACGATGGTGAATCTGCTTCAATTGAATCCACATTATTTCCAAAGTCATTAAAGTGCGAATACATCCTGCTTGATTTACAAAACGCCTACGCTGACTCAGTCGCCCTTAAACCGCATTATGCTTCTTACGGCCTTGTGTTTGAGGAGATTTCTCAACCCGGGAAAGTTCCTGTTAAAACACGCTATATAAAAAATGGAAAAAAGATTATTGAAAAGATAAGTATCTTTGAAAAGAAAATAGAAATAGAAAACTATCTGCGCGGTTACTCATATCGGTTAACCGCGTCAGAATAGTCTTTAGGCAAAATTAGTTCTGTACAGAAGTTGTGTTACGAACTGTAACGTCGTGAGCACTTCCTTCCTGAATTGTAACAGGAGAAACAAGAGTAAGTTTTGCTTTTTCCTGCAATTCTGGAATTGAAAGGGCGCCGCAGTTACACATTGTGTGAACAACCTTGCTGATTGTCATTGAAACACCGTCATGCAGGTGGCCGGCGTATGGAACGTATGAGTCAACACCTTCTTCGAAGGCCATTCCTTTTTTACCGCCAAGGTCATATCTCTGCCAGTTGCGGGCCCGGTTAGAACCTTCACCCCAGTACTCTTTAACATAACTTCCGTTAACAACGAGTTTGTTTGACGGAGATTCGTCAAAGCGTGCAAAGTAACGTCCGAGCATTACAAAGTCAGCGCCCATAGCGAGTGCGAGTGTTACATGATAGTCGTGTACGATACCGCCGTCTGAACAAACCGGAATGTAAATGCCGGTCTTTTTGTAGTATTCGTCGCGTGCTTTTGCTACTTCGATTGTAGCTGTAGCCTGTCCGCGTCCGATACCTTTCTGTTCGCGGGTGATACAGATTGAACCGCCTCCGATTCCGATTTTGATAAAGTCTGCGCCGCTTTCTGCCAGGAAGTTAAATCCTTCTGCGTCTACAACGTTACCGGCACCAACTTTTATTCCAGGGAAGGCTTTGTGCAGGTCTTTGAGTGCGCGTGCCTGCCATTCAGAGAAACCTTCTGATGAGTCGAGGACAAATACATCTGCGCCTGCTTTGAGCAGTGCAGGAACACGGTCCATGTAGTCGCGTGTGTTGATTCCGGCGCCTACGATGTAGCGCTGTTTTGAATCAAGAAGTTCAAGCGGATGTGCTTCGTGAGTTGAATAGTCCTTGCGGAATACGAGGCTTACGAGGTTTCCGTTTTTATCTACAATCGGGAGCTGGTTTACTTTCTTTTCCCAGATGATGTCGTTTGCTTCGCTTAAGGTAATTCCTTCTTTACCTGTAACAAGGTCTTTGAGGCTTGTCATATAATCTTTTACTTTTGAATTGGCAGGGCAGTGTGTGATGCGGAAGTCTTTTGATGTAATGATACCCACAAGCTTTCCGTTTGCTGTTCCGTCTTCTGTTACGGCAACCGTTGAGTGACCTGTAGTTTTGCTTAATTCAATTACTTCTTCGAGTGTCTGGTCCGGGCGGATGTTTGAGTCAGAAGAAACAAAACCTGCCTTGTAAGATTTTACGCGTGCAATCATTGCAGCCTGATTTTCGATTGTCTGGCTTCCGTAAATAAAACTGATTCCGCCTTCTTTTGCGAGTGCGATTGCTAGTTTGTCGTCCGAAACGGCCTGCATAACTGCACTGACCATTGGAATGTTCATTGTGAGCGGACACTGTTCTCCGGCTTTTTTGTTGTACTTAACTACCGGTGTCTTAAGACTGACCTTATCTGGAATACAATCAGCAGAAGAATAGCCTGGAACTAAAAGGTATTCGCTGAATGTGTGCGACGGTTCTTCAAAATAATAAGCCATATTTCACCTCTTCAAATAAATTAAATGAGTATACCAAATCATACAATTTGTTTCAATGGAAGTTTTGTGTCCGGAATTGAATCCGAATGCGCTGTATCTTAAAATAAAATCTACGTAGCAAAAATTTATAATATAAGTTATAATATATAAGCTATTTTCATTTAGGGTTTATTACAAACCCTAAAAACGGCGAAGTCAAGGCTTTAAGCGTATGCGTGCCTTGACTCGACGTATTTATTCAAAAGGAGATTTATAGAATGAAAAAATTACTTGCTGCCACATTAGCGCTGATGGCTTTGAGTTTTTCGGCATTTGGTCTTGAAAAAAAGATTGCTGACAACGAAAAGGTAGAAAAAGTTGCAGGAATCAGTTCTGTTGAAAATACAAAAGGAACAAAACTGTATGTTGTTGGTGACTCAACATTGAGTTCATTCGCAGACCCTTATTTCTATCCTCGCTATGGTTACGGAACAAAACTCCAGGATTATCTCAACGCAAAGAAAATCCAGGTTATCAACCTTGCAATGAGTGGACGTTCTTCAAAAAGCTTTACTACAGAAGTAAACTACGAAACTCTCTGCAAGAACATCAAAAAAGGTGACTACCTTATCATTGGTTTTGGTCACAATGATGAAAAGGCTGAAGAAGACCGTTATACAGATCCGACAGGTTCAAAAGAAACTGCAGGTTCATTCAAAAACAGCCTCTATGTTAACTATGTAAAACTTGCTCAGGATAAGGGAGCAACTCCAATCCTCTGTACACCAATCGTACGCCGCTCAGAAGAACGCAAATACACCGGAAGCATGATTCACCAGACTGCTGACTCAAACGGATTTAAAGGCGGTGATTACTCAAAGGCAATCATTGAACTTGCAAAAGAAGTTGGCGTTGCCTGTGTAGATTTGACTTCAATTACAAAAGCCCGCTACGAATCAATGACAGCTGAAGAAACTTCAAAATTCCACGCATGGCAGACTTTTAAACCAAATTCTGTAGACAACACACACCTTAACACATACGGTGCTTCTGTTGTTGCTTATGACGTAATCAACGAAGTTGCAAAACAGAACAAAAAATTCGCTAAACTTGTAAACAAAAAAGCTCCGGCTCCGACAATCGCCCTTCTCGTTCAGAACCCTGACTACGTAATGCCTACATACGAAGGATTCAGCCCGAAAGACAAGAGCTACTTCTTCAAGAAAGTTCCGGAACCATGGTTTGGTACCGCATTCGGTGACTGCGGCGGAGACTCAAAAATTTCAACACCTTCATTCAACGGAATCGTTCCGACAGACAACGGCTTTGCAATGAACTCAGGAAGCGCTGACGGTTCTCTGGTAAGCGGTAAAATCTCAGGTTCAATCGACGGTATGTGTGTCTGCTTCCAGCAGATTCCACACGACAAGGATTTTACTTTGACAGCAACAGCAAACGTAAAATACATTAAAGCTGACAACCAGGCTTCATTTGGTCTCATTGTCCGCGATGACATTTACATCTGCAAAAACGACAAGTCAATCAACAGCGACTATGTGGCAGTTGGTGCCCTCGATACAACAAAAGACGGATGGACTTCTGCATTCCAGCGCCTCGACACAAAGTTGAATAAAATAGCAAACGCTTCAGAAAAGAAGCCTGCAGCCGGAACAAAGGTTGCTCTTTCGATCACAAAGACCGGAAATTCTTATTCAGTAAAATACGGAAAGAACCCGGCTCAGACAATCAAAGCCGACTTGAACGCAGTAGACGCTGACTACGTTTATGCAGGTTTGTTCACAGCACGCTGTGCAACAGTTGAATTTACTGACGTTAAACTCGAAGTAAAATAAGACAGAAAACTGAACAGACAAAAAAACGGGGCCTTCAATGAAGTGCACTTCACACTTCACTTCACAGGTCCCGTTTTTTTGTTGCACTGAGCGTGTTGGCAGGAGTAGGGCTGGCATTTGCAGGCCAAGTGGTAGTTGGGAAGTAGGATGAACATAAACATTTTACAAAACGGCGATCTCCTTTTTATGAGCGACGAATCAGACTTGTCAAAAGCGATTATCGAAACAACAGAAAAATACAGTCACGTTGGAATATATTTTGACGGCATGCTTTACCATGCGTCCCGAAAATGCGGTGTGGCAAAACAGAAACTTGAAGAATATCTTGCAGAAGAAAAGCGTGAAGTTTTTATTTACCGCTACCCTCAAATTGATGCCGGAATCGTCAGGGAGCGGGCAGAAAGCTATTTGGGCTTTGAATATAATCACAGCTTTTACCCTGACAACGGAAAGTTCTACTGCTCTCAATACATCGCAGAAATCCTCCCGATTTTTGATAATGTCCCAATGAAGTTTGGTGACGGCGAAAAAGAAATTTCTGATTACTGGAAGAAATATTATGAAGAATTAGGGGTACCGGTTCCTGTCGGACAGCCGGGCACAAACCCTGGCCAGCTTGCAAAGTCTGGAAAGTTGAAATTCATCGGAAAACTTGATTATTAAAGGAAAGCAGAAGAAAGAATGTGAAATAATGAAAGATGGTTATGGGGGTAATATTTATTAAAATGTAAAAATATACCCCGATAACTTGCGAATAACGTGTGTTTTGCATATAATTATGTTGTAAATGAGGTGAAAATGAAATATTACAAGCGCGAATCCTATTTGCAAAAGATACGTGGGTTTTACGATGAAGCAGAAATTATAAAGGTAATAACTGGAGTTCGTCGTTGCGGGAAGTCCAGCCTTATGCAAACTATTGCAGACGAAATTTCAGAAAAAGGAATCGCTGCAGAGAATATCATCTATCTTAATCTGGATAAACGCGGATACAGAAATGTAAAAACTCCAGAACAACTTGAAAAACTTATTGATGAAAACTCAAAGGCTTCAGGTTTAAAATATCTTTTTATAGATGAAGTTCAGAATGTTAAAGATTTTGAGGAAGTTCTAAACGAATTCCGCGATGACGGTGAGTTTTCAATTTTTATAACAGGATCAAATTCATATCTCTTAAGTGGTGAATTGATTACAAAACTGACAGGCCGCTATATTGAGTTTGAAATGTTTCCTTTGAATTTCAATGAGTATCTCGAAATGAA
>JAILFZ010000198.1 GCA_024697295.1 Treponema sp.
CAATAGTCTGGCTTCCTGCAAGAATTACGGTTCCGTTGTTTGTAAATGTGCCGCAGGTCAGGCTGTTTTCACCAAGTGTAAAAGTTGAACCGCTTTCTACTGTGATTTCTCCGTTTCCAAAGGCCAGAGCCTCTGTCAGAACCGGCTGTTTTGCGGCATTTTCAATTATTGCCGTACAGCCCGCGGTCGGAACAATTCCTATATCCCAGTTTGTTGCTTCAGTCCAGCTTGTATCTGTTGCACCGGTCCAGATGAAATCAATTTCTGACAAACCGCATCTCCAGCCGTTTTGAATTATTGTCTTGTAAGCATCACTTGTTGTTCCCGCAGAAGGAACTGTGTCATCTGCTTCGTAATAAAGAGCTGTGTAATCTGCGCTTCCGGCTGAGTCTGTTACGCTTACAGTAGAATCAATAGAAAGATACTGTCCGGTTCCTTTTGCTTCAGAAATCTTGAATCCGCCGGTACCTGTTACGGTCAGGCGGCTTGAAGTTCCGGAGCCGCTTAATGTGAGGGTTCCTGCAACAGATGGAGAACTTGTTAAAGTTAAAGTTTTTCCACCGGCATTTGCCATGGTAAAGTTGTTAAAGGCAGTATCTGATGTTCCGCTGATTACAGGTGAACCGGTAAATTCTACAGTTCCATCATTGTGAGTAAAGGTTCCGTTGTCGGTCCAGTTTCCGCCGATGTTTGTCGTTGCGGCCGCTTTATATGTTCCTGCGTTTGTAAAGTTACCGGTAACTGTAAGTTCCGTACCGCCTGCATCAAGAACAGCATTTGCAAGAACAGAAATCTCAGTTGCCGTAAAATCGCCTGTCAGTGTAACTGTGGTTTCTGTTGTTCCGTCACCTGCCGTGAGCGCGCCGCCCAGACTATCTGCCGGTAAAGAAACAGTTCCAAGTGCGGTTAATCCTGCAGCGGCTGTCAACGTGCCGCTTCCTGAAACAGTGACGTTTGTAAAAGTTATTCCCGAGGCGGTGACTGTATTAGTGTTTATAATTTCTGTGGGGTAATCTGCACGCCAGCCTGTAACATTACCTTCCAGTGTAAGTGTGCCTGCATTGATAATCTTATTACAAACCTGAACCGTTCCGCTTACAGTAAGAGTTCCGTTAGTGCCGACTTCAATTCCGGTGCGGTTGCGGTCATCAAGCAAAACATTTGGAATTCCATCGGTTTTATTATCTGTTCCTGCATTTACAGAAACCAGGGTTGCAGTTCCATTTACCCTAAGCCATGAACTGCCCCTCGCCTGTGTTCCGTTAAAGAAAAGCTGCTTTGCTGTAAGAGTCTTTCCTGAGTTTAAAATAACATTACCATTGGTATAACAGACGATGTCGCAGTTATTACAGGTGTAAGTGGCACAATCTACGGTAATTGTTGCCCCACGCATATCGATACCGCTTGTTATACCATGGGCGTCTTGAGGCACTGTATAGCCAACCGCACCATTAGCATACACTGTACCGTCGCCTGACAAGGTAATTACTGTTTTTTCGTTTTCGTTTTCGTTTCCACCATAAATCTGGTCACAGGTAAGCTGTATTCCGTTATTAATAGTAATATTAATAGCAATGGTACTTGATGCAGTACAGATGATTCGGCCAACAGTGATATCTGCGGTAACTGTAATTGTAGAAGCCTTTTTTATATAAACGGTATCATCGGCATCGTTGGGATAATCTGTAGCCGGATTGACTGCATCGTTGCTCCAGTTTGTTGCTTCAGTCCAGCTTGTATCTGTTGCACCGGTCCAGTAATAATCTGCCCCCCACACAAAACTTCCCAGGACAAAGAAAACCAGCGCGCACAAGGGTTTGAGCGCAGAGAAATGAGAAGTTAAAAATGTTTTGTGGTGGTGTTTACTCATCAGCATATTCAATTATAAAACTATTGCAGATTCTTTTCAGCGCATAGTTTATCTCTTCAATTATCGGAACTTTTGGTTAATGAATTTAGAAAAACTGCAAGATGAGAAAAAGAGGGTTGAATCAGTATTTAGAAGCTGATAATCTTGTCCATCTGATGAACTGAACTACGGCGGCTGTCGTCTTCAAATTCAACCAGTTGAACTATTTTTATTGTTGAATCTGGCAATTGGGCATCTTCTTGAACCATCAAATCAGCAGAAGACAATTCAGTGTCCCATTTTGATTTTTTAAAACATTCAGTGATGCTTTCAATTCTATCCTTAAGATCAGAAGAAACTGAAATTTCAAGATACGCTATAGGTGCTGCAATACTTTTTGCGACCGGCAGTGCTGCTTCAATAAGACTTTTGCAAAGGTTCTGACAATCCATACCCTTATTCTAACACAGAATGCGTTTATCGTCATTAAAAAAAAGGCAGGATTGTCGGGATTGCGGGGCTAGTCGGCTTTGCCGACTAAGCACATGCGGCACGCTCATCGTGCCGCTTTGTGTATGGAAATTATAAAACCCGTCGGCTCAGTTGCCTTTGCCGACGAGGCACATCCATTCGGCCTGGGCACAAAGTGTTTCGCCAACATATGCTTTGCCGGCCTGAACGATCATGTTTTTGCTGGTGCGTTTGTTTTCAACTTCGATGCGAACTGTGTCACCAGGACGAACCTGATGCTTGAACTTTACGTTGTTAACAGTTCCGAGGAAGAACAAACTGCCTTCTTCAAATTTTTTCTGAAGACTCAAGGCAGCACCACCGCACTGTGCCATTGTTTCGACTAAGATTACGCCTGGAACAACAGGGTATTCCGGGAAGTGTCCCTTAAAGAAAAAGTCTTCGTCAGTAAATTTTCTTGTGGCAACACAGCCGTTTTCATCGTAGCTGTCAATGCTGTCTACGAACAAAAATGGTTTTCTGTGCGGCAATAAAGTTTCTACATTTGTAAAAGGTAAATCTGCCATATTTATTTCCTAGTTAATTTTCTTGAATACGAGAATTCCGTTGTGTCCGCCAAAACCAAAGTTTCCGCTCATTGCAACCGGAACATCGATTTTAATTCCCTTGTTTGGTGTGTAGTCAAGGTCACAACCGCCTTCAACATCCGGATTGTCGAGGTTGATTGTCGGTGGAATAAATCCTTCCTGAATTGCTTTGATACAAACCATTGCTTCAAGACTGCCTGCATTTCCGAGACAGTGACCTGTCATACTCTTTGTAGAAGAAATGTGGAGTTTTTTAGCTGATTCACCAAATGCGTTGTGGAGCATTTTTGTTTCGCCGCTGTCGTTCAGGTGTGTTGAAGTTCCGTGAGCGTTGTAGTAAACAACATCTTCCGGTTTGACTCCTGCATCTTTCATAGCAAGTGTCATTGCCTTAGCACCGCAAACTCCGTCTGGATTTGGAGCTGTAAGGTGATAACCGTCAGTTGTTGCACCATAACCTGCTACTTCAGCGTAGATTTTAGCGCCACGTGCTTTAGCGTGTTCATATTCTTCAAGTACGAGAATTGTTGAACCTTCACCGATTACAAAACCGTCGCGGTCTTTGTCGAACGGGCGGCTTGCTTTTGAAGGATCGTCAGCCCATTTTGTCGAAAGAGCCTGCAAAACACCAAAGCTGATGTTTGTAAATCCGTTCATTGCAGATTCAGAACCACCTGCGAGACATACATCAAGACGTCCGCTGCGAACCTGATCCAATGCATTACCAATTGCGTCTGTACCAGAAGCACATGCAGTTGCAACAGTGTGTGCAGGACCGTGGATTCCAAATACGATACTGATGTTACCGGCAGCTTCGTTAGGAATAAGTTCTGGAATTGTCATTGGTGGAACGCGTTTGTATTCAGAAGCAAAGTAGCTTTTGTAGCTTGCTTCCATTACTTCAAATCCGCCGATACCAACACCAAGGTAAACACCAGCGTCTTCAAGAATTTCTTTGTTTTCTGTGATGCTTGCATCATCAAGAGCCATTTTTGCTGCAGCAACAGCGTACTGTGTAAATTTTGCCATTTTGCGTGCAAGTTTAGCATCCATATATTTTGAAGCGTCAAAGTTTTTAACTTCTGCTTCGTACTTTACCTTGAACGGAGTGCTGTCATAAGCAGTGATGGGACCGATTCCACTCTTTCCTGCTTTCATGTTTTCCCAAGATTCTTCTACGGAATTTCCAAGTGCGTTTACAGCACCCATACCAGTAACTACTACTCTTCTCATTTTATTCTCCTATAAAACTCCGCGTTAGCGGCGTGCCATGGATGGCACGAATCGCAGTTTTGCCAACGGCAAAATCTGCAAGTGATAAAAAGTACACGGAAGTACTTTTTATCACGCCTCCTTTAAAGCCTCGGCGGCAGCCGCGCGCCAGGACGGCGCGAACAGCAATTGCAGGCTTTAGAATGCAATTGCCCATGATAAAAATTACAAGGACGTAATTTTTATCACGCCTCCTGTTATAATGGGGGAAGGCGGTTCAGGCATAGCCTTCATCGAGACTCGCTCAAAACTCTCCTCGAGAGTTTTGCCGGCTTCGCCGTCGCTCCCTACCCCCTCGCTCCAAACCGCAGGTTTTACGCTACCCCCTCTCCTAGGGTTGCACCCTAAAACCCGCGTATTTGACTAGCAGCCAAGGCCGCCGTCAACGCCAATTACCTGGCCGGTGATATATTTACTCAAATCGCTTGCGAGGAACAAAGCTGCTCCCGCAACATCTTCTGTTGTACCTGCTCTTTTGAGAGGAACTGAATCAATCATTGCCTGCTGGAGTTCCGGTTTAAGAACTGCAGTCATGTCTGTTTCAATAAATCCCGGTGCGATACAGTTTACGCGAACTCCGCGGCTGCCTACTTCTTTACTCAAAGCTTTTGAATAAGCAATCAAACCGCCTTTAGAAGCTGCGTAGTTTACCTGACCACCCTGTCCATGCAAACCAACAATACTGGACATATTGATGATTGAACCTGACTTGCGGCGGATCATATCATTTGAAACAATCTGACAAATTAAGAAAGAAGAAGTCAAATTAACACGCAAAACATCGTTCCAGTCATCAAGTTTCATACGGAAAGAAAGACCGTCGCGTGTGATTCCTGCATTGTTTACAAGAACGTCAAAGCCACCGGCTTCTGTGAGGGCTGCTTTAACAACAGAAGTAACCTGTTCTGCATTGCCTACGTCTGCACAAATTTCGTGGAATTTAGTATTGTTTTCTGAAGCAAGTTTTTCCAATTCATCTTTTGCGCTGCTTGGTTTAGAGCAAAGACCCCAAACTTCACAACCGTTTTTAATGAACATTTCAACAATTCCACGGCCAATACCGCGGCTGCTTCCTGTAACAAGGGCTTTTTTATTCAATAATAACATCATGAACTCCTGTTATCCTAAAATTAAAGTGAATTGATTGATTCTGCTGTGTTTACAGAAACTGCTTTCCACTGTTCTGCATAAGAAGTCTTGCCCCAGAGTCCGGCCAAAACTGAACCTGGACCTACTTCGATTACATTCCATTCGTTATCTTTGTCGTTAGCCATCAAATCAGCAAGAACAGCTTCTTCGTCTGTCCAGCGAACAGGATGAGTAAGGTGATCAACTGCGCTTACTTTAGCGGCTGCAGGATCAGTTACCTTTTTACCTGTTACGTTGCTGAATAATGTGATTTTTGGTTCAGCGAATGTGTATTCTTCAAGAGCAGTTTTAAAGTTGTCAGCAGCCTTCTGCATAAGAGGGCTATGGAAAGGACCTGCAACAGCAAGACGGATTGCACGGCGTGCACCGGCTTCTTTTGCTGCTTCTTCTACCTTGGCCAGACCATCTGCAGTACCTGCAACTACAGTCTGTACGCTTGAGTTAAGGTTTGCGGCATAAGCACCGTCGATTTTTGATGCGATTTCTTCAACTTTTTCCGGTGGAAGGCCGAGGATAGCACTCATTCCAGGAGCGTGACCTGCGTTAGCTTCTGCGATTTCTTCGCAAACTTTCTGCATGATTGAACCGCGGCTCTTTACGATGTTACATACCTGTTCAAAATTCAAAACGCCGGCAGCATACAAAGCCGGAAATTCACCAAGAGAAAATCCCATGCAGGCAGAAGGTTCGATTCCTTTAGTTTTGAGGGCAGCCATTACTGCAAGGCTGGCAGCAGTGATTGCAAGCTGACTGTTGTCACTGCGGTTAAGTTCAGTCTGTTCTGTTTCCCAAAGGAGTTTGGCAATATCTTTGCCAGTTACTTTAGACATCTCTTCGATTACTTTCTGGGCTTCTGGAAAAGACTCACAAACATCTTTAATCATACCCTGTGTTTGAGCACCCTGTCCCGGGAACAAAAATGCATATTTCTTAGCCATAATAATTAGCCTCCGTGCCTTTTATTATGACATTTTCCGTCTTTTTGTCAATATGCTTTCTTAAGGACATCCACCGTGTGGCTGGAGGCGCCTAAAAGGTCGGAGCGTTCCGCATTGCTCAGCTGGAATTTTATAAAAAGATCAAAGGTTTCGTCGTCCATAGCGTTTAATTCACGGCGCATGTAATCTGAAGGTCCGTCGGCTGCGATGATTTTTATGCGCTCAAGACCGGCCTTTTGATTGATGCGGTTTATATCTTCTGGCCTCAAATATGAATACAAGTCATCTGGTCCGCTAACGGTTTTAAAGTCCTGCGTTACGGCGCCGCTTTTAATTAATTCTGCGATTTTACCCTTCTTAAAGCAGTATTCAATCAGGCTGTATTCATTCATTACGTAGGCAACAAGAATAAAGCCCCCCTTTCTGGTTACGCGTTTTGCCTCGCTAAAAACTTTGAGACGGTCTTCGTCTGTGTGCAAATGGTACATCGGACCAAAAATCAGTGTGATGTCAAAACTTTCGTCGTCCAAAAAGCGTAAATCCCGGGCGTCGCCCGGCCAGATGTGAACGCCCGGCTGATGTTTGGATTCAATTACCTTCCGGTTACGTTCCACAAGTTCCACAGCGGTGACCGAATGACCTTTTTGCGCGAGCGCTACAGAATAACGCCCGGTTCCAGCCCCCAAATCAAGAATCGAAAGCCCCGGACGTCCTGCGATGCATTCTTCGATGTAATGCATCGTCACAGTAAACTCGACAGTTCCGTGACGTGTCGTCAGACGATGCTCCTCGTTGAATTTATTGTAGTATTGTTCAATTAATTTTGTGTCGGAGTTTGAATTCGATTTTACAGGCATGAACTAATTCTAAAAAAAAATCCGCCCTCTGTACATAAGGCGGATTGCAATCTTACTTAAAAGGATCCTTACTCTGATCAACGGTTAAAAGTTCTTTCACATTTACACCGTAAGAGCGTTTTGACATGGAGTTTAGAACCTCTTTGTAACTGTATGTAAGTTTTTCTTCTTTCTGTGCATTCAACACGGCAAGAACCCTGGCAGACGGATTGAATTTTGCGGCTTCTGCAAAAAGGGCGTTCCGAGGAACAGCGCGTGTGGTATTCATAAGTTGAACTGCGATTCTGCTCACTTCGATATCATCTTTTAATGTACTGATTGCCCCCGAATTTACAAAGGCGCTTTGAACTTCCTTTGATGCCTCATCATAATAATAAATCTTTGTGCTGTCATATTTGTTGTGCGGAACATCCTCGTTTGACTTTGCAACCACGGTCGAAAATTTCAACGGTTTTTTCAGATTTTCTACCCGTTTTTTCATCGCTTCGTCTGAATAAATAAACGAGTCTTCAATTATTACAGCGCTCTGAGTGTCTGCCGCACAGTCGCCCTTTCTGAGCCACCAGTCCACGTTATCGTAAACGACCGCTGTGTATTCAATTGTTTTGATTTCCCGGGTGGAATTCTCAACGGCGCCCTCTGTAACTTCCTGAGACTGTCCAATTACTGTTGTCAAAAATTTTCCGTCCTGCTCCACAAGTTCAATCTGTTCGCCATTTTTAATTTTTATAACCGGATGCATCTGTCCGTCACGTCCTAAAAGGCACAACTGTGCTTTTGAATTCAAAACGGTTCCGGAAACAAGATTTTGATTTAAAGAAAGGTTTTCCGCGTTATCCGCAGATTTTTTTGAACACGAAATATTGATAATTTGCGCGCACGCAAGAACCAAAAATGCAATTTTATTGAGTTTCATAATATAATTATCGGAACAATCACCGCACCCAATTATTCAAAGTTGGTTCAAATATCGGTCCAGCAGCCGCTTGCTTTCCTTCCCGTTTCCATATTGTGTCTTTCTGCTTAAGCAAAGCCGACATTTATTCCATATCTCATCAAGTTCAAATTTGTACGGAGAAGTTCGGAACGCTTTCCGCTCCAATCGGCTTGCTGAAGAAATAACCCTGGATAAAGTCACAGTTCATCTCGCGCAATTTATCGTACTGCCATTTTTGTTCAACACCTTCGACTGTAAGCTTCATTCCCAAATCATGTACAAGATGAACAATGTTCTGGATAAAACTTTCCTTGCCTTCAACCAGATAGTTGTCGACCAGGGATTTATCGATTTTAACCTTTTCTGCCGGAACAAAGGTAAGATAACTCAAAGAGGAATATCCCGTTCCAAAGTCATCGAGCGCAAGACCAACTCCAATTGCAGCCAGGTCGTTAAAAAGCTTTGTTGCACGGGCTGTGTTTCCCATAAAGAGGCTTTCTGTAATTTCAATATCAACATATTTTGGATCAATGTCGTAACGCTCCAGAAGGCTCTGCAAAAATGGAACATACAGTTCGTCTACGAGCTGCCCGTTCGAATAGTTGATTGCAATCTTTTTAAGCTCCATCCTTTCTTCGCGCCACTGTGCCATCTGCGAAATTACTTTTTCTGTAACAATGCGCCCAATCTGCGCAATAAAACCGCCGTCTTCTGCTACCGGGATAAAGTCGGCTGGACCAAAAGAATAATTCTGAAGACGTACGAGAGCTTCAAATCCGTAGGTTTCGCCGGTTTTTGCGTTAATCTGGGGCTGATAGCGGATTTCAAATCCTCCGCGTATACATTCTTCTTTTAAGATTTCAACAATTCTATTCTTTTTAATTACAGTCTCTTTCATTTCCGGCGTAAAGCACATGATTGCGCCGTGTCCGACTTTTTTAGCTTCAAAAAGTGCCAGGTCAGCATTTGTTACAAGTTCGTCATAATCCATATCTGCAAGATAGTCTGCAAAACCAACCGACATTGCAACATCAAGTTTTACATTGTTATAGAAAATCGGCGCATTCAAAATCTCGCGAAGTTCTTCGATTTCCTTTCCGTGACGTTCAATATGACCGTTTTTATGAATCAAAAGGAATTCATCTCCACCGTAGCGGGCGGCAAAATAATCATTGTTACGGCAAATTGAAACAAGTCTCTTTCCGCATTCAACAAGAAGCGTGTCTCCGCAAACGTGGGTGTAGGTGTTGTTGTAATTTTTAAAGTCATCCAAATCCATAATCGCAAGCGAGAAGGGAACACCGCTGTCCATAATGTGTCTGATTTCTTCTTCGGCGTGAGAGCGGTTTGGAAGTCCTGTCAGCTTATCATTGTTTGCAACGTAGGTCAGACGGAATTTTGAATCATTGAGTTCCTTGTTGGTCTGTCTCATACGCTGGTTCATTATCATCATAACCCCGTTTGCCTTGATTGCCCTTTTATAACTGAATAAGGCGGCCGCAAAAAGCAGGAGAACTGAAAAAATTATAAGTGCAAACGGCATTATCTGATTTGAATACTGCCTGAATCCTTCTTTTGGATCGTTGATGAATTTTGTATTTGACGGCAAAAATTCAGTAGGGTAATTATGAGCTTTAAGAACATTATAATCAAAACAGAAAAAGCCGTCATCTTCTGTCCATACCGGGATTTTTGAAATATCAGCACCACACAAAATGTCTACAACAACTTCTGCAGCTTTTCTTCCGGCTTCTCTGTCATCCGGAATTTTTCCGCCGACAAAGCCGAGCCCGATTCCGAGCGGATGCGTACGGTACAATGGAATATCTTTTGTATATTTCTGGACAAAGGTTATGAAATCATAAACTGAGGCCTGGTTTTCTGTAGGAAACTCGTTAAGGATAGAAACAATAATTATTATTGAATCCTCAGGAATCTGTTTAAAAACCTCAGCGGCAGCTTCGGCTGACTCGAATTCCGTGCCGACTTCGTGAAAATTGAGGTTAGGATATTTTTTTACAACTTCAAGGTACTGCTTTCTGTCTCCGCGTCCGGTCGGTGTGTTATCAATTACCGTATAAACATTATGAAATCTCGGATTTTGAATCATTGCGGCTTTTAAGGTTTCTTCGTAGAACAAAGGTTCTATGGATCCTGTTATCCACTGATTCTGGGCAGCAATTGCCGCGTTTTCCATATCATTTATTCCAAAGAAAACAATGGGAGTATCGGCAAAAAGTTCATTCTGATATTTTTGAACAAAAGCCAATGCAGCATCATCACTTACGATTATTGCGTCATATTTTTTTGAATTTTGAATTTTATATTTTGTTCTTTCATAGAACTGTTTATAAGCAATCGGAGTATTCAGGTTTTTTGTATCCATGTACAAAATGTCATAGTGAATCTGATTTCGTTCAAAAACCCTGTTGATTCCCTCAAACTGGGGTTTACTTATCATGTATGTTGGATCATATGAATTTATATAAAGTACGCTGGATTCAAATTTAGAAAGCCGCGGTGCATAGGAAGTTGCTTCATTGACAAATTTCGTGTAACGAGAAAACAGAATGCCTACCGCCAATAGGATTCCTAAAGATGCAGATAAAATAAGTAAAATTGTAAAAACAAAACTTTTTCTTCTTCTCATTAACTTCTACCCGGCAAGCATAATTACTGGAAGTATTGCCAAATTCAATTATAGCATTTTACCAAAAACCAACATCTAAATAATTGTTATATTTATTTTCTATTTTTGCGGGACATTCTATGTCTCACCACCCCGTATATACTGACCTCATAAAAACAAAAGCGAGGTAACAATTATGGTTATGTTCTTTTTACTCTTAGGTTTTATCGGATTGTGGGCAGTTACAGAAATTATTGAATCCTTTATGAACGAAGATTCCGGACGACGCTCATCCGGCCGTAAAAACACTTTACGCTGGATTGACTAGGAGAAGCTCCTGGGGGCGTTCGATTATAAAGTCCGCTCCCGCCTGCGTGAGTTCCTGGCGGGAGCCATAGCCCCACAAAATTCCGCAGGATGAAAGACCGGTCTTTTGTGCGCCGATTATGTCATGCTTTCTATCGCCAATCATAAGAATGTTCCCCTCGGAGCGTGCTTCTTCAAGGCCGCATTCTCTGATTACGTATTGAATTATCAAATCCTTTTTGCTGCGGGTTTCTTTTAAATCAGCGCCGCCTGCAAAGATAAAATAATCTTTCAGGCCAAAATGCTCAAGGATGCGGTGCATGTAAATTTCAGGCT
Organism: Treponema sp.; assembly: GCA_024697295.1. GTDB lineage: Bacteria > Spirochaetota > Spirochaetia > Treponematales > Treponemataceae > Treponema_D. The sequence continues at coordinate 11,332 of JAILFZ010000198.1, forward strand.
TGCCTGTTGCAACATAGAGTTTTTTACCTGAATTCTTTAAGGCTTCAAGAGTTGGAATGATTCCGTCATAAACGGAGTTTTCAAAAAGTCCTTTTACACCAAAGTATTCGCGGTAAACTCCCATAGCTTCAAATGCCTGCTCCTCAGAAAAGCCGTAGAGAGTTTTAAAGGACTCAGTCAGCGGAGGGCCGATAAAAAGGCGGAGTTTA
>JAILFZ010000028.1 GCA_024697295.1 Treponema sp.
TGAAGGAAAAGAAGCAGGCACGTACGGAGAGTACAAGGATTATACCAGCGTGTACTTAAAGGCGAGGTATGTGTTTTAGGGGGGGATTTCAGCGGGTTTTTCCAGTGTATGTCAGTTCATTCCAGGCAGCAGGAATCCCGCAGATTCACTTACGAGAGCGCTGACTTTAGCTTTATCGCCCCCTGCGGGCAGGCTGCCTTGCAGTCTCCGCAGCGGATGCAGTCCATTGAATCCGGGTTTTTCCATACCGGAATATCCAGTTTACAGGTTTTCCGGCAGGCGCCGCATTGTGTGCATTTAAGCGGGTCGATTTTGATGCGGTAGAAAGAGATTTTATTGAAAATGCCGTAAATTGCTCCAAGGGGGCATACATAGCGGCAGAAGGGGCGGTAGATCACAATTGCAGAAAGCAGCGTGATGATGAGAATCGTAAGTTTCCAGCGGAAGATAAAGCCTGCCGCTCCCCGCATGGCAGAGTTCAAAAGTACGAGAGGGATTCCCCCTTCCAGGGTGCCCACCGGGCAGATCCACTTGCAGAACCAGGGTTCTCCAAGGCCTGTGATATCCACAACGAACATGGGAAGGAGAATAACGAAGATGCCGAGGAAAACGAAGCGCAGCCAGCGCAGACCCTTTTCCCCCGGCAGGCGGCGGATTTTTTTTACATAGGGAATTTTAAAAAGCAGATCCTGAATCAGGCCGAAGGGACACAAAAATCCGCAGACAAAACGGCCGAGGAAAGTCCCGAAAATCACAAGAAGACCTGCAATGTACATTGAAACCCGGTATTCCCTTCCGTTGAGCGTCGCCTGAAGGGATCCGATGGGACAGGCTCCCAGGGCTCCCGGACAGGAATAGCAGTTCATTCCCGGAACGCAGAGAAATTTGGAAGGGCCATCAAAAATCTGTCCCCGGGCAAAACCCTTAATGTAGCCGTTTGAAAGGGTCGCAAACAAAGCCTGGATTATCAGGCGGATTCTGGAGTGTTTCTTTATTTCTGTATTTTTTGACATGACTGCTGCCTCTCTATAAAAAAGCGCTTTTTATCCTATCCCGATGCATTCCATGCAGATGCGGGTAGCCTTGTTGAAGACGGTTTCTGCCTCGCCGCGGAAAATGCCTGCAAGGACAAGGGCAATTCCCAGACAGAGAGAGATGACTGCGATTATTTTCCGTTTTTTTCCGGTGACTTTCATTGTGCCTCCCTATTTCTTTAAAATCTCGTCGATGATTTTCTGCCAGTCTTTCTGACTTTTAGCGCCCATATAAGGCTGGCCGATGATTTTTCCCTCTGAATCTATGAAAATCGTGGTGGGAACAGCCTGAACATTTTTCAGGAGGCCTGTCATCATCGTAAGGTTTGGAACTATGTGGGTGTAATCTGCTCCTGTCTGGCTGATGATGGATTCTGCGCTGGATTTTACGCGGGAATCCACATTTCCCCTGCGGTCAAGAATATCAATCACGATGCCGGCGACTTCAACGCCATTGGCTTTGTTTTCCTCGTTGAGTTTTGCAAGGTCCGGCATTTCGCGAATACAGGGGCCGCAGAAAGTTCCCCAGATGTTCAGCATGGTTATCTTGTTTCTGGCAAAAATGTCGCTTGTGACAGGCGCGCCCTTCAAGTCAGTGGCCGTGAATGTGATTTTATCCCCCGCTTTCTGGGCAAAAGTCAGTGCGGCAAGCAGAAACAGGGTTAAGATTACAGATAATTTTTTCATTTTGACCTCTTTATAAACTCCGCGTTAGCGGTCGTGCAGGAGGCACGATATCGCAGTTTTGCCGACGGCAAAATCTGCATGTGATAAAAAGTACACGGAAGTACTTTTTATCACGCCTCCTGCTTTTATTTATTTACCTAGTGCGTTGGTAGGTATGTAAAGCAATTTACATTTTATTTCCTACTATGTCAATAGGTTTATAAAAATTATTTTTATTTTTTTTTGCAGGATGTGTTCCAGGCGTAAAAATCAGGATACAGGGAAAAAGCGGAGTGCAAAAAAAAACCGCCCCCTCAGGGACGGTCTTTCCTGCGCACGGAGGCGCAGCCAAAGCTCTTTGTGACGATAGCCATGCTATCTTACAGGGATGTAACTGCGCATGGACGCGCAGCCAAGCCCCGATGTGACGATAGCTTTGCTATCGTCGTAGTTGGGTTTTACAGGGATGTAAAATCCAACTACATTATTCCGTAGGGCGTTTTTTAAGGTTCTTGCTTTCTACGATTGCCTGACCTTCACCAACTTTCTGTTCCATCATAGCGCGAACTTTGAGAGGAAGTCCGAACAAAGTAATAAAGCCCTGTGCATCTTTGTGGTTGTAAAGTTCACCGGTTGTAAATGAAGCGATGTCTTCATTGTAGAGTGAATATTTTGAAGATGAACCGGCAGCACGGATCTGGCCCTTAACGAGCTTAACCTTTGTCCAGCCTGTAACAGTCTTCTGTGTTGAATCAACAAATGCCATCAAGGCGTCATACAACGGTGTAAATACTTTTCCGTCGTAGATCAGTTCTGCAAGACGGAGGCTTACCTGCTGTTTGTAGTGGTATGTGTCGCGATCGAGACAGATATGATCCATCATGCGATGAGCAAAGTAAAGGATTGCTCCACCCGGAGTTTCGTAAACACCACGGCTCTTCATGCCTACACAGCGGTTTTCGCAGATGTCTACAAGGCCGACACCGTTGCGTCCGCCGATTTTATTCAATTCGAGCATGAGTTCAAGGCCGTTCATTTTTTTGCCGTTCAAGGCTACCGGAATTCCTTTTTCCCATTCGATTGTTACATATTCACCGTCACCTGCATTTTCCGGAACAGTAGTGTTCTTGAGCATGTGAGGATAATTCGGTTCATTTTCTGTCTTTTCAAGTTCAAGACCTTCGTGGCTGATGTGCCAGATGTTTTCGTCACGTGAATATGACTGGTCTTTTTTCATTGGAACTTCAAGTCCGCGGTCTTCAAGGAATTTGATTTCTGCGTCACGGCTGTCCATGTTCCATTTGTCGTCGCGCCATGCTGCGATTACTTTGAGGTCCGGAGCAAATGCTTTGATTGCAAGTTCAAAACGAACCTGATCGTTTCCTTTACCAGTTGCACCGTGACAGATTGCTACAGCGCCTTCCTGGCGTGCATATTCAACAAGGATTTTTCCGATAAGAGGACGGGCTGTTGAAGTTCCGAGGAGATATTCATCTTCGTAAACTGCATTTGCCTTGAGTGCAGGCCAGATGTATTCTTCGATATATTCCTGACGGGCATCTACAACGTAACATGCTGAAGCGCCTGTTTTAACTGCACGTGCCTTAATGTGTTCCCAGTCATCGCCCTGTCCTACGTCGATACAAACGGCGATAACATCATAGTCGTAATTTTCTTTGAGCCATGGAATGATAACTGTTGTATCCAATCCACCTGAATAAGCCAGAATTACTTTATCTTTTGCCATAAAAAGCCTCCAAATTCCTCATAAAAGCGAATTAATTTCGTATATTTATGCAAAAAATCATAGTGCAAATTCAATATTTATGCAACAGGGGAGAACTTTGTTTTACGAGAGGGTTCTGCTGGCCGCAAGTGTATCGAGGATTTTTCTCATTACATCAAAGCTTTCTTCTGTCAGGCTGAGGGCATTGTCGTAAGGCGTGTGGAAAAGGCGCCAGGTCACAGGCATTTTTTCTTCATACTTAAAGCGCGGAAGTTTGTCCGGTCCGTCATCCATATGGCAGTTCATAACTTCGCTTTCCAGATTTTTGTCGCTTAAAAGAGCGCGCTGGTAGTCAGAAACTTCTTCCTTAGGCAAAAGTGTTATCGCAACGGCAGGAATTCCCAAGGCAAGAAAGCCCGCGTTGTCACTGTACGGAACCGGGAGCGTGATCCATGAGTTCTGGCAGGATGTGCGCAGGAGGTTTTGAGTGCGTTCAAAAAGGCTTATAAACTTTTTTGCAAAGCTTGAATTTTTAGACTGAGCCTGACCGAGCCCGGCCTGAGCAAGAACTGCCACCTGTCCGCGGCCGCAGGAGTCAAAAACATAAACATCGTCGTTTGTAATTCCAAGCTTTTTAAAAAGCTCGGCAAGTCCAAAGGCCCCCTGAGAGCTCACTCCGCCTTCGCCAAGTTCTTCTCCGTCGGTAAAAAAGATACGTATATTCGGGACGGCACCGCGGTCGATGGCTTTTTTTAAGCGGACGGCAAAGTCTGCAATCTGAAAGTCTGCGGCACTATTGTCGTTGGCACCAGGGCTTCCGCTTACACGATCGTAATGAGTGAGAATTGTTTTTATTTTGAATCTTGGATTGTATGAACTTGAAGGAAAATTAACATACAGGTGTTTTCTTCCGGCCACGCTCACCACCGAAGTTTGAACCGAGCGGGCCAAAAGATAATCCTGCAAAAATTTAAGTCTGTCAGCATCCGGTGCAATGTATTTATCGAACCCTTGTGGCAAACTCATAGCATTTAGTTAAGTGTAGAAAGTGGAACCGGCTGAGGACTTGTGGTAGCGTCATCCAGTCTGGAGAACTCTTCCAGAAGTTCCTTCTGCTTAGCCGACATCTTCTGTGGAACCTGTACAAGAATCTTGATGTAAAGGTCGCCCTTTCTTGTTGAATTAACAACCGGTACGCCTTCGTTCTTGATTCTCAGGAGTTTACCATTCTGTGTGCCGGCAGGCAGTTTGAATTCAATTTTTTTACCGTCAAGTGTGGTAATAAAAATAGTTTCGCCCAATGCGGCCTGAGCCATTGTAACTGGAACAGCACAATAAAGGTCCTGTCCGCTGCGTTCAAAGAACTTATGGCTTTCTACGTGGAGGACTACGATTAAATCTCCGCTTGGTCCGCCGTTCTTTCCGGCATCTCCTTCGCCACGGATTGTAATTCTCTTTCCGTCGTCCACCCCGGCCGGGATATTCAATGTAACTGACTTTGATTTTTCTTCAAAACCTGTTCCGCGGCAATGCGGACAAGGCTTGTCAATTACAAAACCTTCACCGCGGCAGGTAGGGCATGTCTGCTGAACTGCAAAAAAGCCTGCCTGGCGTCTGACCTGTCCTGCACCATTACATGTCGGACAGGTTTTACGGCTGCCGCCTTTAGCCGAGCCGGAACCGTTACACAGAGAACATTTTTCGTTATGAGAAAACTTAATCTCAGCCTTTGTTCCGTAGACTGCAGCCTGGAAAGAAATATCAAGGTCATAGCGCAGGCTCTGACCTTCTACAGGTCCATTTGGATTACTTCTGCTTCTTGAACTTCGTCCGCCGCCAAAGATGCCTTCAAAAATGTCGCTGAAGCCGCCGCCCATTCCGCCGAACAAGTCGCTGAAGTCGTGGAATGCATGGCTGTAACCGCCTGCTCCTCCGCCTCCGCCCATTCCGTCGAGTCCGGCAAAACCGTACTGGTCGTAAATCGGGCGCTTCTTTTCGTCAGATAGAACTTCGTAAGCTTCTGTTGCTTCCTTGAATTTGTCTTCAGCTTCTTTGTTGCCAGGATTGCGGTCAGGGTGATATTTTACGGCAAGTTTACGGTATGCCTTTTTAATCTCATCCTGAGTCGCAGCCTTTTGAACTCCAAGAACCTCGTAATAATCGCGTTTAGATGCCATTAGTTGTCATGAACCTCGTAATCAACATCATCTGCAGTTCCTTTGTCAAAACCGCTCTTCTTTTCTTCACCGGCATTTGCGTCAGCACCTGAAGCGGCACCTGCATCTGCACCCTGAGCGGCCTGAGCACCTGCTCCACTAGCCTGCTGCTGTTTGTATACTTCTTCGGCAATCTTGTAAGAAGCCTGTTTGAGGGCTTCTGTTTTTGCCTTGATATCTTCTGTATCGTTGCTTTCGAGGGCTTTTTTGAGGGCAGCAACTGCATCATCAATAGCCTGTTTGTCAGCATCCTTAACCTTGTCGCCAAGTTCCTTTACGCTCTTTTCTGTTGCGTAAATAAGGCTGTCGGCTTCGTTCTTAACATCTACAGCTTCGCGCTGTTTTTTATCTGACTCTGCGTTTGCTTCAGCATCCTTAACCATGCGGTTGATTTCTTCTTCGCTCAAACCTGATGAAGAAGTAATCTGAATGTGCTGTTCCTTGCCTGTTCCCATATCCTTGGCTGATACGTGAACGATACCGTTTGCGTCGATGTCGAATGTAACTTCGATCTGTGGAACGCCACGAGGAGCTGCAGGAATACCAACCAGGTCAAAATTTCCGAGTGTGCGGTTCTGGGAAGCCATTTCGCGCTCACCCTGCAATACGTGGATGGTAACGGCTGTCTGTCCGTCGGCTGCTGTAGAGAATACCTGGCTCTTCTTTGTAGGAATTGTTGTATTGCGTGGAATGAGTTTAGTCATTACACCGCCCATTGTTTCAATACCAAGGGAAAGAGGAGTTACATCAAGAAGAAGAACGTCCTTAACGTCTCCGGCAAGAACACCGCCCTGGATTGCAGCACCAACTGCTACTGCTTCGTCCGGGTTAACGGCACGGCTTCCTTCTTTACCAAAGATAGCCTTAACAATTTCCTGAACTTTAGGCATGCGGCTTGAACCGCCAACGAGGAGAACTTCGTCAATCTGGTCTGCTGTGATTCCAGCGTCGGCCATAGCCTTGCGGCAAGGTTCCTTTGTTTTTTCAAAGAGGTTGTCTGTCATCTGTTCAAACTGTGCACGTGTCAAAGACTTCTGAAGGTGTTTTGGACCTGTTGCATCAGCTGTGATGAACGGAAGGTTGATATCTACTGTAGTCTGGTTAGAAAGACTGATTTTTGCGTTTTCTGCAGCTTCGCGAAGGCGCTGGAGGGCCATTGAGTCGCCGGAAAGGTCGATTCCTGTATCAGCCTTAAAGCCGTCGATGAGCCAGTTAACGATTGCACGGTCCCAGTCATCACCACCTAAGTGAGTATCACCGTTTGTAGCTTTTACTTCAAATACGCCGTCACCGAGTTCAAGAATTGAAATATCGAATGTACCGCCGCCAAGGTCATAAACTGCAATTGTTTTTTCTGATTTCTGATCTTTGTCAAAACCAAAAGCAAGGGAAGCGGCTGTAGGTTCGTTGATGATACGTTTTACATCAAGACCTGCGATTTTACCGGCATCTTTTGTAGCCTGACGCTGGCTGTCGTTAAAGTATGCAGGAACTGTAATTACAGCTTCTGTAACCGGCTGTCCAAGATAATCTTCTGCCGTCTTTTTCATTTTCTGCAGGATAAATGCAGAAATTTCCTGAGGGCTGAATTCTTTTAATGAGCCGTTTTCTGTAACTTCTACACGAACATCCTGACCATTATCTTTAACTGTGTATGGAACAAGTTTTGCTTCTCCGGAAAGTTCTGAGAAACGGTGTCCGATAAAACGTTTGATTGAATAAACTGTATTTTTCGGGTTAGTAACCATCTGGTTTTTAGCAGGAAGACCAACGATGCGTTCGCCTTTAGCAGTAAAACCTACGATAGAAGGTGTAGTTCTTCCGCCTTCTGAGTTCTGAATAACTACAGGTGCGCCGTTTTCCATTACGGCAACACAAGAGTTTGTTGTACCTAAGTCAATACCAATGATTTTTCCCATTTTCTATATCTCCTAAATTATCTGAAAAATTACTGCTTCGGAACGCAAACCATTACTTTTGCGTGGCGAATCACCCTGTCTTTTAATTTATATCCCTTGAGGTAAACTTCCTGAAGGGTTTCTTTTTTGACCTTTTCGTCTTCTACACGACCAATTGCTTCGTGGATGTCCGGATTAAATTCATCACCTTTTGCACCGTAAGCAACAAGTTCGTATTTATTTTCAAGCATGCTTACGAGAGACTTGTTAATCATTTTGATTCCGTCAACAATCGGCTTTGCCTCTTTGATGTCTTTTGCAGCATCGAGAGTACGGTCAAAATTGTCAAGACTTTCGAGCAAATCAGAAAGAAGGTTTGCGTTTGCATAAGCAACTGCTTCTTCTTTTTGAGCCATCATACGTTTGCGCCAGTTGTCATTTTCGGCAGCCTTGTACAAAGCATCTTTCTTTAATTCTTCAATCTGAGCCTCGAGTTCTGCGATTTTTTTTGCAGGATCTTCAGCGGCACTTTCAGCGCCTTCTGCGTTCTGAGAGTCAGTCTGAGAAGTCTGTTCAGAAGTTTCTTCTGCTTTTGAATCAGTTTCCTGAGATGCGTTTTCTGTCTGTTGTTCTTCAGTATTAGTATTTTCTGTACTCATATCTATAACTTACTTAAAAAAGTGCGGATTCGGCAATAAAAAAAACAAAAAAAAATTACAAAATTTTAACAATAATGGTATTCAGCGCCGTCCGGGCCCATAAAAACTTTTACATGACTGTTTTCCATGAAGGCGTTTTCAAAAAATGACTGAACATTCATCGCAGAGTAACTCAAAAGTTCGTCCGGGTTGTAGTTGAGCTCGACAACGCTTTCCTCGCCTTCTCCGTAACAGCGGGCCATTGCACCGTTCAGGCGGACAATATTGCTTACAAGTTCAAAAAGCTGGGCCTTGTTTTTTTCTTCATATTTGAATTTCAGAAATTCGAGCTGCATCTTTTCGATTTCCTGGTGCGATGCCTGTTCATAGTTCCAGCCGCTTTTTATTGAACAGTTATTGGTTCTCTGCCACTCTGCAAAATCTGCAAAAAACCTGGAAGGACTCAGTTTTAACGGGGCAAGAACGGCTAAAAACCATGTTACAGCGCGGCCTGCACTGTAAAAAGTTGAACATGCAAAGGCAATTTCTTTTGAGCGCTGAATATCTGAGGCAGAATAAGTTGCGCTCACTTTGGGTTGAATTTTTATCCCCTCACCTTCGAGCGCCGGAAAATCGATGTGATTCGGGTAAAGGGAAAGGGCAAAATCAAGGCGCTCCATAAAAAGTTTAACCGAGTCACCGGCAGTCAGGGCAAATTCAATATCAAAACCAAAAATAAGACCGAGGGTGTTGAGCATATTTGTCCGTTTTGAATAAAACTTTTTGTCAAATAAAAAAACACCGTTACGGCTTACGCCATTGAGAGGAATTTCGAGCGTGCAGAAAATTTTTGAACATGCCTTGCAGACATCCATATCAAGGACAGAAGCGTCCACAGGCAGAGTAAGCAGGGTTTCCGGGGCATATTGTTCAAAAAGGCTCAGAAAGCGCAGAAGTTTACCCCTGGCAGACAGAATTGTCTGGTCCTGAAGGGTAAATTCCTTAATCTGGTCTTTTTTAAAATCTTTTAGAGAAGACTCGAGCTGGGAAGAATTGAATTTTACAATTTTGTCCATTTTGATTCCTGGCTCTGAGAAAAATACAGACTATAAAAGGCTGATTCCGTTCTTTTTAGCAGTTGCGCGCATGTCGTCCGGCCACATAGAAACCTGAATTTCGCCGATGTGGGCTTTTCTGAGGAAGAACATGCAAAGACGGCTCTGTCCGATACCGCCGCCCATTGTAAAGCTCAATTCGCCGTTCAAAAGACGCTTGTGGAATTCAAGATTTGCGCGTTCAGGACAGCCGCGTTCAGCAAGCTGGGCCTTGAGGCTTTCCGGGCTTACGCGGATACCCATTGAACTCAATTCAAATGACTGTTCAAGAACAGGGTTCCATACGAGAAGGTCGCCGTTAAGACCGATATGTCCGCCTTCTGACGGAGAAATCCAGTCGTCGTAGTCAGGAGCACGTCCGTCGTGGATGGTTCCGTCAGGAAGCTTTCCGCCGATACCGATCAAAAAAACTGCACCGTATTCTTTGCAGACTTTTGATTCGCGCTCTTTTGGAGAAAGTGACGGATATTTTTTCTGCAAATCATCAGCGTAGATGAATGTGATGTTTTCCGGAAGGCATGGTTTAATCTGTTCGTAGCGGTCGTAGATATAGAATTCTGTGCGTTTGAGACAGCTGTAGATTTTGTTTACGGCTTCTTTTAAATATGCAATTGTTCTGTCTTCTTTTTTGATGCACTGGCACCAGTCCCACTGGTCTACATACAATGAGTGAATATTGTCGAGGTCTTCGTCAGCGCGGATGGCGTTCATATCAGTGTAAATGCCAAAACCAGGAGCAAGACCGAGTTCAGTAACTTTTACACGCTTCCACTTTGCAAGCGAGTGAACGATTTCCATCTGAGCATCTCCCATATCTTTTACAGGAAATTTTACGGCGCGTTCAACACCGTTCAGGTCGTCGTTAAGACCTTTTCCGCTTTCAACGAACAAAGGAGCAGTAACACGGGTCAAATTAAGGGCGGTTGAAAGCTGTGACTGGAAGAAGTTTTTTACCATCATGATGGCATGTTCGGTTTCTTTTGCACCGAGAAGTGATTTGTAGTTTTTTGGGATCTGAATCTGTGACATATTTTATACCTGTAAAAATTTAACGCCGCAAAAAATACACCCATAAATATATATCGGAATATCATTTGCGGCGTCATTGCCTGATTTAAGTTATATAATTTTTTGACTTAAACTGTCAAGGAGCAGACGCTCATGCCTTATCCCATGACAAACCGGCAACTTAGTTGTACATTTGAATAATGAAGTTTTTCAAAAAAATATTTTTGCCTCTTATTTTATTCAATCTGGCATTTACCGGCCTTTATGCAGACGAGCATCAGCTGATTCAGCTCCCGTTGAATCTTGAAATTCCAAGTTGTCCAAAAGACGAAAACAGCAGGGAAGCGCACTCAGACCACTACATCCGTCACTTTAAGGGCTTTACAGTCTGTTACCGCGAAAGCTACGAGCAGGCTGAGTGGTGTGCATACAAACTTGAAGACTCAAACATCCGCAAAAACGCTAAGCGCTCAAACGATTTTAGACCTGACTATCAGATTCCGACAGGCTCGGCAGAGCCAAGCGATTACAGGCGCTCAGGCTACGACAGGGGACACCTTGCCCCGGCGGCGGACTTTAGCTTTGATAAAGCCTACATGAACGAAACCTTTTATTTGAGCAACATAACACCGCAGGACCACGGCCTGAACGGCGGAATCTGGAACGACCTTGAATCTCAGGTCAGGCGCTGGGCAAAACGCTTTGGACGCGTGTACGTTGTAACAGGTCCGATTCTCGAAAAACGCCCGAACCAGTACAAATCAATCGGCGCAAACAAGGTTGCAGTTCCTGAGTTTTATTACAAAGTAATTCTTGCACCCCGTTACAAAAGCCGCGAAGACCGCCAGACACGCGACGACACAGGACGCATTAGCGCAATCGGTTTTATCTTTCCGAACGAAAACGCCGAAGGTTCAATCTATGACTACTCCTGCACGGTCGACGAGATAGAAAAACGGACTAAAATCGACTTTTTTGATGCACTCGAAGACTACTGGGAAGAAAAGGTGGAAAGCACAGTAAATCTTGAACACTGGCAGTAATTTACACAAAATACAAAAAGCGCTATATTAAACCCATATCTTATTAATAGAGGTCCATAAAATGGCAGATATTTACGACACATTCCGTGACATTGGTATTATTCCAGTAGTTGCAATTGAAGATGCTTCTAAAGCAGCAGATCTCGCACACGCCCTTGTAAAAGGCGGACTCCCGGCTTCAGAAGTAACATTCCGTACAGCTTGTGCTGCAGAAGCAATCGAAGCTATGGTTAAAGCAGAACCAGACATGCTCGTAGGTGCAGGTACAGTTCTCAACGTAGAACAGGCAGAACGCGCAGTTAAAGCAGGTGCAAAATTCATCGTAAGCCCTGGTTACAACCCAGATGTAGTTGACTGGTGTCTCAAGAACAAGGTTCCGACAATGCCTGGAATTTCAAACCCTTCAGAAATCACAGCATGTATCAACAAGGGTGTAACACACCTCAAACTCTTCCCTGCAGAACGCAAGGGCGGATACAAAATCATCGACGACTTTGGCGGTCCTTTCCCACAGTGTACATTTATGCCAACAGGCGGCGTTAACACAGAAAACGTTTCTGAATATGCAAAACGCAAGAACATTCTCTGCATGGGCGGAACATGGATGGTTAAAAAGCCTCTTATCGAAGGCTGCAAATGGGACGAAATCACACAGATCTGTAAAGATGCCGTTAAAGCAATGCACAACTTCCACATTGACCACATGGGAATCAATGCTAAAAACGAAAAAGAAGCCCTTGAAATTGCAAAACAGTTCGAACTCTTCGGTTTTGCTTCAAAAATCGGAAACTCTTCAATCTTCGCTTCTGAACAGGTAGAAATCATGAAAGAAAACGGCCGCGGAACATGCGGTCATATCTCAATGGTATGCAACAACGTAGAACGCGCACTCGCATTCCTCAAACCATACGGTTTCAAACCTGTAATGGAAACAGCTAAATGGATGGGAAAACCAAACGAATCTCCACTCAAGGTTGTTTACCTTGACAAAGAAGTCGGCGGATTCGCAATCCACCTCAAAAGAGCGTAAGCTGTAACACCTCGAGCCTAATCAAGAGGTCAAGATACCGTCCCTGATGGGGCGGTATTTTTTTTGCCCGCCACGCCCGTCACACCACGCCCCGCCACGCCGTTCGTTAAGTTCCAGGACAAAACTACATTTTATGCAGCACGTAGCGGACCTTTCCTACAACCGTAAAGTCGTCACTCTGTGTGCTTTCCGTCATTGTTTTGTAGCGCGGATTGTCAGAAATTATCTGGACGCGTTCGTTTGTAAACTGGAGCCGCTTTACAAAGCCTGAACTCTGGTAAGTGATAATGTAAACACCGTCCCCGTCATAACCGTTTTTATCGCAGATAATCGTGTCGCCGTCAAAAAGAGTCGGTTCCATTGAGTCGCCTTTGACACGGCAGGCAGCCAGGTTTTTGCCGTAACGCGAAAGTTCCCCCGGAACCGAAATATATTCTTTTACTTCTTCTTCATCCGGAACAAACTGCCCCTTTCCGGCCGAAAAAGCCTGGTCCATCACGGGAATTACCATTACATCGCTCTTTAAAATTGAACCGGTCGCCTCTTCTGCACCAAAAAACTGTTCAACAGAAAGCCCCAATACATTCAAAAGCCTGAGAGTTTCTTCAATCGTCGGAAAGCGCCCCTTGTAAATGCGGTTACGCGTAGACTGCAGCGGAACGGAAGCCTTTTTGCACAGATATTCCTGTGTCATTCCAAGATTAAGACGAATGGATTCAAGTTTATGCCAGAATTCTTTTGCTTCCATAAAAACCTCTCCGAAAGTATAACATATATTCAATTTTTTGCAAACAAGTATTCCGTTTGATTATTTTTCTTGACTTTAAAGTATTCCGTTTGTATCATATCAAGTATGAAGACCACCGGATTTGCAAGCCCTGCCACCGAATATGAGCAGGAGAGAGTTGATTTTAACAGAGCGCTGCGCCCCTTTCCCGCCAGTGAATTTGAATTTCGTTTCAAAGGTCACGACATGGAATCCCACCACATCCAGGACGGCGACCTGCTTATTATTGACCGCTCCCGCAAACCTTCGGACGGCTGCATCGCGGTGGTTGTTTTTGAAGGCGGCTTTTTATGCAGGCAGATTCTGTTTTCTAAAAAGTGGAATTGTTATGTTTTTTTAAATGGAGGCAGATGGGAGCGCGTAACCGAGATTTTTGGAATTGCAACTTATAATATCCACACACTGGGCGGACGCAGGCTTTGATTTTACACGTAGATGCAAATTCATTCTATGCCTCCTGCGAAAGACTTTTCAGGCCGGACCTCCGTAACAGGCCGGTAATCGTTCTTTCAAACAACGACGGCATCATCATCGCCCTTACCCAGGAAGCAAAAGACATCGGGCTCAAACGGGGAGACGCGTATTTTAAGGTAAAGGATTTTTGCAAAAGTCACGGAGTAGAAACTTTTTCGAGCAATTACACGCTGTACGCCGACATGTCGTTCCGGCTAAACAGTATCTATGCGCTTTTTGCCGAACGCTGCGAGATTTATTCAATCGATGAAAGTTTTTTGTATCTTCCGGACCTTGTAAATCTTGAATACACAAAATTCGCCCGTTTTCTGAAAAACCTCGTATGGCAGCAGACCGGGATTCCCGTATCCGTCGGAATTGCGCCCACAAAAACGCTTGCAAAGCTCTGCAATAAAATGGCAAAAAAGCACGGCGGAGTTTTTAACTGGAATGAGTGTGACAGAAAGCAGACGCTCCAAAACTACAAGGTGGAAGACATCTGGAACATCGGACAGGCAAAATCGGCGTGGCTCCGCCAGAACGGCGTGATGAACGCATTCTCGCTTGCAAACTTTCCGCTCGACAGGGCAAAAAAACACCTTACAATTACGGGCGTAAACACCATTCTTGAATTAAACGGAAAGGAGGCGGTATTTTTTGTTGAACGGATCAGGTCAAAAAACATATGTTCGTCCAGGAGTTTTCAAAAGGCCGTAACAAACCTGGCCGAACTTAAAAAGGCCATGACGTATTTTTGTTCCATCGCCGTACGAAAACTCCGCGAAGAAAAACAGTGCTGCAAAAGCATCTATGTAACTCTTGGAACAGCAGCCCCCTTTGATACGGACTTTGACCCTCAGATTCATTACTTTAACGGAGCGGGACTCAGGCTCCCCCGCCCTACAAGTTATCTTCCGGCAATTGTCCAGAGCGCAGAAAAATTACTGGAGTCCATTTACAGGCCCTGTTACGGGTACAGAAAGGCTTCCGTAAATCTCCTTGAACTTACCGAAGAAGACCGCTCCCCCTGTCTTTTTGAAACAGAAGTTGAAGTTCAGGAAAAAAAGTACGGCAGGATAATGGACTGTCTTATGGAAGTTGCAGATTCGTACGGAAAGGACAGTCTGATAATGGCAGGACGGGCGTCTTCCAGACCGGACGAAAACTGGCAGTTAAAGCGGGACTTAAAAAGCCCGCACTACACTACTGATTTGAGCGATCTTCCGGAAGCAACTTAGTTTCGTGGCGGTTGAGGTAAACAAGGTAGGAAATGTTCAGGATGATTCCAAAAACCGTAGCCAGAGGAGTTGCAAAACCGACCATAAAAAGAGAAGCGCCCGGTATCCGGCTCAAAAGGTAAGAAACCGGAATGCGGACAACGAAGGTCTGGAGCAGTCCCTGAATTGCAACAAAAAGAGTTTTTCCACGCCCGTTAAAATAGCCCATCATACAAAAACTAAATCCGACGAGCACACAATCAAGCGAATAGGATTTAAGATAGTTTGCGGCAGCCTTCTGAACTTCAACATCGCCCGTAAAAAATGAGGCAAGAGTCTGGCCCTTAAAAAACCCGAGCAAAAACATGATAAGACCGATTCCGACGGTAAAGCAGATTCCGCCGAGCATTCCGCTGAGGGCGCGCCTGTTGTCACCGGCTCCGATGTTCTGCGCACTGAATGCGGATTCGGCTGCGATAAAGGCACCGGGAACAATGAACATAATTGCGCAGATTTTTTCGCCTACGCCGACACCTGCAGAAGCAACAAGACCAAAGGCGTTCAAAATCGCAAGAATTATCATAAAACTTACGCCGGTCAACGCTTCCTGAGCTGCAATGGGAGTTCCGTATTTTAAGATTTTTCTGGATTCAACAAAAGCAGGCCTGTAATTTTGTCTTTCGGCTTTAAAGCCAAAACCCCGTGCCCTGATAATAAAGAACGAACTTACAACGCTCACCGCCTGAGCAATAACCGTCGCAAGCGCCGCTCCTGAACTTGCCATTCCGAATTTTCCGACAAAGAGCAGATCGCCAAAAATATTCATAACACAGGCGATTCCCATCAAAATCAATGGAGTTTTTGAATCCCCCATTCCGCGGAAAAGCCCGCTGATTGAATTGAACAGGACGATAAAAATAATTCCAAAGCCACAGATTCTGATATAACTTACAGTCGCGTCAAAGGCTTCTTTCGGAGCGTTCATCACGGACGCAATCCACGGAGCCAGGCCAGAAATTGCAAAGGTCAGAATTCCACCGAGAATTACAAAGAGCAGAAAAGAAGAAGCAACCGTGCGGGCAGCACCATTATAATTTCTGGCGCCGATATAATGTCCCATCAAAACAGTACAGCCGGTCGTCAGTCCAAAAATAATTCCCATAATGGTCTGCAATGTCATAGAACCGGTTGCAACGCCTGACACACTGGCCGCATCGCTGAACTGTCCAACCACGAGCAGGTCCACAGTTCCATAAAGCGCCTGCAGCAGGTTAGCGCCCAAAATCGGCAGCGCAAACTTTATCAACTTCTTAAAAACAGGCCCGGTTGTTAAATCGGAGGATATCATACTAGAATTGAATAAGACGATAAAAATAATTCCAAAGCCACAGATTCTGATATAACTGACAGTCTCACCAAAGGCTTCTTTCGGAGCGTTCATCACGGACGCAATCCACGGAGCCAGAGTTGAAATTGCAAAAGTCAGAATTCCACCGAGAATTACAAAGAGCAGAAAGGAAGAAGCAACCGTACGGGCAGCACCATTATAATTTCTGGCGCCGATATAATGTCCCATCAGAACAGTACATCCGGTCGTGAGCCCAAAAATAATTCCCATAATGGTCTGCAATGTCATAGAACCGGTTGCAACGCCGGACACACTGGCCGCATCGCTGAACTGTCCAACCACGAGCAGGTCCACAGTTCCATAAAGCGCCTGCAGCAGGTTAGCGCCCAAAATCGGCAGCGCAAACTTTATCAACTTCTTAAAAACAGGCCCGGTTGTTAAATCGGTGGATATCATACTAGAATTGAATAACTTCCATGAGGGATTTTACGCCGTTTCGGACACAGTCATCGCATTCGCAGAGAACTTTTCCGGTTCCGGCTCCTTTAAGAACTTTACAGATTGTAGCACCTGACTTTTCGTTAAAACCGGCAAGAATCTGACGCGAAAGTGCCACAGTATTCCGTTCGCCCTTATTAAGAATTCCTGCCGCAATGCCGGCCCCAACAAGGGCACCGCAGGTTCCTTCCATGCAGCCCATTCCCGCACCAAAGCCTGCACCAAGTTCACGCAAAGCTTCTTCGCTCATTCCAAGTTTGTCCTGAAAAGCAAGCAGAACAGCCTGAGCGCAGTTTGCCTTTCCGGTGTGCTTTAATTCCGCCGCCATCCCGGCGCGTTCTTCCATAGTCATACTGATACCTCTATTAAAATATATATATGGAATTAATAGAGTTCAAGTTTTTTTGAATTCAAAAAAAATCCGCCCGCTTCAGACCGGGACGGATTAATTGAATTATGCACCGTGGTAATTAATCAAGGTTGTGATTTTAAGCGGTGCAAGTTTTTTGTCGTAGTTCAGGTCGGGAAGGCCGATGATTCCGAAGGCATCTGTTGCTTCTGCCCCGCCCTGACTTACAAGTTTGCGTGCAGCTTCGAGAGTTCCGCCGGTTGCGATAAGGTCGTCAACCAGAAGGTAACGCTGGCCTTTTTTTACGTCGGCTTTATGAACTTCAATTTCGGCACTGCCATATTCAAGATCATAAGAAGCTCTGTAAACATCGCCCGGAAGCTTTCCCTTTTTTCTGATAAGCACGAGTGGAATTCCAAGACGTTCGCAGAAAGGAGCGGCAAAAATGAAACCACGTGACTCAACGGCTCCGACTGCATCAAAGTGCTGGTCTTTGTAAAGTTCAACCATTTTGTCGATACAGTATTTGAATGCCTGTGGATTTGTCAAAACACTTGTAATGTCATAAAAAAGGATTCCCGGTTTAGGAAAGTCCTTTACACGTCGTATAGATTGATCCAAAAACTCGTCATTAGTCATAACTTCAGTTTAATGAATTGAACGTAATATGTCGAGAGAATCCCGCCCCACCCTCAAATCTTGCGCTGCAGCAAAATGCAGAAGACAATTTACAGGAGGTTTTGAGCGGGAGCACAGAAGACGGTCGTGTCCGCCCTACTTTTTAACAGAACGGATTGAACCCATTCTGAGGCGCTTTTCACGGGTGTC
>JAILFZ010000070.1 GCA_024697295.1 Treponema sp.
TTGTCCCATCTTTTGACTTCGTTGTTTTCCGCTCCAAGATCAACCATGCACTGGTCCATGCAGATCCGTCCGCAGACAGGATATTCCCTGCCGCCGATTGTAACTTTGAGGCTTACCTTGTCCTGATTAAAGCAGCGGAAAAGTCCGTCAGCATATCCAACCGGAAGCACAGCAATTTTTGTAGGCTTTTTACTTGTCCATTTGCGGCCGTAGGAAACGCTCATCCCCGGGGCAAAGTCGCGGATGGCGCAGACTTCACTTTCAAATGCCATAACAGGCTTGAGTTCAATATCAATTCCAAGTTTTTTGAGTGTCTGACGGTCATAATCTCCGGGATAATAACCGTAAACAACAATTCCCGGGCGGCACATATCAAGGTGCATGTCAGGTCTGAGCAGCGTCAGGGCAGAGTTTGCGCAGTGGCGGATTCCAGGGTCGATTCCTGCGTCCTTTACGTTCTGAACGGCGCTCATAAACTTTTTAAACTGCTCTTCCGTGTACTTCAAGTCACTTTTTGAATTACAGTCAGCGACAGAAAAATGCGTACACATTCCGCCGAGTTTAAGGCTTCCGGTTGAACTTATGTATTCTGCAACCTTTCCTGCATTCTGCGGGAGGCATCCGATTCTGCCCATTCCGCTGTCTACAGCGAGGTGAACTGCAAAGTCTTTTTTGCCCTGAACTTTACACTCTCCGGCGATATCGTCTATGTATTCGGCATCAAAAACAAGCGGAGTCAGGTTGAATTTTACAAGGTCTGCGATTTCAGGAGGCTGGCAGAGACTTAAGAGCAAAAGCGGAATCTGAATTCCGGCGTTCCTCAGTTCAATTCCTTCGTCAACAGTAGCAACTGCAAGAAAATCAACACCAAGTTTTACGGCTTCTTTTGCGCAAACCACAGCTCCGTGACCGTAAGCATCCGCCTTGACGGCAATACACATTTTTGCGTCCGGTGAAATTCGTTTTCTAATTTGAATTATATTATTCTGCAGGTTCTTGAGGTAAATTTTTGCGACAGTGGCTCTCATAATTTTTTTATCATAGTTTTTTGTCGGATATTATTCAATTACTTGAAGTAAACCTCTATTTGCGTAACCTTGTTGAATAAATGTTGTATTAAAGATATAATAATTCATTCATAAAAAAGGAAAGAGTAATGAAAACCCTTATTAAATCAATTTGTATTTTTACTTGTACCGCAGCGCTTATCAGCTGTGGTTCGACTCCAAAACAGGAAGCAAAGGCGGCTCCACAGCACCGCGAACTGACTGTTATTTCGAGTCAGCCTAAAGTTTCAAAAAAGACAGAAACTCCGGCAGAATTATACGCAAAAAAACTCCAGGACATTCAGCTTGTAACAGTTTCTTCTCCGGCTGCAACAAGTTCAGGAAAAGCATTTGCTTCTCCATTTGTATTCAAGGCTCAGAAAGCAGACGGCACACCTGTTGCCGGCCTTGACCTTGCACTTACCTATCCTGAGTCCCGCAATTCAAACGGAATCTCATTTGCCCTCCAGGAATTCAAAACTGATGAAAACGGAACCATTTCATTCACTTCGCCGGTTCCGGCAAAGGCTTATGATTCAATTGTAAGAGTATACCCTCAGGGCGATATCACGGATCCTGAAATCGCAGCAACCGCAGAAAAACATTCGGCAAGCGCTTCTTACAAGGTAAAGAGCGACAAACTCTATGCCGGCGGAACAATTGCCATCGTTGACTTTAACCAGAACAACAAACCGATTACAAACAATTCCGTTTCTTCTTCAAACCTTTTGATGGCCCTGATGCGTCAGGGATTCAAGAGAATCGGAAACGCCGATTTTACACAGGCAATCCTTCAGGAAGACAGCGCTGTAGTTTACAAATCAGCAAAAGCCCTCCTCGGCAACAATTCTGCATTTATCGTTTACGGAACTGTAAAATATGACCAGGTTACAACCAGAACAGAAGACGGAAAGTATACCTGCAGCCTTTCAGGCAAAATCACATGTATGGATATGAGCAACGGCGCAGTTTTGTACCAGGGCACAGATTCAGTTACAGTAACCGAAGATAAAGAATGGAACTGTCTGCCAGACGCACGCAAGGCACTGGCGGACAAGCTCGCAGTACAGATTTTGTACGGACTATAATTTTAAGGAATTAAGAATGATCTACACAGACACAAGAGACAATTCAGTAAAAGTTGATTTTAGAACTGCTGTTGTTAACGGCATGAATGAAAAGACCGGCGGTTTGTATATTCCAACCGAGTATCCGAAACTTGACCCGGCTTTTATCAACAAAAATCCTGAACCGCACTTCCGCGACATTGCCTTTGAAATGGCAAAACCTTTCGTAGAAGGAGAAATTCCGGACGCTGATCTGCGCGCAATCATCAACGACGCATATCCGTTCCCGGCAAAAGTTGTTCCTGTAGATCCAAATACCTATATTCTTGAACTTTTCCACGGACCGACATGTGCTTTCAAGGACTTTGGTGCACGCTTCATGGCCCGTGTAATGTCTTATTTTAACCGCAGTGAATCAAGCCCGCTCCACATCCTGGTAGCAACATCAGGCGACACAGGTTCGGCTGTTGGAAGCGCATTCCACAACGTACCGGGACTCGACGTTACAATTTTGTATCCGGAAGGAAAGATTTCTCCTCTCCAGGAAAAACAGCTTTCTACATTTGACGGAAACGTACGCGCACTCAAAGTAAAAGGAACCTTTGACGACTGCCAGAAACTCGTAAAGACTGCCTTTACAGACAACGAACTGCGCTCAAAACTCCGTCTTTCGTCGGCAAACTCAATCAATATTTCACGCCTTCTGCCTCAGAGTTTTTATTACATGTACGCAAGTCTCGTAATCAAAAACCGCGCATGGGCATACAATAAAATCGAAAATCCGTCTCTGATCGTAGTAGTTCCAAGCGGAAACTTCGGTAACCTTACATCAGGCCTTATTGCCAGAAAAATGGGTGCTCCGATTACAGGTTTTGTTGCAGCAACAAACACAAACCGCACAATTCCTGACTGGATTGCAACCGGCGATTACCAGGCACGCCCGTCAGTT
>JAILFZ010000103.1 GCA_024697295.1 Treponema sp.
CATCAGGCAAAGGAGAACTTTCCGAAATGAAAATCTCAATTCAAATAACAAGCGACAGTGGCAGCCACAAACTGACAGCAACTCTGGCCGACAATTCTTCTGCCCTCGCCTTTTTCGAACTTTTGGAAAAAGCACCTGTCACAATCAAAATGAGCGACTATGGAAACTTTGAAAAAGTCGGCCCGCTTGGGACAAGTCTTCCGCGAAACGATGAGCAGATTACAACCACAGCCGGCGACATCATTTTGTATCAGGGAAACCAGATAACAATTTACTACGACACAAACAGCTGGAGCTTCACCCGTCTTGGTAAGATAGATGGAATGACACAAACCGAGCTCAAAAGAATCCTGGGCAAAGGCGATGTGACAGCAGTATTTGAAATAAGAGGTGACTTATGAAAAAAGTAATTCTTACACTTTTAATCGGAGGCTTTATGATGACAGGACTTTCAGCGAAAACAGCATTCGTTTACTTCAGTGCGACAGGAACAACAGAACGCATGGCAAAGGATGCCGCAAAGGCAATGGGAGCTGACATTTTTGAAATCCAGCCGGTGCACAAATACACAGACGCAGACCTTAACTGGCACGACAAAAAATCTCTTTCTTCAATTGAGTGCAACGACCCAAAAAGCCGTCCTGCAATCGCAAATAAAATCGACATCACAGGCTACGACACCGTAGTAGTCTGCTATCCAATCTGGTGGGCTTATGCCCCAAAAATAGTTTACACTTTTGTAGAGAGCCAGAACTGGGCCGGCAAAAAAATGATTACACTTTGTACAAGTGGCGGAAGCGGTCTTGGTCGCAGCGGAACAGATTTGTCTAAGTTTGCAAAGGGCGTAGACTTCAAGGGTGGCAAAGTTTTTACCCGCGGCTCAGGCGCAGATGTTAAGAAGTATGTTGAAGGTTTGTTGAAATAGGGCTTTTTCCCGCTGTCGCGGGGCCGGCTGTTCCGCGGCTTACCCACGGACCTGCGAAGAACTTACCCGTAAAATCGGCAGTATTTACTCAGTTTTTTACATCTCCGAAATTTTTCGCAATGTATTTGCAGTGCGTATTGTAATCATTTCCCCAATACCAGAAGTTGCAGTCTTTTTCCACCAGTTGGCCTTTGCATATAGTTTGCGATCAAATGACCAGAAGGCAGTATTTCCACAGATTTGGACTTTTTCAAGTTCTGCAGACGGCTCACCGATTTTTTCGGCCACAGTTTCAATACTGTGTGGAGCAATTACAAAAATCAGATTGTTATAAATATCTTTGTTGTCATTTCCCCACCAGGACGGCGCTTTTGAAAGAAGAACTTTTAATTCATCCTGTGAAATCACAAAAACTGGAATCTCAAGATGAAAAATTTCTAAGATGATTGTACGAATCTTTTCTGCAAGTTTTACAGCATCCGGCTCATCATCAGAAAAAATCACATTCCCGCTGTTCAGATATGTTTTTACATCTGCAAAACCTTTTTCGCCAAGGGCAGTTTTCAGTTCAGGCATAGAGATTTTATTTTTCCCGCTGATATTTATTCCGCGGAGTAAGGCGATGTATCTTGTCATTTTAATATCCTACTTCCTTTTATGGATGCCATTGTTAGCCTCGTAATAATTATAGCAGAGATTTCCTCACAACCGCTTTCACCGAGTTCATTTTCTACAAGATTTATGATTCTCAATTTTTTGTCCTTAACAAGTTGATTTCATTCTGCAGTTCCTCAAGAAAGCGCGCTCCGTGTCCTCCGTCCATCTGAACATGATGAAACTGGAACGAAACCGGCAGCGTTGTTTTGAAAAAAGCCTTACGGTATTTTCCCCATAAAACCATCGGATTTGAAAATTTATCAGTGTACTGATTTACGATGCAGTCAAGTTCAGTCTGAATCATCGCAGAAGTGCCGACAATCATGTAGTCTTCATTAAAAATACTTTTACATTCAGAAGCAGCTCTTTTTGAAAGTGAAAGATAATTCCGGTTAAACTCTTCAAGATTTTCAGAAAAAGGAATATCACATGAATTGATTCCGCCGTTTTTATTCTGTACGATGACATTAACTGCAATTTTATCGTAGCGGAAGAGTTTCCCATAAACCGGCAATGTATAGAACTCTTCGATTCTTCCTGCAGCCTTACCGATGCACCAGCACAAAAGCATATTGAACTTCATTTTGCGCCGTCGTGCAGTTTTTACAAGGGGCGTAACATCCATCGTCTTTACAAGAGTAACCATCGGCATTGGTGAAGTCATCCAAAGATTGAATGCAGAGGCTCTTGTCGTTTTTTCCGGATTTATTTCTTTTTTCATATTTTTCCCATTCTAACAAAATGTCCTTCCTGAATTTCAGCAAAACTTGCCGTGGACGAACAGGAATAGCGGTATACTTTCTTCCTCATCTGGCTTTCTTTGTTTTCTTTTCCGGAAGTTCAGCATACATACCTTCCAGCAGTTCCAGAATCAGTGCCTTATCATCAAAACTGTCAAATACATGCATCAGGGTTTTTGATTCTTCATACGGATAACGCAGTTCGGAATCTGCAAGCAGTCTGTCCGATGTGGGCGTTCTCTTTAAGAACAGCTCATCACCGCAAATGTCGCCTATCAGCTTTCCCTTAAAATAGACAAGGTATCCGCCCATCATTGATTTTATAACAATATCGCCTGCTTCAGAAAAACAATCGCGGACATATTCATTAAACTCATTCGTCATTTTATCGCTCCATGAAAAATTCGATCTGTTCTCCAAGCGGCCCGCAGCAAAATGCCATGCGGATTGGATAAGGCGGATTTGAAGCAATTACTTTATCATTCGGTTCTATAAAAACTTCGTAGCCTGCTTTCTTAACCTTTGCCGTAATTTCATCAACATCATCAGTAAGAAGTGCCATATGCCGGATAGCGCCTGTAGAAAGGGTCCCCTCAGCATTTGTAAAAATCTCAAGCAGACCATTGCCCGTATCAATCATCAAACCTTCTGCCCACTCGCGTATGATCTTTAAACCAAGAAGCTCAATATAAAATTCCCGGACTTTTGTCAGCTCTTCTTCTGTTCCGCATTTCATTGAAATATGGTGGATTCCTTTAATCATTACTCCCCCTGGGGAACATTCTCATTCAGGCTTTTGTTTCTGTAATTAAGATTTGTTCTCAC
>JAILFZ010000141.1 GCA_024697295.1 Treponema sp.
GTGGACGCTTCAATGCAGAGCCCGATTCCGGATGTGAGCAGGGACTCGGCAGATTTTGATGCGGTTCTTGGCGTTGTAGAAAACGATTTAATGCACCTCGAAGACGGAATAAATTTTGCAGGGGACAAAACTGTAAGCGCAGTCGAATTTGTCGAACTTCTCCAGAAATTCAACTAATAGTTCAAATGTCGAGTTTTCTATAATCAGAAAACACATAGTATGGACACGGGAAGGAAAGCAAGCGGCTGCTGCAGCATTTTGAAGGTTCGCAAGCGAGCCGTAGCGAGCGCAGTCGGATTCCTATTACCTTCAACCATGCGAAGACAGACGCGCTTTCCTGGAAGTGTACATACACAAGAGATTCTGTTTACAGAAACCAGGCATTTGTTCCATTAATTAATAGTTGTCCCACTTAAAGTCGTCAAAATCCTTGATCTGAACTTCAAAGTCGTTGTGAAAGTATTTTTCGAGCTTTCTGATTGTGAGCGGCGCCTTGTTTATGTAGTTTGGATTTAAGTAAATGTAGGCGCTGTAAAGACTCTTGTAGTATTTGGAGCGCATAGAGTTGTCGTCTATAAAAATGATTCCTGCGAGATTTTTGCTTACGTCCGACACTTTGATTGAGTCATCCTTGTAGTTTGAAGAATACTTGTGTGCGGCAGAACGCATTTTGTGCAGTTCCATAAAGGTACGTCGGCTTAATGAACGGTAAAAGATGTTGTTAAAGTTTCCAAAGTCGACGGTTTCCGTGTTAAAAAAATTGTTGCGCACCATCGTAATCAGCGAGTATTCGTTGTCCAGCAGTTTGCTTCCGTAGTCAATAAACTTGTATTTGTAGGCTTCGGCCATTGCAAACGGTGAATATTCCTTTACCGTAGAAAGAGCCGAAGAATATTCAATTTTAAAGTTGAACTGCAATCCGCCCTTTGAAGAATAGGTCATAAAGTTACGGCCTTCCGTAACTGCCATTTTTAAAAGTTCTTCTATGTACTTTCGCTCGCCGACAAGATTTTGTTTTACAGTCACGTAGTCCAGTGAAGACAGGTTGTCTACTCCGATTAAAATTGTTTTTCCGAGTTTGTCGCGTGCAAAGGATTCGATACTTTCAAAAATGCGTTCAAAAATGAGCTGATGAATGCAGTTGAACGATTTTACGTCCGTGTAGATTTTGTCGTGTTTTAAATTGAGGCACAAATCAATGTCAATTTTTTCTTTTTGTCCGTTTAAGGCCGGAATGCTGTTTTTGTGCTCGGCAATCGGAAGAATATTTATATAAGAAACTTTGAAAAACTCAGAAAACTGGCTGTAAAAATCGAGGGCAACAAGCTCGGAGTATGGACCTGCCCAGGAAGACTCGGTCGATTCGCCCAGGTTTTTGATGCGGTCGGTAATCGTGTTGAGGGCGTCTTTGTCACCTGCAAATTTTTCTGCAAGCCGGCTCAGACGGTTCATAAAATTGAATGCAAAAAGATTTAGCGGGTATCGGTTTAAGGGAGCGATGCAGGCGTTTGAATTGTTTTTGTTTTTAATAATTTTCTTAACATCAAAAATGTCAGAAATTATTTTTTCAAGGTTTTCTACGTCTGTCATTCTGCGCCCCTCCTAATTCAATTTGCCGGCATTTTGGCAGACAAACTGGCAGAAAGTGCACGGGTTATCAGTTTTTGATTTTGGCCCGAACGGAAATTCAGCACCGTTGTGCTCAAGTTGTTTTATTGCTTTGGAAAGTCCCTCGTTGTAGCACAGATTTACCAGGGGGTTTTTGGAAGCCTTTTCCATCACCTCGTCAAATCTGTCTTTTATTGAACCTATAAAAAGTTCCTTTTCTTCATTTGCAAAACCGCAGCACGGCGCAATATCGCCACTTGGATGAACGAATAAAATCTGTCCCGGTCCTTCGCAGTAATCGTCTATAAACCATTTTTTGCTCTGCCAGGCTTCTTTCTGGTTGAACTGCAATGTAGGCCGTTCAAGATTTACCGGGATAAAAACATCACACTCTCCGGAACTTAATTCAACTTGTCCACGGAGTGTGGCCCAGCCGCGTCCGGATTTTTTGTCGAGTTCGTATTCAAATTCAAGATTAAAGTGCTCTGCAAGTTTTTTAAAGTTAAAAAGCATAAGTTCGTCCGTTGGACAGATTGCCGGCTCTTTAGATAAAGAGGAACTCAGATTAACCGGCTCAGCCGAATCATCAATACTGTCCAGGACTGTCTGGATTTCAAGGCAGTCGCCGCCAAAGACTTCCATTACTTCCTGAATGAAAACGCAGATTCTGCTGAAACTCTGTCCGTGAAAGGCATCCCAGCTCAAACCGATTTTGCCGTCAAAACCTGCGTCATAAATTTTCTGCAGGGCCTCGTGCAAAAGGGGAGCCTTGGTCCACCATTCTCCGTTGGTCATGATTCTGTCGAACATCAGGTCGTTTTTAACGGCTGCCTGGATTACCTGAATCAAAAAGTCCTGGTACAAAAAAGGTTCGCCGCCTGAAAAACCAACTTTTTCTATTGCTGAATCTTTACAGGAGTTCAAAAAATTAAGTGCGTCCTGAATTTCAAGGCGCTCGTTTCCCAGATTGACAAAACAGTGAGGACATTTAAGATTGCACGAACTTGTCGGGGCAAAAATTATCTCAGTTGGCTCAAACATTATTCCATTATAACTCTTTTTAATTGAATTTATAAGGCTTTAACGATATATTTAAAGGGAATTAATTTTTGAATTCAAATCAAAGGAGAATATACAGATGATTAAGACAGTAAAAGATGTAGATCTTAAAGGCAAACGCATTATCATGCGTGTTGATTTTAACGTGCCAATGAAAGACGGCGTAGTGCAGGATGACACACGTATTATGGCCGCACTCCCAACTATCAAATATATTCTTGAACAGAATCCACGTTCACTCGTTTTGATGAGCCACCTTGGAGACCCAAAAAAGGATGTTAAAAAGGCTCAGGAAAAAGCAGAAAAAGCAGGCAAAACCTGGACAGATGCAGACACAGAAAAATTTATCAACGGCAAAAACCGCATGAAGCCAGTTGTTGACTACTTTGCAAAAAAACTCGGAAAAGAAGTTACATTCCTTCCTGATGCACTCGGACAGAAGGCTGCAATCGACGCACTTCCGGATGGAGCCGTTGCAATGCTCGAAAACGTCCGCTTCCACAAAGAAGAAACAGCTAAAACTCCTGAAGAACGCGAACCAATGGCAAAAGAACTTGCTTCATACGGTGACATCTTTGTAAACGATGCCTTCGGTACTGCTCACCGCGACCAGGCTTCTACAGCTTCTATCGCTAAATTCATGAAGAGCGAACCGGTTGGCGGCTTCCTGATGGAAAAAGAAGTAAAATACATTCAGCCGATGGTAGAAAACCCGCCAAAACCACAGATTGCAATTATCGGTGGTGCAAAGGTTTCTTCAAAGATTGCCGTTCTGGAATCTTTGCTCAAAAACGCAAGCGCACTCGTAATCGGCGGCGGTATGGCTTACACATTCCTCAAGGCACAGGGCTACAAAGTTGGTAAATCTCTTGTTGAAGA
>JAILFZ010000019.1 GCA_024697295.1 Treponema sp.
TTCCGGAGCGGCACCTTCTTTAAGGGCAACTTTTTTTGCGTCCTTACGGTTGTAACGGTAAAAGATTTTAGTATTTACTTTGTTTTCTACGCTTCCAAGCGAGCCCAGCTGAACAAAATCATTTTCAACTGCGATTCTGACAGTCGAAAGCTCCTCTGTGTCTCCGATCTGACCGTCGCCAAATTTTACAAGAATCGGAATCTCATGCCCCTCCCTATACAAGGGAGAAGAATACACTCCTTCAAGCGCGTTTCTGCAGGCGGATGCCACCTGTACGGCTGAAACACCAAAACGGGCGCAGGCAAAACGGTCCACTTTAAACTCATATTCGTTGACAGAAAGGTTCGGGAGTATGCTTTGAAAGTCATTCTTTTTGTCTTCAATTAATTCATCAATTTTCTGATTATCCTCAGCCGTTACAATAAACATATTGTCATCAAAATCAAGAAGGTTTTCGAGCATGGACTTCTGGTTTTGAATTTCATACTCAAGACCGCACTGTGCAAAAATCTTTGTAAGACTCTGGACGGCGCGCTTTTGATTACTCGTTTTTACGAGTACAAAAAGCATCTGCTCGTTATTTTGAATATCAAAAAGGCTTTCATAGTCGTCCTTTTCAAGCCCTCCGTAAACCGACACTTCCTGTATTTGTTTTTCCTGTAAAAGTAAATCCGTCAGTATAGTTGAATCCGCACTCAAACGCGACAGGCTGGTTCCCGAAGGATACAATACTTTTGCTTCAACATAGTTACCGCTCGTGGTGCTCATAATTTCTTTTGGCAGAGTTTTAATGCAAAGCGCTCCCACCATAATGCACGCTGCAAAAATCAAAGGAATTACAAGCTTGGAGTTAAAAATCCGGACCAGCATCTTCTTATAAAAAAGTTGAATTTTAGTCGTGTCGAGAATTTTTACATTCATCCCCCTTTTGCCTTTATACAAAAGAGTTAAAACTGCGCTCACGTAAAAAACAGAAAGCAGGCATGAAAAACCGATTGAAGAAACGACTGCAAGTGACAGATCAAAAAAGAGTTTACCAATCAATCCCGGCAAAAAGAACATCGGAATAAAAACCACAATCGTTGTAAGCGTTGAGCCCACAGACGAAAGACTTACTTCCGAGACAGCGGATGCAACCAGGTCTTCGATTTTAGAACTCTCATCCTGCCCGCCCCCGCCTGCCTCATTCCAGCGGGAAATTACGTTTTCTATCGTTACAAGGGTGCTGTCGATAACCATACCGATTCCGACCGCAATCCCCGAAACCGAAAGAATGTTTATCGTCCTACCGCTTACATGCAGGACTAAGACACTGAAAAGCATTGTGAGCGGAATTATGCTGCCTGCTAAAAGTGCATGCGGTACAGAACGGAAGAAAATCAAAAGAACGATAATTGTAATCAGAACACCGACAGCCACAGAAACAGCGAGCTGCAAAAGGCTTTCCTTTAAGTCGGTCGATGTATCCCGGATAAGTGAGAACTCAAAATTATCCCGGTACATGGAATTCAATTTTTGAAGCTGCCGCTTTATTTCTGTCGAAAGCGCAATCGGAGAATCATCAGCTTTTTTGTATAAATCAAAACAGATGGCTTCTTTTCCGTTAAACATAAAAAATGATTTTTGCTCTTCAAAACCTTTTTCTACACGGGCAATATCGCTCAGCTTAACAAGGCCGGTGTCGGCGTAGACAAGCGGACACGATTCAATTTGTTCAAGGCTTTCAAAAAGTGCGTGCGTTTTAAATAAAGTTTCCCTGTTGCCTTCCGTGATATTTCCCGCAGGATAATCAAAGTTTGCAGACGACAAAACCTGAGCCACACCTTCCAGGGGCATTTTGAGGCTTTCAGACTTTGTTTTATCAACAACCACATGAACTTCTTCTTTAACTCCGCCTCCAACTTTAACAGAGGCAATTCCGTTAATGCGCTGTAAAACTCCTTTTATATCCTTGTCCGCAAGATATCTTGCGTAGGTTAAATCTTCATCTTTCGCCCTCATCAAAACTGTAAAACCTGCACTTGAATTTGCGTCAAAAAAGCGGACTTCACTTTTTTCGCAGTCCGACGGCAAAAGTGAATACGCGCTGTCCAGAAGTGAACGGCACTGAGACAAGGCAAGGGCACTGTCAGTATTCCAGTGGAGCTCAAGGCAAATAAGTGAAAGACCGTCCCGCGTTGTTGAAGAAATATTTTTTACGCCTTTTAGCGAAGCCACCGCATCTTCCACAACAACTGTCACAAGTTTTCTCATCTGTGCCGCACTTACGCCTTCAAACTCCGTGCTTACAAGAAGATAGCGGTCACCTGTTTTGGGAAGATAATTCTGACCGATTGTTTTGAGAGATATACACGATAAAACTACGATTGCAAGCAGAATGCTCAAAACTGAGACAGGATGCCTGCATGAAAAACCGATTAAAGAATTTTTATTCAATACTTACCACCTGACCTTCCTTTAAAAATGGCGAGGGCTTATCAACAATTTTTTCCTTTTCATCAAGAGCCTGGCTAAACCATATATATCCGTCCTTTTCGTATTCAAATTGAATTTCTTTTTTTACAAGATATGTGTTTTGTACGGCAAAGAAACTTGCCCGCCTGTCAGCGCATGTCAAAAGCGCAGTCTGCGGCAGGCAGAACATTTTTTTAGGCGAAGTTTTTTCAAGATTTGCCTTTACAAACATTCCGGGCTTTATAGCTCTGGTTGAATTCGGTACTTTTATTTTTACAAGAAAGTTTCCGCTTTGAGCCGATGCAATCGGAGAAATTTCAGAAACCTTTGCCTTTAACTTTATGTCTAAAGAAGGAATTTCAAGTTCAACCGGGGAGCCCTTTTTAAACTTAACAACTTCCTTTTCCTGAATATAAATCTGCGCATACACCGACGAAATATCGATTATAGTCGTAAGTTTTTCGTTTTCCTTGATGTATTCGCCGTTTTCGTAATAGTTTTGACCGATAATACCGTCGCAGGGTGACTTAATTACAAGTTCTTCCATCATAAGGTTTGCGTTTTCGAGCTGGCGGCGGGCTGTTTTTAGGGCAGCCTCAGCGCTTTCGATTTCTTTTGCCTTGGTCGTCGTATTCAATTCAATCAACTGCTCTTTTTTTACCTTTGGATTATCGCTCACAAGCATGCCGGCATTTATCAGGTCTTCGTCACGCAGGCCGAGAGTGGACATTTCAAGTTCCTTTTTTTGAATTTCAAGTTCCGTGCGGCTCGCGCTGAGATTGACTTCGAGGCTTTCAATACTGCTTTTGGTAACGCCCCCGATTCTGCTGAGCTTTTTTTTGTTTTCAAGATTCTTTGTCTGTGACTCAAGTTCAAGTTCCTTCTGCTGAATATTCAGCGAAGCCTTTTCTATCGAAAGAAGCCGGCTTTCCACCGCAAGGATTTCTTCCTGCATCTGCGAGTTAACCAGATCAAGACGGGCCTGGGCACTGTCAACTTCGCTTTCATACATTTTTTGCTGCACCAGCATCTGAAGGTTTTTTAAGCGCGCAATCACCTGCCCTTTTTTGACAGTGTCTCCTTCTTTTACCGTAAACTCCGTAAGCTGCCCCGGAACAAGAACCGTAACATCATTTTTTGTCTTAAAACTTATAGTTCCAAAAGATTCGAGGCTGTCATCAAATTCTTTCAGTTGAACTGAACATGTCCTGACGCTGAGATTTTTCTGTTCTTCTACATCGGTTGAAGCAGTAATTTTTGGACAGGCTGTAAACACAATTGCCACTAAAAAAACACACAATACAAAAAGCAAAGCCCTGCCAAAAGAGGAATTCATTTTAGTTACATACATTTTTTAAACCTCCAAAATCAAGAGCGCAGTCAAGTTCAAGCTCCATCTGATCGCTTAAGAGAGAAGTTTTTACCTTCATAAGTTGAATTTGTGTCTGGGCGATTTCTTCCATCGCTTCAAGATAATCAATACGCTTAATTTCCCCCGATTCCACCTGCTCACGGCTTACTTCGAGGCGGCGTTTCTGAAGTTCAAGCGTTTCTAAAAGCCGTTTTTTTAAATCAATATTTGAATCATGACTGCTGATTTTCTGGCATATCTGGCTGTAAAGTGCGCGTCTGTTATCAAAGGCTTCTTCTTTTTTTGCCATCATGGAAATTCTTAAAGACTGCCTGCTCACAAAATACTCAGGCTTTGCCGACAGCGAAGTCTGTACCCCCTGATTAAAGTCTGTAAGCCGGCCGTCTTCAAATCCGCTCCCCGCAGAATAACTTACAGGAACCAGTGGATTATTGTTAAAATCAATCTGGATTTTTGCAGTGTATCTGGGCGCAAAAAGCGGATACGCATTGCCAGAAAAACTCACACCGCCTTTAAACTGAACCTGAGGGATAAAAGTTTTTTTGGAAAATTCATATTCTTTCTGCTGGTAATAAAGTTCGCTTTCAAGTTTTCTGATCGAAGGATTTGCCGACTGACAAATTGCCCAGAGTTTATCCTGCTTTCCTTCAAGATAAAAATCTTCATCGCCGCTTTCTTCAAAACCGTGCAGAACAAGAGAGGTTTCTTTCTCAAAATTGAGAAGAACCTTTAAACTTAAAAGTTCATTGTTAAAATCCCGGACTGCCTGCCGCTTCTGATCCTGGATTTTTCGGAAGGAAATCAGATATTCAAGATAATCGGTTTCAAGCGCCTCTCCGAGTTTGTATTCTTCTTCAATTATATCCAGTTGAATCTGTGCGTTTTCCTCAAGAGCTTCCTGAATTTTTATCTGTTCCTGCAGGAGGACGCACTCATTGTATAGATTTATCGCCCTGGCCTTTAATTGGTTTACGGAAGATTCAAATTCCTGGATTTTGTAATAGGCATTTGCCTTACCCAAATCCCACGCAATTTTTGTTTTTCCGCCGTCAAAAATAAGCTGGCTCACATTGGCATTAAAGCTTTTTGTCGACGTATCCGTTGAACCGAGTTTTTTTGTATCGTCTTCGCTCCACGAAAAATCAAGCACCGGCAAAAACTGCCCTACCGAAAGGCGCGCAGTTTTGTACGCAACATCGAGCGCCTGCCTGTTCAGGCGGTTAGAAAGAGAATTATTTACTGCAAGTGACGCTGCCTGCCGGGCGCTGTACAAATCCACCTGTGAAAATAGCGGAGTCAAAGCGCAGCAAAACACAAACGCATAAAATATTTTTTTCATCAGCGCCTGCTTTTTTTAATATAAGAATTGACACTTTTTGCAAGCCGCTTTGAAAGTTTATACTGCACGGGGCTCTGCTCAAGTCCATTGTCCGTATAAGTGTAATAGCCCTGCTTAAAAACCGTGTTTTCAAGGCTGTCAGTAAGGCTGTAAAGCATATAAATTGAATTATGTTTATCAAGCCCCTTGTAAAAAGACCTTTGATTTACACAGATGTCAAGATTAAGAACCTCGGCATCTTCAAAATCCACGCCCTTATTTATAAGCGACTCTGTAATCTGTTCAAACTGCTCGCTCAAATCATTTTCGTTTACGCGGTCAACAATCACGTTCACTGTGTTTATCGCCACAACATAATTGGTTTTCTGGGCCGGAAGATGCGAATA
>JAILFZ010000048.1 GCA_024697295.1 Treponema sp.
ATTGGTAGAATATATCCAAACAATTACAAATATTCTACTCTGCGGGCATGGCTCAATGGTAAGTATGAAACTGGAGATCCTCAGGAGCCAACCTATCAGGATAATGGATTTTTGCAAAAGGCATTTACGGCAACTGCGCAAAGTAAGATAAAGGTATCAAACGTAGATACCTTTGTAGATAAAATATTTGTCTTAACTAAAGAAGACACACAAAATCATAACTGGGAGCTTTATTCTAATTCATATCGGATCGCGAGGGAAACTATTCGACGAGCAACGGACTATGCAAAGGCAAACTATTTATGTTATACAGACGAAAATGCGCAAGGGGGGCTGTGGTGGACACGTACTTTTGATACGAATGATAATAAAGACGTAAGTGTTATCAATGTAAACGGCCTTTGCGATAGAGATAGTACGTGTGATGACTCCTATGTTGGCATAGTTCCAGCCCTGCGTCTGACACAATTGCCACAGTAACCTCTATCGCCCCCTGTGCGCTTACAAACCCGGCCGCGAAGGTTTTGCAAATGGCTCGGTTGTTGCCCTCGAAAAACTTTGTGCAAAACTTTCTTCCGGCGGGCTTTCCCGCGGAAAACTCTACGGAATGGAAGATCTGTTCTAATTCAATTTTAAAATAAAACTTGTGAATTCCTCTTTCTGGATATAAAATTATATTATCCTTCAGAGAGAGGTTTTTTATGAGTCGTAAAAGAAGTTCTGTTGCCCGCCTTATTTCCCTGCTCATTGCGGGGCTCATCGTAATATATTCCATTCTGATTGCACTTATCGTTCACCGCCAGTTAAACGGCGGATTGTTCGATTATTTTTCCAAAGATGTCCAGAAGCTGTCAGGGGTAATTCAGGACGAAATGAAGAATGAACAGAAACAGTATTTTGATTCATTCAAAGGCCTTCAGCAGCAGCTTGATTACGCTGTAACAAAACTGGATGCAGGTCCTCTCTATTATGAATCTGTCTGTTCTACGGCAGTAAAACAGCTTGGCTTTGACTGTGCTGTAATTTTTGACAACAGTTCCAGAAAACTGACCTCTTCAAAATTAGACAGGGATTTACAGAGTGAATTTTTGCCATCCGCCCTCCGGGGAAACACCGGAACAAAGCTTGTAAAAAGCGGTCCAAAACTTCTTGCACTTGAATACGGTCCTGTAAAAGAAGACAGTTCAATCGTTGGGGCAATGATTGCATATAAAGAAGTGTCTACGATGGAACTTGTAATGCGGGTTAGTAAATACACGGATTCAAACGTTACGATTTTTGACGGCAATGTGCGCTATGCCACAAGCGTAAACGGCGCCATGAACACAACGCTTGATATTCCACAAGTTTTTGAAAACGCAAGGAACGGCAGGCCGACAGCCCTTTCAAACGTAATCGGCGGAACAAAATTCGTCTCTTATTACTATCCGCTCAATGACGAGGACGGCAATTACCTTACAACGCTTTATATGGGTAAACCGATGCTCGTGGCAAATACACTTTCGTCGGCGATTTTTACACCTCTTTTGATTTTTATCATTTTGTCAGCCCTTGCAATTACCGGAATTATCGTATTCATTTTATATAAAACTGTAATCAAAAAACTCAAACTTGTCGGAACTGCCGTAGATAATTTGAACAGCGGAGAGGCAGATTTGACATATCGTCTTCCTGTCAGCGGCAATGATGAATTTACCGGCGTAAGCGAAGGAATCAACGCATTCATTACGCTTTTGGAAAATACTGTAATTGACGTAAAAGACAGTGCCAATCAGGTTCTCAACGGAAGCGAGCAGATTTCGGCCTCGAGCCAGTCGATTTCTTCCGGGGCAAGCGAACAGGCGGCCTCCAGCGAAGAAATGTCTTCCACTATGGAAGAAATTGCCGCCAATATCAGGCAGACTGCCGACAACGCACACCGCACAGGCGAAATATCGCGTCATACCTTTGACGAGGGTGAAGCAGGGGCAGGTGCTGTAAGCAACGCAGTAGAAGCCGTAAAAGTTATTGCAGAAAAAATCAACGTAATCAGCGAAATAGCCGGTCAGACAAATATGCTTGCACTCAATGCGGCAATCGAAGCTGCACGCGCCGGAGACGCAGGAAGCGGCTTTGCGGTAGTTGCCGGTGAAGTGCGTAAACTTGCCGAGCGCAGCCAGGAAGCTTCCGCAGAAATCGTTGAACTTGCTGAACAGACTCTTGGCGCCGCAGAAGACGCCGGCAAAAAGATCAACACTGTAATTCCTGAAATTAAAGAGACAAACAATCTTGTCCAGGAAATCAGCGTTTCATGTGCCGAACAGGACCAGGGAGCCCAGCAGGTAAGCCAGGCAATCATTCAGTTTGATGCGGTTGTGCAGCAGAATGCGAGTGCTTCGGAAGAACTTGCGGCAATGAGTGAAGAACTCAGTGCGACTGCCCGTAAACTTGTCGAGACTATCAGTATCTTTAAGACTGAATAGTGCAGGCGGCCGGACGATTTTTTTTCGCAGGCTTTGCACCGTCATCTCACGCACAGATTAAGGCATCTCTTTCTATTTGCATTTGTTCAAGAGGGCAGGAAAAACAGAAGTTTTTAGAATTTGCTTAAAAATAAATTCCTTACTTCGATTGAGTAAATGTATAAAATTCTCTATAATGAATTCTAAGTATTATTTTTTAAATTCATCAAAATTCACCTGGGGGAATTTATGACAATCGGAACTATGCTTAATCAGAGTATTATTTTGACTCTGCTCGGTATGTGTGTTGTTTTCGGATTCCTTATCATTTTGATTGGTGCAATGAACGTTCTTCGTGTTGTTGTTCATGCATTCAAACTTGATAAAGAAGCACCGAAATCTGATTCTGCGGCAGCACCTGCTCAGAATGCTGATCAAAATGCTGTGGTTGCAGCCATTGCAACTGCTTTGCACCAAAAGAACTAACTTATAAGGGGATTATTTAACATGGCTAAGAAAATTGGTATTTCAGAACTTGTTTTGCGTGATGCTACACAGTCACTTCACGCTACTCGTATGACTCTTGCAGATATGCTTCCTATCGCACCACAGCTCGACAAAATCGGTTACTGGGCTGCAGAAGCATGGGGTGGAGCAACTTATGACTCTTGTATCCGCTTCCTCAACGAAGATCCTTGGGAGCGCCTCCGAAAACTCCACGCAGCAATGCCAAATACAAAAATCATGATGCTTTTGCGCGGACAGAACCTTCTCGGTTACCGCCACTATGCAGATGACGTTGTAGATAAATTCGTTGAATATGCAGCTAAAAACGGTGTAGATGTATTCCGTATCTTTGATGCCTGCAACGACCCTCGCAACCTCGAACGCGCTACAAAAGCAGCAGTTAAGTCTGGTAAACACGTTCAGATGGCTATTTCATACGCTACAACTCCATACCACACAAAAGAAATCTATGCAGACCTTGCTAAAAAATATGCTGACTTTGGTGCAAACTCAATCTGTATCAAAGATATGTCTGGTCTTCTTAAACCATTTGAAGCATATGACCTCGTAAAGGCAATCAAATCTAAGGTTGATCTCCCGGTAGAAATCCACTCACATGCTACAACAGGTCTTTCTGTTGCAACATTGCTCAAAGCAGCAGAAGCCGGTGCAGACGTTCTCGATACTGCAATTTCTGCAATGGCTATGGGTACTTCTCACTCACCGACAGAAACAATCGTAGAAATGCTCAAGGGAACAGAATACGACACAGGTCTTGATATTTCTGCTCTACTCGAAATCGCAGCTTACTTCCGCGATATCCGCAAGCACTACGCTTCACTCGAATCAAAATTCCTCGGAGCTGATACACGTATTCTTAAATCACAGGTTCCGGGCGGTATGCTTTCTAACCTCGAAAACCAGCTCAAACAGCAGGGCGCTTCTGACAAAATCGACGACGTTTTGAAAGAAATCCCTCTCGTACAGAAAGACGTTGGATACGTTCCTCTCGTTACACCAACATCACAGATTGTTGGTACACAGGCTGTATTCAATGTACTCTTTGGCCGCTATCAGAACCTTACTCAGGAATTCCGCGATCTTCTCGTTGGTAAATACGGTAAAGTTCCTGCTGAACCAAACAAAGACCTCGTTAAAAAGGCTCTTGAACAGAACAAGATGGAAGAAGCAATCACTTGCCGTCCTGCAGACAAAATTGAACCTGAATGGGACAGAATGGTTGAAGAATCCAAGAAGAACGGCGGAAACGGTTCCGTTGAAGATGTTCTTACATACGCTATGTTCCCGAAAGTTGCAACTAAATTCTTTGAAACACGCGAAAACGGTCCTGTTGACGCAGAAAAGACATTCGGTCTCAAAGAAACTCCAAAGGCTTCTGCAAACGGCGGCCAGAATGGCTCATATACAGTTACAGTTAACGGTACAAGCTACAATGTTCATACTGCAGCCTGTGGCCATCGCCGGCGTGATGCCGACGATGCGCGGGTCCGTACGGGCCAGGTCGAGCAGGGTTGTGCCGAATACTTCCTGGAACTTGGCCACGTCACTCTTCTTTCCGGTGCGGCGGCCGGTCGCCGCGTCGAAAGTGCCCGGGGCGTGCCATACGGTCTGGTCTTCCTCGGCCGGGGCATAGCCTTTCCCTTTTGTGGTGACCACGTGGAGCAGCTTCGGGCCAGGAATTTCCTTCAACCGGCCCAGCATATAGGTCATCGAGGCAATGTCGTTGCCGTCGATTGGGCCGAAATAGCGGAAACCGAGGGAATCGAAGAGGGAGAGCGTCTCCCCGTCGATGCGCAGCAGGGTGCGCTTGAAGTTTTTCACC
>JAILFZ010000094.1 GCA_024697295.1 Treponema sp.
AAAGCACGTCATCAAAAAATCCTGCCTGTGCGTTAAAGTCGATTCCAAAATAAAATGCGCTCTTGTAATTTTGTGTGGTTCCGCCGGACCATGCAATTTTCTTTTCGTAGTAATTGGTAAAAAATTGAATTGATGAAGGAATCGGCCCCGCCTTTAAGTTAAATGTTAAGTCTGCGCCCCAGCCCTCCTCAGGGACAAGGTCCGGGTTTCCGTGGTAGCCTCCGCCTTCCCAGTAAAGGTCGTCCATATTCGGAAACTGCACCATGCGGTAACCGTCAATAAGAATTTCAAGAACATTAAATTTTGCGGCAAGACCGAGTTTTGGAACAAAGGCCCAGTTATCCCCGCAAAACTTTACTGCAAGGGGAACTGTCATAGAAAGCCATTCGTTAAAAAACAGCCTGGAAGTCTCTTTAAAAACTCCGCTCAGTTGGGTGTGATTGCCGCTGTTTGTGGAATCCAGAAATGTTGCGTCAAAAGAAAGTCCCGCAACCGTTCTAAGAATTCCATAATCAAAAAAGGCCGCCTGCCCAAAATATTTAAAGTCATCAATCTGGTGATGACTGTCTTCGGTAGAGGATTTATATTTTCTGTCTGTCTTTAGGTAGGCCACAGTGTTTGTCAAATTGAATAAATCTAAAACGGAAGGGTTAAAAAAGCTTGCCGTGAGATTATTTGTCAGATCTTTTTGAAGCCCCCGGTCAACGGAAGTGATTTTGTTTGGCGTATGTTTTCTGCCGTAGTAGGCTGAGTCGCTGATTGTAAACGAGGCGCCGCTGCCGTAAAAATGGCTCAACTGGGCGCTCAGGTTTGTATCCCAGACGGCCGCGTGCTTTTGGGTTACGGTTGAACCGTCCCAGTTCTCGTACAAAAACCTGTTCTGTGCGTTTGTGTACGCGCCGGAAAGTTTTAGGAAGGTTGATTCCCCAAGCGGGCTGTCAAAGCTTAAGCGGGTGCTGATTGTATCGAGAGTGAGCGGAGAAGTTTTGAGGTTTGCAAAGGATTTGACGCTTGTGTCAGAAGTTAAGTGCCGGCTCAGGCTTTGTTTTCTGGTTGTGATGTAAATTACCCCGCCGACAGCGCCTTCGTCTTCAACGCCTTCAGTAAACCCGCCGCGTACGATTTCGATTTTTTCGATTGAATTGATATCGATTGTGCTAAAGTCAAAAGTTCCGGTCTGGGCATTGTTCATGCAGATGCCGTCAATGACAACGCGTACGGTTTCGTCGGTAAATCCGCGGATACTCGGCTTTTGTTCCAGACCGTAAGTTCCGTAGGACAGGAGCTGCACACCTGCGCTTTCAATAACGGAAGGCAAGTCTTTGAGGTGTGCTTTTTGAATGTCGTCCTGAGTAAAAACCTGGCGCTGCTCTACAACCGGCGCGTCTATGTAAGTGTAAATATGCGGAAGGATAATATCAGCTTCTTCAGCGGGGGATTGCGGCTCAAGCCCAGCTTGAGCCGAGACTCGCTCAAAACTCTCCTCGAGAGTTTTGCCGGCTTCGCCGTTGCTCCCTACCGCAACGCCCCCGGACTGGGCAGAAAGGGAACCTGTAATAAAAAGTAAGAGTAAAAAAAACAGTGGTTTTCTGATTTTCATGACAAAAAAATAAAAGCCCCCGCAGTATCAGTCAATGTGCGGGGGATCGTTAAATTATGATTTTATTTTTTACTGGTTATTAACAGTATATTCGCCCCAGTATGTCCAGTAGCCGTTATCGAGGGTAAATTCCTTTACAGCTTCTTCCAGAGTATCTGTATAGGCTTTTCTTTTGTTAGTGTAATTTGATGCTGTTCCCATAGAAACAGAAGAAGATGTCAGGTTTTTAAAATTGATTGCGTTGTATTTTCCAACAAGAGAACTGTCTAAACCTGAACCTACTGTTACATACTTAAAGTAGATATAGTTTCCATAAATACCTGCAACTTTACCAGTCCAGTCATAGCCCCATCCGCCGTCAAAGTATGTTACGTTTGCATTGCTGAATGTATATGCATCGCCGCCTGTGCTTGCCCAGACATTGCCATTGAGTTTGTCATAATCTTCTGAATCTGTGTAAGGATTTACAATTACATATTCATAAACATAGTCAGAAACATATTCAGTCTTAGTTTCAGTTTCCTGCTGGCAGGAAATAAAGCTGAATGAAACGAAGAAAATTGCGCAGAGTGTTAAAAGTGCGCGGCCAAAGTTAAAGCGTGAGCTTTTCATAATTCCTCCACTCCCAGAGTGTTGCGTAGGAGTAAAAAAAATATCAGGCGACATACGCCGCCTGTTTTGCAGGTATTCGGACTTATCCGCATGAATTGCGACTTACCGTTCCGCGTCGAGCCGATGACTTTCACATCGTTCCCCTGCAGCAATTGAGTATACAAAATTTACTTT
>JAILFZ010000096.1 GCA_024697295.1 Treponema sp.
TTCAACGATTCCACCTTTAAGTTTAGCTCCGCCCTTAATGATTAGAGCGTCAGGAAGTTCAGTAATATCGGCCCCAAGTTTTTTAAGTTCAATTGTCAAAACTTTGAGGCGGTCAGTTTCTTTTCTACGGCAGCATTCAGCGTCTTCAAGAATAACCTTGCCTTCGATAAAAAGCGAAATTACTGCCAGAGCGCAGATTGCATCCGGGAAAGGCGACATCTTTACGCGAAGTTCTCCGTTTGGAAGGTCTTTTGTGCTCAAACGGCCGTGCCCGTTACGCGCGCACTTTCCGCCACGGACTCTGAGGGAGCAGGCAGTCTTGTCCCATTCAATATCAGCGCCGACAGACTGCAAAACAGCGACAATTGCGTCATCGCCCTGGGTTCCGCTGCCGTCCACATCGTCAATTGTAATATCACTGTCAGTCATCAGGGCGGCAATAAGAGGAAATGCAACGCCTTCCCAGTCGGCAGGAATTACCTGGTCAAAGCCTTTAAAATGAGCCGGACCGGTTACGGAAATATTCTTAAAGTCAGCGCTTATCTTACAATCGATACCGACTTTTTCAAGCCACTTTTGAGTCATGGTAAGATAAGGAGTTTCTTTGGGATTTGAAAGCTGAATAATGAGCGTGCCGTTCATCAAAAGTGCACTCATCATAAGACCGGAAATATACTGGCTGCTCACTTCGCCCGCAGTTTTTACGGTACCCGCATGAACCGGCCCCTTAACAACAAGCGGACAGCCGTTATGCCCCGGAATTGCAAGTTCTGCCCGGGCTCCGAGCTGCTTCAGGGCATCTGCAACGTGTTCAACAGGTCTTTTCCTGATAGAACTGTCACCTGTAAAAATACTGATTCCGTCAAAACATGCAGCAATGGGAGACAAAAAATACAAGAGTGAACCGGAATTTCCGACATCGACAACATCTGAGGGCAGATGAACTTTACCGCCCGCACCTTCAACACACCAGCGGG
Organism: Treponema sp.; assembly: GCA_024697295.1. GTDB lineage: Bacteria > Spirochaetota > Spirochaetia > Treponematales > Treponemataceae > Treponema_D. Next base: position 978 of record JAILFZ010000096.1, read on the forward strand.
TTCCAGGCTCACCTTCCTGATCAAGGTTCAAGTCAATCTCGGCACCGATGAGCGGCACGGCCTTGGCCGTAGAAAGACAGTCAGCGCTCGGCAGCGGGTTACGGATAGTCGATTTACCCTCAGCCAGCGAGGCCAGAATCAGCGCGCGGATTGTGTGAGATTTAGAGCCCGGCACCGAAATATGACCGGAAAGATTGTGCTTTGTCGAATTAATCGTCATTTAACCATAATAGCATAAAGCGCCGAGTTTTGATAGAGAGAAAAACTGGTTTGTCCTTCTCAGGCGGAGAGGGCCGAGGCGAAAATAAATAACATTTTTTTAATAGCAGAATTCTCCCGTTTTAAACAATCAGAGCAATATATATTTATGTAAGAAGTCTCTCTTACCGGATTTCTGTATGGAAAACCGTTTTTCCTTAATCTGGAGTGCTCCATGATAAAACAAACATTTTCCCCGGAAGAAAGCTGGCAGAAAGCCACTTTAGCCAATCGTTTTTTATTCTACAAGATTTTTACCCATTATCCTGACATGTGTAAAAAACTTCTGGAATTATTACTTCACATTGAAATCGACAAGATTGAACCCCCGGAAGGTGAAAAATCCTTCGAAATTGATTTTGATTCAAAAGGAATCCGCCTCGATATCTATACAAAAACTGACGGCCAGGTATTTGATGTTGAACTTCAGGCAGTTGATACAAAAGAACTGCCCCAGCGGGCCCGTTATTATCAAAGTCTGATGGATATCGACAATCTCCAGCGCGGTCACACCTATTCAGAACTTCCTGATTCATACGTTCTTTTTATTTGTATGGAAGATATATTTGGAGAAGGGCTTCCCGTATATTCTTTTGAAAATACCTGTGCAGAAGATAATTCAATAAAATTAGGAGACGGGACACAAAAAATCTTTTTTAATGTAAAAAGTTATGCTAAGATACAAAATGAAGAAGAGAGAAAGTTTTTCGAATTCTTATATGGTGGCAAAGCACAGACTGATTTTACAAAAAATCTGGACCGGCTTGTCACACAGGCAAAACACAATGCGCAATGGAGGCACCAGTATATGACATGGGAACAGGAAGTTCATCTTAAATA
>JAILFZ010000098.1 GCA_024697295.1 Treponema sp.
GTATACAATTCGCTCATCACAGGCATAAAACTTTCTGAACTTGAACTCGGTAACTACGGAGTATTCCTCAATCATACAGACCGGGGAATTTATCCAGGCTCAAATAAAATCCGTACAAACCGTTTTATCGTAGATGAAAGCGGAACGGTAAAAATTGAACGACAGTACGAAATCAAACCTGAGTGGACAATAATTCAAAAAGACAAAAAGGTAACTTTACAGACAATAGATATTTTGATGTATGTTCTTATGGCACTTGCAGCCTTCGGAGCTTTTGCGGCGTTCCGTGGACTTGCGGTAACCGCAGGGCAGACAATTATTATCAGAAAGGAAGTGCAGGCACTTTTAACAGGAGACGATATGCCACTAGCAAAGAAAGAAAAAGCCGAAATCGTACGGCAGAAAGGCGTAAGTTTAAAAATCCGGCTCGTCGGCTTTACCGCAATACTCGTTCTTATGATCGTATTAATGGTATCGATTCCGCTCGGACTGAACATGCTTAAAACCCAGGAACGAACTCTCGCATCCGGCCTTGAAAACCGCGTCAACGTTTTGATGGAAAGTATGTCTACAGGCGTTCGTTCTTACCTGCCTTCAGGACTCGACAACATAATTGAATTAAACTACCTGCCGCAACAGACGAACTCGCTCAAAGAAGCCGCTTACGCGACAATTCTCGGTATGAGTGCAGACAAAAACAATACAAACCTTGATTATGTGTGGGCTTCAAATGATGAAGGCATTCTCGATAAAATTGACACTCCACAGTGGTCATACGGCCGTTCCAGACTGACAGAAGACAAGAGGGCAGAGCAGATTACCAAAAAATGCCACGAACTTGAATCCCAGGCTCAGGAGATTGCAGGTCATCTTACAGAGCAAATCCGTTCCCTCAACTCAGAGGGAGCACGTCTTGCCCGTGCAACAGATGCCGCTTCGATTGCCCGCCGCAACGAAATTAATGACGAAGTGCGCAGGTTGAATGCGGAAGTTACTTCAATGCTCGGACAGCTTTCCGATTCCAACAGCGGTGCAGAGCCGTTCTTTGACAATGACCACCTGGACAAAAAGAATACGGAGTACCTCTTCTTTAAGCCGGTTATTTACAGACAGGGCGGAGACAACAGCCTCGTACACGCGGTTGTAATCATGCAGATTTCGACAGTGGATTTGATTAAAGAAGTTGATTCAGCCCGCAACACAATTCTTGTTACTTCCGTGCTGATTGCCCTCCTTGCCATCGCGCTCGGAATCGCAGGTTCATACATTCTTGCATCATTCATTGTAAAACCGATTAAGGCACTCGTAGAACACGTAAATAAAATTGCCGAAGTTAAAGATAAAAAATTACTCAAAGACTACAATATTTCTGTTAAAACTCATGACGAAATCGGAATTCTCGGTGATGCGGTAAACGACATGACCGCGGGCCTTGTAAAGGCGGCCGAAGAAGAAGAAAAGGCAATGGAACAGGAAAAAATGGCCCTCGACGGTAAAGCCGTTCAGCAGACCTTCCTTCCGCTGATGACAAGCGACAAGGGCGCCAAAATGACTACCGCACGCCTGACCGAAAAAAACATTCAGATTTCAGGTTATTACGAAGGTGCCGACGCGGTATCAGGCGACTACTTTGACTATAAAAAACTCGATGAGCGCTATTATGCAATCATCAAGTGTGACGTTTCGGGACACGGAGTTCCGGCGGCGCTCATGATGACAGTCGTTGCAACTCTTTTCCGCAAGTATTTTGAAGACTGGACAATGCAGACAAAGGGAATCAAACTTGATTCACTCGTAGTTCAAATCAACGACTTTATCGAGTCCTTAGGCGTTAAGGGTAAATTTGCAACCCTTTTAATCTGTCTTTTTGACACAAAAACAGGCGATGCATGGCTTTGTAACGCAGGTGATAACCTGATTCACGTATTTGACAGCGCTTCCCGCACAGAAAACACTGTTACACTCCACGAAGCGCCCGCTGCAGGACCGCTTCCTTCATTCATGGTAGAAATGAAGGGTGGCTTTAAGGTCGAAAAAATCAAGCTCAAGCCGAATGACGTTCTCTTCCTCTACACTGACGGTATTGAAGAAGCAACCCGTTTCTTCCGCGATTCAAATTTTGAAATCACAAAATGTGCGGAACCTGGCCTTGCGGAAGGTGAAATTCACGAAAACCACAAGGTGGGACAGGATAGTGAGCAGATGGAACCTGAGCGCGTTAAGGCAATTCTTGAGTCCGTCCTTAACCGCCAGAAGTTTATTCTTCACAAATGGCACAGCCCGGATCCTGAAGAACTTCTTGAATTTGACTTTACCGGAATCGAAGGAAGCATTGATGATGCGATTATTGCACTTGCTGCGGTAGAAAAAGTATTCCGTATGTATAAGTCGCCAAAGGCTTCCGGTTCAGTTGCCCGTAACGATAAGGGCGATGTCGTAATTACAGGGGACGGAATCCGTGTTGACCGCCGTATCGATGAATTCCTCCGGGCAACATTCAACCGTTACGATTATTACTGCTCTCAGAGAATTGATATGGAAGAAACAAACTATGTATATTACACCGGCTTGAATGAAGATCCGCAGGCAGATGACCTGACCCTGCTGGCAATTCGTAAGCTTTAGGTTGAATTTATATCGGCCGCAAATTATTGGAGGTTTTTATGGCTTTTATGGACGACATCAAACACTATGTTGAATTAGGGGTGAATGCATCAAAGGACGCACTCAGCCGTGCAGGGGACGCTGTTACAAAATTCGGTGACGAAAGCGTAATCCGTCTCGAAAAAAAACAGTTTGAGTCAAAACTCAGAAACGAAGTTCTTGAAATCGGATATTCAGTTCTCAAGGCTTTTGAAGAAGACAATAAGGAAACTTTGACAAAAGATGATGAAGAAATCGCAGTTAAAATCCAGAATATCAAAAAATACAGGGAAGAAATTGCCAAAAGAGAAGCGATTTTGACCGGAGAAGAAAATAAATAAAAAAAAATGCAAAAAAAATAAAAAAAAGTGAAAAAAAATAAAAATAACTATTGACGAAAAAGTGGGGTTAATGATATATTCATTCTCACCCGCTCAACGGGGACGATATTTGAAAAGAAACAGGGAAGGAAGATAGACAAGACAGCAAGTCTGAGTAAATCAGATAAGTTGGAAGAGTTTCTCGAATATTAAGAAAAACTAAATGCCAGCGCAGGTTGAGAAACCTGCAAAAGTCCTTACAAGTCTGTAAGGCAGTTTCCTATCAATTTAGATTGTCAGGGGACGAATGATTTATGGTAATCTTAACCACTTCGGTGGTTTGAGAATAATCATGGAGAGTTTGATCCTGGCTCAGAACGAACGCTGGCGGCGCGTCTTAAGCATGCAAGTCGAACGGTAAGAAGAGAGCTTGCTCTCTTCCTAGAGTGGCGGACTGGTGAGTAACACGTGGGTGACGTACCCTTTGGACGGGGATAGCCGATAGAAATATCGGGTAATACCGGATAAGGACACACAGGTTGGAGCTGTGTGTGGAAAGTAGCTACGGCTACGCCGAAGGAACGGCCTGCGACCCATCAGCTAGTAGGTGAGGTAAGAGCCCACCTAGGCGATGACGGGTATCCGGCCTGAGAGGGTGAACGGACACATTGGGACTGAGATACGGCCCAGACTCCTACGGGAGGCAGCAGCTAAGAATATTCCGCAATGGACGAAAGTCTGACGGAGCGACGCCGCGTGGACGATGAAGGCCGGAAGGTTGTAAAGTCCTTTT
>JAILFZ010000109.1 GCA_024697295.1 Treponema sp.
CCCTTATTGATATTACGGAAATAGCCATAAAATATGGAGTTACGATGCTTGCCGAAGGCGTAGAAACCGAGGCTGAATTCGATTACCTGAAAAACTATCCGGTTAAACTCATGCAGGGCTTTTATCTTGGAAAGCCGACAATTTATGATTAAAAAATCAGACAAAAAAAATGCACCTCCTGAAAATTGAACTTTATGTGTCCAGTTTTTTTAGGGGTGCACTTTTATCAGACGAGACTTTTTGCCCGTTTTATTTAACTACAATGTTAACAAGTTTGCCTGGAACTACGATTACTTTTACAATGGTTTTGCCGTCTGTAAACTTCTTGTAGCCTTCAGTCTGTTTTGCAAGATTTTCCAGTTCTTCTTTTGGAGTTTCTGCAGCACATGTAAACTTGTCGCGGACTTTTCCGTTTACGCTTACAACAATTTCTTTTGTGTCTTCAACACAGAATTCTTCGCTGAATGTAGGCCATGTTTCGTAAGCATTGCTTTCTTTGTGACCGAGTTTGCTCCAGAGTTCTTCACCGAGGTGTGGGGCATAAGGGCTGAGCATCAGGACAAAGCCTTCCCAGATGGCCTTCGGAATTGAATTCATCTTAGAAGCTTCGTTGATAAAAATCATCATCTGGCTGATTGCAGTGTTAAAGTCAAGGTTTGCTGTATCCTTTGTAACCTTTGCAACTGTTTTTGCATAAGTTTTGCGCAGGCTTGCAGTTTCTGCATCAAGTTTTCCCGTGATATCAATATCGGTCATCGGTTTGTCGCTCAGCTGCCAGATTTTGTCGAGGAAGCGGTTTATACCAATCAGGCCCTGTGTGTTCCATGGTTTTGAAACTGTAAGAGGTCCCATAAACATTTCGTACATACGGACACTGTCTGCACCGTAAGTTTTAATCATTTCGTCAGGGTTAACGACGTTTTTGAGCGACTTGCTCATTTTTGCAACAACACGTTCGAGTTCTTCATTGTCATCGTTTGCAAAGAATTTTCCGTCTTTTTCTGTTACAGCATCAACTGCAACGAGAGACTTGTTCTTTCGCTGGAATGCAAAAGAAGTAATCATACCCTGGTTGATAAGGCGCTGGAACGGTTCTTTTGTAGAAACAACTCCCAGATCGTACAAAACTTTGTGCCAGAAGCGTGCGTAGAGCAGGTGGAGAACTGCGTGTTCAGCACCGCCGACATAGAGGTCTACAGGCATCCAGTAGTTTTCTATTTTTTTATCGCAGAATGCTTTGTCATTTTTCGGGTCAAGGTAGCGCAGGTAGTACCAGCAGCTTCCTGCCCACTGCGGCATTGTGTTTGTTTCCCGGCGGGCTTCTCCTCCACATTCAGGACACTTGCAGTTAACCCATGAGTCGATTCCTGCAAGAGGGCTTTCGCCTGTACCGGTCGGCTGGTAAGTCTTTACGTCAGGCAGCTGCAATGGAAGTTCACTTTCCGGAACGGCAACTGTACCGCACTTTGGACAGTGTACGAGTGGAATCGGTTCACCCCAGTAGCGCTGGCGGCTGAATACCCAGTCACGGAGCTTGTAGTTTACGGCCTTTTTGCCGATTTTCTTTTCTTCAAGGAATTCAAGCATTTTTGCTATGGCATCTTTTTTATTCAAGCCATCCAGGAATTCAGAATTAACGTGAACTCCGTCTTCTGTCCATGCCTGAGTCTGAACATCTACTTTTGATTTAAGAACTTCAATGATAGGCAGGTTGAATTTTTTAGCAAACTCCCAGTCGCGGGTATCGTGGGCAGGAACGGCCATAATTGCACCTGTACCGTAAGAAATCAAAACATAGTCTGCAACCCAGATCGGGATGAGTTTGCCGTTTACAGGGTTGATGGCGTAACTTCCGGAGAATACACCCGTCTTGTCTTTTGCAAGGTCTGTGCGTTCAAGGTCGCTCTTCTTTGCAGCCTGTTCGCGGTATTTTGTGACTGCGTCTTTCTGGTCGGCAGTTGTCAGTTTTTCGATAAGAGGATGTTCAGGAGAAACAACCATGTAAGTTGCACCGAACAATGTATCACATCTTGTTGTGTAAACACGGAGTTTCTGGTCGGTTGGTTTTCCGTCTTTGTCAGCTACGGTAAAGTCAACTTCGGCACCTTCCGAGCGGCCGATCCAGTTGCGCTGCATAGCCTTAACGCTGTCAGGCCAGTCCAGACCGTCCAGATCTTCAAGGAGGCGGTCGCCGTAAGCTGTAATTTTCAAAATCCACTGGCGGATAACTTTGTGGGTAACCTGAGCACCGCAGCGGTCACAATGTCCTTCTTTAACTTCTTCATTTGCAAGACCTGTCAGACAGCTTGGACACCAGTTGATTGGTGTTTCTGCTTCGTATGCGAGTCCTTTTTTATAAAGCTGGAGAAAAATCCACTGTGTCCATTTGTAATAATCAGGTGTACATGTAATTACAGAGCGGTCCCAGTCATAAGAAAAACCGAGGGCCTTGATCTGCTGTGTAAAGTGATCAATGTTCTGGAATGTGGTTGTTGCAGGGTGGGTTCCTGTTTTGATGGCGTAGTTTTCTGCAGGCAGCCCGAATGCGTCGTATCCCATCGGATGAAGAACATTGTAACCGTTCATGCGGAGGTAACGGCAGTAAATATCAGTTGCGGTATAGCCTTCCGGGTGTCCTACATGCAGTCCTGCTCCGCTTGGATACGGAAACATATCAAGTATATATCGGCGTTTTTCTTTTGGAAATTTTTCGTCTTCTGTTGTGCGGAAAGTTTTGTTGTCTTCCCAGAATTTCTGCCATTTAGGCTCAATGTTCTGAAATGGATACATTTTACAATCTCCTTATAAAGTCCGCGTTAGCGGTCGTGCAGGACGCACGATATCGCAGTTTTGCCAACGGCAAAATCTGCAAATGATAAAAAGTACAGGGATGCTCCTGTGCGCAAGCACAAAGTTTTATAATTTCCTATATGCAAACGACACGAAGTGGCGTAAGTACTTTTTATCATGCCTCCTGAAAATGTTTGTATAGAAGTTAAAATATTATAATGAATTCAATTCTTTCCCTCAATAAGGGCATCTCACAAATACATCTCCGCTGATTTTTTGCACGGAATATGTTAAACTGCATATAATGAATATAAGCCTGTATCACTCGATTTTATGTCCTGACACTCCAGATTTTTTGCAAAAATACCTCAATATCCCGCTGTTAACCCGTTTAAAGGGAATCGGGCTTTTATGCGGGACGGATTTTACCCGGCTGTACGAAAATAATTTTTATTATTCACGCTTTGACCACTCCCTCGGCTGCGCCTTAATCGCCTGGAATTTTACCCGCGACAAAAAGCAGTGTATTGCAAGCCTTCTGCACGATGTTTCTACGGCTGTGTTCAGCCACACGGGAGACTTCAGGAAGGGCGACACGCTCAGGCAGGAAGTTACCGAGGCTAAAAATGCGTCGATGATTTTAAATGACAAAGATCTTGCAGAACTCCTTGCACAGGACGGCCTTACTCCGCAGCAGGTCTCGGACTACCATGTTTATCCTGTTTGTGACAATGAGATTCCGGCCTTGAGTTCTGACCGGCTTGAATACATGTTTCCGTCCGGCAGCTCTCTGCGGGAAGGTAAAAATGCCCGGTACAGTGCGCCTGCAAGTTCGATGGATGATGATTACTTTGATATGGATTCGATTGAGAGGTGTTATTCAAATATCAAAGTTCTTAAAAACGAAAACGGCATTGATGAACTTGGATTTACTGACGGCGGCATCGCATTTGAATACACAAAAAAGTTTTTGTCCACGGCAATTCTTCTCCAGCATAACGAAAACAAACTTGCGCTCAACATGCTCGGTTCAATTATGAATATGGCTGTTCAGGATGGGGTTTTGAACGAAAGTGATTTTATGACCTGTTCTGAAAAACAGATTGTCGCCGATTTGGATCGTTTTGCGGCAAAAAATCCGGATTCAAAAATTTCAAAAATGACAAGAACCTGGAGAAAAATGAATCATATTGAACATATTGAACACGAAGCAGGCGAGGGCTATTACTCGGTGCATCTTGAAGTAAAAAAACGCTTTATCAATCCTCTCGTACAAATTCAGGACGGCAGGGCTGAACGAATCCGTAAATTGAATCCGGAAGCTGACAGGCTCATCAAAGAATTTTTATCCTACCGCGACACTGATTGGGGCGCCATAAAGCTCATGTAAAAAATTAAGTCTAGGCAGATTTTATTTTTTCTTATAAAATAAATGTTATGGGTGGAATCGATAATAGCAAAAAGTCTGCGGGGGCAAAGTCTTCTGCGGCTAAATCAACTGTTAAAAAATCAACAACAACTAAAACTTCAGCAGAAAAGAAAACGGCAGCTTCAGCAAAAAAGCCTGCTGCAAAAAAGCCTGTAGCCGGAATCGATGAAAACGGAACATTCCGCGCGTGGGACAATGCAAAGACAAAGGCTGCTCCAAAAAAAGAAACTTCTGCAGCGACCGTTAAGCGCGGAACAACTGCCGAGCAGGCCGCAAAAAATCTGGCCGCAGCAAAGGCCGCTGACCCTTCATTAAAATCAGAAGGCAAAAAACTTGCCGCATACGATGACTCTCAGATTAAGCACCTTGATGCGCTTGAACATATCCGTCTGCGCTCAGGTATGTATATCGGCCGTCTCGGTGACGGTTCCAACCCGAATGATGGCATTTACATTCTCTTAAAGGAAGTAATCGACAACTCAATTGATGAATTTATCGTTGGTTTTGGCAACAAAATCGATATACAGATACAGGATAACCGTGTAAAGGTCCGCGACTATGGACGTGGTATTCCGCTGGGAAAACTCGTCGAGTGTGTTAGCGAAATCAACACGGGCGCAAAATACAACGACGATGTTTTCCAGTTTTCTGTCGGTATGAACGGTGTAGGTACAAAGGCTGTAAATGCTCTTTCTTCGTACTTTCGTGTAATTGCAATTAGAGACGGTAAGGCAAAAGAAGCAGTTTTTGAACAGGGAAAGCTCAAATCAGAAAAACTTGCCGCAACCAAGCCTGGAACCAAAAACGGCACTTATTTTGAATTTATTCCGGACGAGACAATTTTCGGAAAGTATTCATTCAATATGGAATACGTAGAAAAGCGCCTCTGGAATTACGCTTATTTGAACGCGGGCCTTACTTTGACTCTCAACGGCCAGCCTTATGCAAGCAAAAACGGTCTTTTTGACCTTTTGACCAACGAACTTGAATCAGACAGTTTGTATTCAATCGGCTCGTATAATGGACTTCACTTAAAGTTTGCATTTACCCATACAAACACTTACGGCGAAAATTATTTTTCTTTCGTAAACGGTCAGTACACCTCAGACGGCGGTACTCACCTTAACGCCTTCAAGGAAGGTTTTATCAAGGGCGTAAACGACTTTTTCCACGAGTCATACAAGAGCGAAGATATCCGTGAAGGAATTACCGCTGCAATTCTCGTAAAGGTTAAGGACCCGGTTTTTGAAAGCCAGACAAAAAACAAACTTGGAAACACAGATATCCGTCAGTGGGTAGTGGGAGAAGTTCAATCCGGGCTTGATGACTGGCTGCATAAAAATCCAAAAGCCGCAGAAATGCTTCAGAAAAAAATCGAAGCAAACGAAAAACTCCGCACTGAACTCAGTGCTGTTAAAAAAGAAGCCAAGGAAGCCGCAAAAAAGGTAAGTATTCGAATTCCAAAACTGGACGACTGCCGTTTCCACCTGGAAGACGGTGCCAAGGGCGAAAACAGCATGATATTCATCACGGAAGGACAGTCTGCGTCAGGCGTTATGACACACTCGCGCGATGCAAATACACAGGCAATTTTTTCCCTTCGCGGCAAGCCGGAAAACATGTACGGCAAAAAGCAGAGTGACATCTACAAAAACGATGAACTTTACCAGCTCATGATGGCGCTTGGAATTGAAAATTCTGTCGAAAACCTTAAATATTCAAAAATCGTAATCGCAACAGATGCCGATAACGACGGTTTCCATATCCGTAACCTCGTTTTGACCTTCTTCCTCGGCTACTTTGAAGAACTGGTTACAAGCGGCCGCGTATGGATTTTGGAAACTCCGCTTTTCCGTGTCCGCACTAAAAAAGAAAACATTTACTGTTATTCCGAAGATGAACGCGACAAGGCACAGGCAAAACTCGGCAAGAACTGCGAAACCAGCCGATTTAAAGGACTTGGAGAAATCAACCCGAGTGAATTCAGACAGTTTATCGATCCAAAAACAATGCATCTTACACCGGTAGAAATCAGCCAGCTCAAGATTGTACCTCAGTTACTTTCATTCTATATGGGCAAAAACACACCGGAACGCCGACACTTTATCGAAGAGCACCTGCTCAGCAATTCGGACATTGATGTATAAAAGGTAGATTTGAGGGAACGTTATGGCATTTGTAAAAAATCTTTTTGATAAAAACTTTATTGAATACGCATCTTATGTAATCCGTGACCGCGCTATTCCGGATCTGGAAGACGGACTCAAGCCGGTTCAGCGCCGAATCATGCACACCCTGTTCGAAGTTGATGACGGATACTTTCAGAAGGTTTCCTTTGTAGTCGGCCGAACAATGAAGTATCACCCGCACGGAGACGCTTCTATTTACGGAGCCCTCGTAAACCTTGCAAACAAAGAAATCTTTATCGAAAAGCAGGGAAACTTTGGTAACAAGTTTACCGGAGACGGGGCTTCTGCAGGACGTTACATCGAGTGCCGCGTACACCCGCTTGCAAAAGACTTTCTCGTAACAAACCCGAACATTACTCACTATGTACCAAATTACGACGGCCGTAGTACCGAGCCGGAAGTATACCGTGCAAAAATTCCTCTGACCCTGATTATGGGTGCTGAAGGTATTGCGGTTGGCATGAGCACAAAAATTCTTCCGTATAATATCAAGGAAGTGCTCGAAGCCGAAATCAAATGCCTGCAGGGTAAGAAATTCAAGATTTATCCTGATGTTTCTACAGGCGGTCTGATTGACGTTTCAAACTACAACGACGGTAACGGCAAAATCGTAACACGCGCCAGGTTTGACACTTCAGATGAAAAGAAAATCGTAATCACAGAACTTCCGGTTGATTCGACTGCCAAAGAACTTCTTGAATCGATTGACTCAGCTTACAAGGCTGGAAAAATCAAAATCAGTTCCGTCGACAACTTTACTACAGACCACTGCTGCATCGAAATCAAGCTTCCACGCGGGGTTTATACAAAAGATGTTGTAGATGCGCTTTATGCATACACTGACTGTGAAAAATCAATTTCATGCCAGATGCTCGTAATCAAAGATAATATGCCTGTTGCAATGACTGCCACAGAAATTATCAAATATTATGCTGACAAGCTTACCCTTATCATCAAGGACGAACTTGAATACGAACGCTCGCAGCTTACTGAAAAACTTCATATACGTACTCTTGAACGCATCTTTATCGAAGAGCGCATTTACAAGAAGATTGAATCCCAGAAGACCCAGGAAGCCGTAATCAAGGCTGTTTATGACGGCTTTACGCCATTCAAGGCTGAACTTATCCGTCCGATTACTGACGAAGATGTTGAACATCTGCTCCAGATTCCGATCCGCCGCATTTCCTTGTACGACATCAACAAAAACCGTGCCGAAGTTCTTGCAATTAATAACCGCCTCAAAGAAATTGCCCGCCTTCTCAGAGACCTGGTTGGCTGCGCAGTTACATATCTTGAAGGCATGATTGGTAAATTCAAGGGGATGGACGTTAAACGGCACACAGAAATTGCAGAATTCAATGCGGTGGACGTTAAAGCCGTTGCCAAAAGCGACAGAAGCCTGCGCTACGACGACAAAGGTTACCTTGGAATCGGAGTTTCCGGCGGCGTAGAAGTTATGAAGGTAAGTCCTTACGACCGTATCCTTTACATGCGCAAAAACGGTATTTTTGCCGTAACAGACGTTCCTGACAAACTTTTTATCGACAAGGGAATGTGGTTCTGTCAGATTGCAGAAAAAGAAATTATCAACAAGGTTTTGTTCACAGTCATTTTCCGTGATCCTAAAACAAAATACGCATTCATCAAGCGCTGCAGAATTCCAAGCTGGATTATGAACCGCGACTACTTTATCGCACCGGACGGAATGGAAGTTCTGCATGTTGATACACGCGAAAAATTTACATTCACCCTCAAATATGAAAAGAAACCGCGGGTAAAAATACTTGAAGAACAGTTTAAGGCCGAAGACTACGAAGAAAAGGGCTTAAAAACCCAGGGTGTCCGTCTTTGTACGCGCGAACTTGAATCAATTAAAGTTGACAATGATCAGTTGAGCCTGTTTAATTAGTAGAGTATGAATCAGGATAATAAAAATCTTTTAGAACAGATGTCTAAAAAACTCTCGCTCGTTTTGCAGAAAAATTTCCGCAACGCTTTTATGTCTGTTTTTATAATGATGATAATTGAATCCATCGGAAGCGCATTTTTTCTTGCTCCGATGATGTATTTTTCTGTTACAGAAAAAATGACTGCGCTCACAACGGGCATTTCGTACGTACTTTTGGTCGCCGGAATTATCTGCTGGTTTTTGCTGCAGGCAGGCGTCTTTGTTCTGTTCCTCCGGATGGTGAGGGGAGAATATGTTTCCATTGGATTTTTGTTTTACGGCTTTAGAAAGTTCAGGCAGTTTATAGGCTCGGCAGTCTTTTTTACGGGACTTGCAGTTATTGTAACTGTCCTAATCAGGCTTGCCATCCATTTTACAAAAGACACGGAGTACAACATTCTTGCCTTTCTGGACAGACACTTTGGTGAAATTAATTCAATCCTGGTGATTGCACTCGTTTTGATTTTGCTTGTGGTAATTATTTCAATCCGCTTTTTGTTTTTGTTTTTTGTCCGCTATGATAACGCTCAATCCGGTACAATCAGTTCGGCAGGAGGGGCCGCAAAGCTAATCAGAAAGAAGATTTTTCTTTTAATCCGTTTTGTTTTAAAGGCAAGTGCGCGTCATCTTGTTCTTGCTTCATTTTATTTTGCAGCGGCGACTTATTTTGGATTAATGACAGAAAACACAATTCAATCGATTGCAAACTTTCTGTTCGGTTTTTTGTATTTATTGAATCTTTACAAGGCTCTGGTCATGGCTTATTTTGCGACAGCAGCTTTCTACGACGAAACGGTTTAATATGTTTGTTCCTGCCGCGCCTGCAAGCACCGAATTGATAATCAAAGGTTCAAGGTTTTTATCAGAGGTTTTTATAATTCAAAACCAGGCAGAAGTGCGTACAATCATCAAAGAGCAGAAAAACAAATACTCCACCGCCACACACGTCTGCCACGCCTTCATCTCAGGAAATAATGCGGAAGTGATGGGAATGAGCGACGACGGCGAGCCCGGCGGAACAGCAGGCAGACCTATGCTCGACGTGCTCAAAGGACGCTCTGTCACAAACATTCTTGTAACCGTAACACGCTGGTTTGGCGGCACCCTGCTTGGAACAGGCGGACTTGTCCACGCATATGGGGACAGTGTAAAACAGGTCCTGGACAAACTTGAATTAGTTGAATTAATCGATAAAAGCAGTTTTTCATTTAAATGCGATTATGCCCAGTATCAGGTTATAAAAAAACTAATGCAGGATTATACGCTCTTTGAAGTGACCGAAGACTTTGGAAGCGTAATTACTGTAAGCGGGCAGATAGCTGTAACGGCAGCCGGCGATTTTAAGGAACGCATTTTTGATTCAACTAACGGACAGGTTCAACTTTTTGTTTGACGCAGGCGCATTCTCATCTTATAATAAAAATAATCTACCTTTAGTACCATTGAACTTCTTTAAGTCGGCTAAAGGAACAAAAAGGAGAACTATAAAATGAAAAAAATTAGTGCTGTTGCAGCATGTGTGTTGATGGCTGCTCTTGCTCTTACAGGTTGTTCAAAGAAGAAGGCTTCTTCGGACAAAGTGTTTAAAATCGGTGTAATTCAGCTTGTTGAACACCCTGCTCTTGATGCTTCATGCAAAGGTTTTATCGACGGTCTTGCAGAAGCAGGTTTTGTTGACGGTCAGAACATCACCGTTGACTTTAACAACGCTCAGGGTGAACAGGTAAACTGTGTAACAATCGCAAACAAACTCGTTAACGATAAAGACGACCTTATTCTTGCAATTGCAACACCGGCTGCACAGGCTGTTGCAAACCTTACAAAAGACATTCCTATCCTTGTTACAGCTGTAACAGATCCACAGACTGCTCAGCTCGTAAAATCAAATTCAAAACCAGACACAAACGTTTCTGGTACATCTGACCTTACTCCGGTAAAGGCACAGATTGATTTGCTTAAGAAAATCCTTCCTGAAGCAAAAAATGTTGGTCTTATGTACTGCTCAAGCGAACAGAACTCTGTATTCCAGATTAACCTCGCTAAAGAAGCATGTAAAGAAGCAGGCCTCGGATATCTGGAAGCTTCTGTTTCTAACTCTAACGAAATCCAGCAGGTTACACAGAGCCTCGTAGGAAAAGTTGATGCAATCTACATCCCGACAGACAACATGCTTGCTGCTGGTATGGCTACAGTTGCAATGGTTGCTAACGAAGCTAAAATCCCTACAATCGCAGGTGAAGACGGAATGGTTAAGTCTGGTGCTCTTTGTACATACGGTATCAACTACTATGAACTTGGAAAACAGACAGCAGCTCAGGCTGTAGAAATCCTCAAGGACGGTAAAAACCCGGCTGACATGCCAATCCAGTATCTTGAAAAATGTGACTTCTCTAAAAACGAAGAAACAGAAAAAGCCCTCGGAATCACACTCCCGGCTGATCTTTAATCTGTAAGATTTTAGAAAGACAAAAAAGACTGCATTTCAAATTGTGAAATGCAGCCTTTTTTTTGTTGGTTTAATCATTTAATTCAAGGCAACTCTGAAAAAGCCGTCTAAGGTGCTTTTTTGAAAGTGCCTTTAATCAGTTTAATTAGAATGTATGTTCCAGGTTTGGATACATTTCTTCAACTTCAGCAAAGAAGTGGTTCCATGCATCATCTTCCGTTACATCGCCTGCAAAGAACGGACTAAAACTTTCCTGCAGCTTTTCGCAAAGGCCCTGGTCATAAGGGCACGCATGCTTTTTAGTAAGTGCCTGCGCGTTTTTCAAAAATACCTTGATGTGGTTCTGTCCGCCGAGGAAAGGATTTTTGTAATCGCTTTCGGCAACTTCTTTCATCGCTTCCGCATTGTTTGTAAAGTCACCTGCTTCTTTTGCAATTGCGGCCATTACGTCCTTTTTGCAGGTAAGTGTGTACATAATTTCGCGGATAAGTTTTTTATTGTCAGTTCCTGACGCCGCACAAATCCATGTTCCGCCCCAGTTGAACGGTTTAGGACCAGCGCAGAAAGCCCAGTCTCCGTAAGAGCCGTTTCCGATTGTTCTTTCGGCTTTTGGAAACTGAAGTGAAGCCGGGGCAAGGAAGTAATCAATGTACCAGGCGGGTCCGAAGTAACCGAATACTTTTCCGTCTTTGCCTGCATCACGGGCACTTTCGTCAGAAAAGAGGTTTGCATGGTGGTTATATCCTTTTTCTGTGTAGATTTTTGTCTGGCTTACCCAGTCTTTGATTGTGGAAGGAATTGTAAGTTTATTGTCTGTTACAAACGGACATTCTGCATTGTCGCTAAAAACACGGAATGCATCATCATAACCGGCAAGCATGTAATAACCTTTCTCTTTACAAAGTCCTGCAGTATTGTCAAAAAGAACCCAGTTCTTCAGTTGTTTTTGAACTTCTTCCGGCTCGTCGTATCCAAACACATCTTTTGCAATGGAACGCCGGTAAATAAATCCGCCGGGACAGGCCTGCCATGAAACTCCCTTGAGTTTGCCTTCATGGTCTGTCATCATTTCCTTTGTATACGGATACTGATTTTTCAGGTCGTCTTCTGTAAGGCCGATCTCCTGGATTACGTCGAGAGTGTAGGGGGTGTCGGCATATTTAAGGGCGTAATCGGCTTCAACAAGAAAAATATCCAGGCGTTCATCATTGGGTAAATCCATCTGCTGGACCAGAAGTTCATCCAGTTTGCTCTGGTAAACGGTATTTTCGTTAGGTGTCATAATCCAGTTGATTTTAACATCTTCCGGCAGCAGTCCTTTTGCAACAAAATTGTCGGTAAAACGGGTTTTAAATTCTTCGTTCCAGCAGGCGATATTAAGAACCTTGCCTTCCTGGGAAGTGGAATTACTTTTACAGCCTGTGATGGCAGCTGTAATTGTAACTGCAACAAAGATTTTTTTAATCAGGGATTTCAATTTTTGCCCTCCGCGCAAAACATTTCTATATAAAATATTTTATTGCATTTTGCCTGATTTTTAAATAAAATATTGCAATGAAACGTTGTTTTTTTCTTTTTGCTTTTGTCCTTTTTACATTTAATCTCTATTCAGCCGAATTTATTGCAGCCGCTTCTCCAAAATCAAATTCCTACGTAATGTATGTAAAGCCGTGTGATTTTGGCCCTGTTGTTGATAAAGTTGTTTTGAATACAGAATTTATGATTGCCCAGGACCAGGTAAAGGCAGAAGATTTTGACATTACCGTTTATGCAAATCCAAAGGACTCAATTGTTGTTTATGGAATCGTAAAAGGCACCCGCAAGGTAAAAGAAGCCTATCTTTCTGATGAGTTCGGCAACCCGTCTGTTCTGACAACCGGTCACAATATTACACTCTGGCTCGATTACAGCCCAGATGAGGAACTTGCAACCCCGTTCAATGACCAGAAAATCCTTGATATGGAAGAGTTGTACAACTACAAGATTGCAAATCAAAATTTAAGAATCTCAATAACCCACCGCACGGCAGTTGTCTGCAAGGAAGCTGCAAAATTCAAAACCGACAGTTATGTTTATGGGGAAGGTGCGGACGAAATCAAAATGAATTATGCTTCGTATGTTCCAAAAGACACAAGCGCAAAAATTCCTCTGATTGTATTCTTTCACGGAATGGGCGAAGTCGGAAAAAATATTAACATTCCGCTTTTAAAAATAAAATCTACAGCGCTTGCCCAAAGTTCAATTCAAAAGCATTTTGGAGAAGGGGCCGCAGTCTTGATTCCGCAGTGTCCGACAGGATGGATGGAAATAACCGACCTGGATCCTTTTGGAAACCGCTTGTGGGTTGTAGTCGATATCGGCGGAACTTTAAATCGTCTAACCGCACCTGTTACGAACTTTTTAAATAAGCTCTTCCTCGTGCCGGACTCCGAGCAGGTTGACAGGGTTGTAACTCCTGTTTCTTATTACACACTTGCCGCAAAAGATCTTATTGATAAATTCATCAAGGAAAATCCTCAGATTGATACAAACCGGATTTATATCGGAGGCTGTTCGGCAGGCGGCTTTATGACAGTCAATATGATGCTTCAGTACCCGGACTTTTTTGCAGCCGCATTCCCGATATGCGAGGCCTTTCCAGATGCGCGCATCAATTCAAGAGATCTGTCAAAAATCGCGCAAAAACCGATGTGGTTCACTCTGGCAAAAAACGACCCGACAATTGATCCGGAAAAAAACACAATTCCGACCGTTAACCGCCTCAAATCCATGGGCGCAAAAAATCTTCACTATTCCTATTTTGACAAAGTAGAAGATGTTACCGGAAAGTATTTTAACGCTGACAAAACTGCCCCTTATGAATATCACGGACACGACTCGTGGATTTATGTTTTTAACGATTATGTTAAAGACGGCGGGCTTTCTCTGTTTGAGTGGCTAGCAGCCCAGACAAATTCTAATTAAGGCGCCGCCCTCATGAGCGTTTTCTGCGCTTATAGTGCCGCCAAGTGTCTTTACAATTGATTTTGCTATGGAAAGTCCGAGTCCTGAGCCGCCCTGCGTACGGTTATGGGCCTTGTCTCCCTTAAAAAATCTGTCAAAGACGTATGGCAGGATTTCTTTTTCAAAGCCCGGTCCGTTATCGGTAATTTGCAGGGTAAAATTATTTTTGTCTTTAATTGTTGAATTGATTGTTACTTCGCATTCAGGACCTGCAAATTTCACACTGTTTGAAAGGACAATTGTCAAAAGCTGATGCAGAAGTTCCCGGTCGGTGTTTACAAGAGTTTTTTCGGCCGTGTTCAGTTTGATTTTGCAGTCCGGCGCAATTGAATTGACTTCTTCGCTCAGGTTATGCAAAAGTTCATTCAATTCAAATTCTTCTTTTTGAATCGATGCACTGTTCAGGTCCAGATGTGTAAGTTCAAGAAGGTTTGTGATAACACTCTGCATCGATTTGCCTTCGCGCAGAATTGTGGCGATGGATTTTTCAAGCTGCTCCGGTTCGTCCTTTCCCCAGCGGCGGATAAGGTTTGCCTGGCCCAGAATTACTGCGACCGGAGTTTTCAGTTCGTGGCTGACGTTGCTGGTAAAAGAGCGTTCCCGGTCAAAGTCACTTTTGAGCCGTTTTAAGAGCTGGTTGAATGTGTGGGCGAGAATGTCAATTTCGTCTCCGGAAAAAGTTTCCGGCAGCAGGGTTTCCAGGTTGTTTGAGGTTATTGAATTAACCGCGTTTGTAATCTGTACAACCGGTTTTATTGTCTTGCGTGTGATATAAAGCGAGAGCAGCAGCGAAATCAGCAGAATCGGAATTGCCGCAAGCATGATGGAAAGCGGAAGTCCCTTAAAAATCCGGCGGCCTGCATCATTTTCCGTGTTCTGCACGATTTGAACTACATACGACTGCCCCGTTGAGAGTGTAATTTTTTCTGCAACATAAACGATATTCAAATCGGAGTCGTCAAAAAACTTCTTTTTGTAAATGCGGCGGCTTCTTCCGTTGGTCAAAGGCAGTTCCGGAATCTTGTCGTTTTTGACAAAAAATGTTTCGTGGCTGTCTGCGTCATAAAT
>JAILFZ010000116.1 GCA_024697295.1 Treponema sp.
CTGTTGTTGTGAATCCATGGATTGTCACCGGCAGTATCTTTTGTAAGGTAGTAAGCACCTTCAGCACGAATGTTGAATTTCCAGAGAACTGTAGCCATTTCAAGACCGAATACCTGAACCTGGTCGTAGTTGAGTTCAGGAAGGGCGAGTCCCTGATTAGATGCAAGTGCAATTTCCTGTGCGTGTGCTTCTACAACTACCGGAGTTACTTCTGCCATTGCCTTTCTTGTAGCAAGATCAACAGCAACAGCCTGTCCTGTAGCTTGATCAGTTACTGTAACAGATGAACCGTCAAGAAGTGTGTAAGTATTTCCTGCTACTACAGATGAAGCAAGTTCAGCTGCATAACCAGGTACTAATGCAGTTACACGATTTGTAATTTCAGCACCATAATTTGTAGAAATGAATGTCTGTCCATCTGTAGTCTGTGACCATGAAGCAACTGCAGCTGTCAAAGAGTCAATATACGGGCTTAAGTTTGCACTCGGCTGTTTTGAGTGACCATAGTAGTAGCTCAAACCAAGGTCGAGGTGTCCGAGAGTAAATGTTGTGCGTGCACCTGCCTGTCCAAATTTGATTGAGTGGATATCATCACCAACAAGGTTGTCTGAACTGAAGCTTGAAGCAGCCATAATTGCGTTAACTGCACTGGCACTTGTTGTTGCATCAGCTGCTACACCTTTAATTGTTCCGTCAAGAATGAGAGCCAGGTTGTGTTTCATTGCACCTTCAACAGTTGATGTCAAAGTCTTCATTGCGTTAGGAACCCATACACCGTCAGAAGCAAGGCGGTCAGCTGTCATCATCGGAGTCCAGATACCTTCCAGCTTAACATTGCTTGGTGTGCTGTATACGAGGCGGAACATTGGTTCTGCGATACGGCGGTCAATGTAATCAGGAATGATGTAGTCTGTGTAGTCGTTGGCGTTAAAGTTATCAACTACGTGGAGTTTATCACCCTTTCCCCAGACAACCTTCATTTTTCCGGCTTCGAGCTGGAAGTTGCCGAGGTAAGCACGTGCTGTAAATTCTTCGACAATGTCTTCTTTGTAATCACCGAGAGAGAATTTATCAAATTTAAATTTGATAGATACGTCCGAAGATGAACCGCTGTAATCAGCGCCGATTTTTACAGAAGGATTTCCTTCTGTAACTGAATCCTGAAGATCAAGAACTTCGTTGTTTCCGTCGCGCAGGTCTGTGTAAACACGGCCTGCCATTGATGCACTACCACTGAGAGTTACCACTGGTTCAACATACTCTTCAAATTCGCCTGAAAATTCATCAAATTCATCTGCAAAAGCAAATGTACCGGCAGCAAGGATCATTGCCGCTACTGTAATTTTAGTAATTTTCATACTGTCTCCTTATAAACACCGCGTTAGCGGTCGTGCAGGAGGCACGATATCGCAGTTTTGCCAACGGCAAAATCTGCATGTGATAAAAAGTACACGGACGTACTTTTTATCACGCCTCCTTATTTATTAAGCCCCGCCAGGCGGGACCTTAATTTTTATTTATCTGTGTCAAGCCAGTGTTGTATAAAGTAACGTTCAGAGTCAAAAAAAGCTGCAAGTGCGAGCATTTTGATTCTTTCATAATTTCTCCGATAAAAAATACAGCAACAAAAAAGATTTTTGTGCAAAAAATATTTTTTATAAATTCAATTATAACATAAAATCTCAAGATAACCAAATTTTGTAAAAAAGACTTATTTTTTTACAAAAAAATACGCCAAATCTACCAGGTTCTTTTAGGCGTGTATATCTATTTCAGAATGAGCAGCTACTGAATAATTTTCTTTTTTGACCAGCCCTGCAGAAGACGCTGCATGTTTGCATCGTTAGAAAGCAAAAGTCTTGCAAAAAGCTCATTCGTTGCTTCAAACACCTGCGACAGAATAATCCTCTCATCAGCTGTAAAAGCACTCAGAACATAGTCCGCGATATCGCGGTCCACAGGCTTTGTAAGGCCAAAGCGGAGTCTCCAGAAATCAGCAGTTCCAAGCACGGCCTTTGTTGAACGAAGCCCGTTGTGTCCGCCAAGGCCCCCGCTCCACTTTAAGCTTACAGTTCCAATGGGAAGTTCAAGTTCATCATGAATTACGAGAACTTCTGAAGGCTCAATTTTGTAAAAGCGGGCAAGTTCGCCGATTGCTTCTCCGCTCAGATTCATGTAGGTGAGGGGTTTTAAAAAGTAAATTTTATCAGGCGCTCCGTCAGGAACGGGCTGAACCGAGCCGTCCTTTTTGGCGTACATGCCGGTTTCGGCAAACCACTGAGCAAGGGTTGATGTTTCTACAACAGCGTAATCACCCTTAAACTTCTGTTGGAAATTCAATTTATTGTAAAAAGGCAGCTGAGAAGCAAACTGCCATGCAACGTTGTGTCTTGTGTGTTCGTATT
This sequence comes from Treponema sp., assembly GCA_024697295.1. Taxonomy (GTDB): domain Bacteria; phylum Spirochaetota; class Spirochaetia; order Treponematales; family Treponemataceae; genus Treponema_D. The sequence continues at coordinate 2,406 of JAILFZ010000116.1, forward strand.
CTGTTCCGTAATTTCCTAAAAAAGCAACCAACTTAATCATAAAGACAGTATACTAATAATGCTTTCTTTTTGCACTAGCGCTGGGAGCCCCACAAGTCCGCGTCAGCGGATGAGCGTCTAGCGAAGGGCGTACATAGCGGCCTGCCTCTGGCAGGAAGTGCCCGGCCAAAAAAGAAGAATCAGAAAAAAATTTAATCCTTAAAATTAAGAAGTGTTATATAAACGCCCCCATAACCTGCTGAATCTGTAGAGGGTACATTTTCTCTGCTTTCTATAAGTTTATAGGGGTATGAACAGCCCCGTTTATCTTTTTTATATTCGACAACAAAAATACTATTCCTATCTTTGTTGTCCTCATTAGAAACTTTAAGCCACCTTTTATAAAAAAAATCAAACACATCTGTAATGGAATAAAAACGAATATCATCTTCGCAAAAATAATTCTTAAAATAATCATTCACAAGTAACTCATCTGCGGAACTACCAAAATCTATTTGAGGACTCTCTCCGCAAACAACAGAAATTGTATCTAAAACAACCGAATCCCCAAAGGAAAAATTATAATCAAAACTATATGACTCAGGTTCAATCCAGGAATTTTTTATTTGAATATATTCATCTAAATTGGAAAATTTACACTCACACTTTTCATTGTCTTCACAGCCGCAAAACAGAAAGACAGTAAGACAAATCAATAATTTAAATA
>JAILFZ010000138.1 GCA_024697295.1 Treponema sp.
TGTATCTGAGCAGAAACGATGCTGACGGAAAGATTTATTTCTGGCTTCCGTTTTTAACTCATAAAATCAGCGTAGCTCCATGGCTCTTTGTTGTAATTTCGACCATCATGCTCTGGACTTCTGTCAATACGACAAACTGTACAGACGGCGTAGACGGGTTGAGTTCAACACTGGTGCTGATTGCGCTCCTTGTAATCGGTGTCGTATTCTACTTTATCCTTGGCCACAAAGACATTGCCGCCTACCTCCTTGTTCCACACCTGAACGACGGTGCGGGCTGGGCCGTTATGACATTCTGTCTGGCAGGCGTTTTGATGGGCTACCTCTGGCACAACGCTTTTCCAAGCAAGGCTTTGATGGGAGATGCCGGAAGCCGCGCCCTCGGATTTTACATCGGTCTGTGCGTAATGATCAGCGGAAACCCGTTTATGATTCTCGCAACTTCTTCAATCATTTTTGTAAATGGCGGAATGGGATTGATGAAGGTCTTCTTAAAAAGATTTTTCCATATCACTATTTTTGCAAACATCAGATTTCCGTTGCACGACCACATGCGCGTAAATCACGGCTGGTCGCCTACACAGGTTTTGATTAAATTCATGATGCTTCAGCTTTTAATCACACTCGCTGTAATTGGAATTCTCTTTAAAATTCGTTAGCGCTTTTTTAAAATGCCCGATGCAAGGTCTTCGTCGGTGCGTTCGCGGATTGCAAAATGTTTCTTTTTGCCGGTTGCAGTCATTGGCAGTTTGTCGATGATTGCAAAGTAACGCGGTCTTTTGTACAGGGAAAGCATCGGGGAGTTAACGCAGAATTCATTCAATTCATCAATAGTAAGGGTTTTATCGTCTGTAACAACGTAAACTGCTACGGCCTGTCCGCGTGTTTTGTCGTTGACGGCTGTGGCAAGGCAGTCCTTAACTTTCGGATGCTCTTTGATTACGTCTTCAATTTGAGTCGGATAAATGTTTTCGCCGGAAACAACAATCATGTCGTCTTTGCGGCCGTAAAAAGTTACAACGCAGTCTTTGTCCCAGGTTCCGGTGTCGCCTGTGTACATCCATCCCTTGTAGAATTTTTCCCGAGTAATTTTTGGATTGTTGTAATATGAATAGGTGGACTTTGCAGGGCTTTTGATTATGATTTCGCCGATTGAACTGTTGTCCTGTGCAACAAGTTCGTCAGGCTCAGCCTTTGCGTCTTCGTAAATTTTTACGACACGAACTTCATCATCGGTACAGCTTGAACCCACCGAACCTGCTCCTTCGGGAAGGTTGTATGGCCTTAAGAATGAATTCCAGAAGGTTTCTGTAGTGCCGTAGCCGTTAAAAATGCGGGGGCAGAGCTGTTCCATATACTTTTCGCAGTCTGCTTTTGAAAGCGGAGCGCCCATGGTAACAAGACCTTTCAAAGAAGAGAGGTCCTTATTCAATTTTTCCTGGGAACGGCAGAGCATTGCAAGGCTGGCAGGAGCTCCCATCAAAAAAGTAATCTTTAACTGTTCAACCCAGTTTAAAGTGTTTTGGGGCGAAAACTTTCTCATTACAACGGCAGCGGCGCCAGCATAAAAAGTCGGGCAAAGGCCGCCTGAGTGACAGCCGCCGCGATGGAACCACGGTGTCATGTTGAGCGTAATGTCGTGCGGATTGAGCGGGTAGTGCATGATAACATCGTGGGCCGAAAGCACTTCGTTGATATCGTTGATTGGAACGCACTTTGGCATGGCTGTAGTTCCGCTCGTGCAGAGCCTGAGAACTTCGTCATAGATGTGCGGACGGAATTTTATTTTAGGTTCTTCTGTTGAATAAGAAGCGGTCCATTCATTGTAACAGGTATGGCCTTGCGGCAGTTCAATCGAACTTGTATTGTCGGCCATGACAACGCGCTTAACCTTGTGCTTTGCGATTGTGAGGGCCTGTTCAATTACTTCTGCAATCTGTGCAGAATAAATCAAAACCTTTGGTTTGTTAAAGTCGATTAAAAGGGCAAATTCACCTGCGGCAAACTTAAAATTGGCAGGCATAAGAATTGCGCCGATTTTGCGCGGACCAATATAAGAAAAAGCAAATTCCGGGCAGTTAAAAAGGGCGGTCATTACCACATCGTTTTTTGATACGCCGTCGCCCGAGAGTGCATTTGCAAGTTTATTTGA
>JAILFZ010000150.1 GCA_024697295.1 Treponema sp.
GTCGTCTCCAAATACATCATAAACGTTTACGTTTTCAAACTTATAACTGTAAATCTGAGCCGGTTCTGTTATTGTTGAACCAAACTGACTCAAAGATTCAAGAGCTGGTGCTGTTAGAGCCGGGTCTGTTGTTGTATAGTAAAGTGCAAGGCTTGCAGGAGTTGCACCTGTGTAAGATACGCTTCCTGTCACGGAGATAGTTCCGTTAATGCTTGCATTCTTGAGAGGAGTCGTAATTGCAGGAACTGGAGAAGTAGCGTCTACCTGCAGGGTAAATATTGTTGAAGCACTAGAGTTACCTGCAGCATCTTTTACAGTTGCGTTTACGTTGTATGTTCCGTCACCCAGAGTCTGGAGCAGACTTGCCGGAATTGTTGCATTCCATCCGCTTGAGAGGGCGCCGCTTGTTGTAATTGTTCCGGTCACGTTTTGGCTATTTAATGTCAAAACCACTGAACTTACTCCCGAAGCATTATCGTTTACAGTTCCTTCAACTGCAATTTCGTTTACCTTATTTGTATACTGAGCACCACTCGTAGTTGAACTCAAGGTCGGAGACTCAGTATCTACGTTCAAGCTGAAGAAACTTGCAGAGTTGTTCCATGTGTTTGATGCTTCGGCACTTGTGTCATTTATTGAAGTTGCATAAATTGAATCAAGTCCTGCGTTACCTACATTATCTACCGCAACGAGGGCAAGATAGTTGTTCCCTGGATCAAAACCAGAAATTGTAGTTTTAAATAATGATTCAATTTCTTCAAATGCCTTTGTTCCGTCGGCCTTAGTGTAAGAAACACGATGACTTACACGTTCAGCAAGGGGACTAAAGTAGCCGTCTTTTGTTGTTGCGTAGTTGTTGAGGAAGTTGTTCAACTCAGTTTCAGTTGGAACTTCGCCGTAAATCTTGTAATAAATCATATTTACGCCGGAACCGTCTTCAGTAAAATCACCGCGGATAGTAATTGTGCGGGCAGTACCCCAGGTTCCAACCTGATATTTACCACCTACGTCCTTATCAAGGGCATCATCCCAAGTAAGAGAAGCGGCAGTGATTTCTGCTGTTTCGTTATTACTTTCTCCCACACGGAAGATCAAATCCTTATTCTTTTTGTCGATAAGGTGCTTGCCTGCAGGAGCAATTGTATCAAATTCAACATTGTATTCTTTTTCCGTGTAGTTGCCCGCAGCATCATAAGCAGTAACTTTAAGCACAGTATCCGAAACATTACTCTGAGGAGCAAAATCGGCAAGTGAAAGATTTTCAAAGAGCCAGCCGGGTTCTGCCTGAGAATTTGTCTGTGTTAAAATTTTTTCATCGCCGTTAGAGTCAATTCCGGTGAATTTATAACTTGTAGGGCCTCGGTTAAAGTTATCGATTGTTGTACCGCTCAGAGAGAAGGTCTTTGTATTGTTGATGAATATAGTTCCGTCAGAAGCAGTATAGCCTGTTGAAATTTTAACGTTGTTTTCTTCAGGAGCTTTTGAATCCAAATAGAGCTGGCGGTTCAGAGAAGAAGTTCCGCCCGCATTCTGTGCCGAAATTGTAAATTCAACATTATAAACGCCGCTTCCGTTTTGGATAATGCTCTTCATCGAACCGTTTGCGGTAAAAGTCTTTGTCCAGGTGTAAGTGAATGTGGTATTTTCAACCAAATTCAGGTCGATGTTTCCGCTCATCAGGGCAGAGTCTTCAGCGTCGTTTGTATCATAAAGTTTGAGAGTATATGTTACGGCTCCATCCTGGAGCGCTTCTGAAGAATTGATAGTTCCGTCAAAGCCAAAACTTCCGTCTGTCAGTACGCTTTCGGTAAAGATGCTGGAAGTCGCTAAGTTACGCTTGCCTGATTCCTGGTTGAATATGATGTTCGGAATTTTTGAATTCGACTTGGAAACAAATCCAAATCCGTCATCGTCACTTGGAATGATTTTCTGACCGTTGATATCAGTTCCTTCAATACTGAATACATAGTAATTGTTTGCTTCACTTTCGCCCTTAGCGATGGAAAGGCTTGTCTGAACAGAAAGTCCGTCAGAGTTCTCGCCTTCAGTAGTTACAGTGTAGCGGCAGGCAGCGGGATTATACCTGACGTGCTGTTGTGCGAGGGACTCACTCATTCCACTGGCTATTGCGTATTCAATTGCAACTCCTTCATTCCAGGTCCACAAAAGCTGTTTTTCGCCCAGAACGTTCAGGTCAGCGTCAACTTTTGTATAGAATACGCTGATGGTGCTGGTGTCCAGGTTTGTATGGTCAAGACCTGGAGTTACGGTAAGGTTGATGTTTGATTCAGTAAAATAGTTATAAAAACCGTCAGTGTATTTTTCGGTTTCGCTGGAAGTAAAATCCATGCCCATACCGCCGATGTTGTATGACGGGTTGTTTTCCGGGTTGATTGTGTAATTGAGGAATACATCGCCATCGTCTGTAGAAATATGGGAGATTGATGATGCAATGCTTTCTACGGTTGAATTTGTAACGCTGGGCGACTTTGATGATGCGACGATAGATTTTAATTCGTCACTGTCAACATAGGTTGAATCAGTCTGGTTGATGTACTGACGGAGTTTTGTAACAGAAAAATCCTTGAATGCGGAATTTTTGCTGTTGATGAGTTTGAGCATTTCTGTAGTACCGCGGTAGAATTCGCTTGTACTGTTACCGCCGGCAGTTTCTGTCCTGTTTGCAAAATCATTGTAAACGCAGGCAGCGTCACTTGCAGT
>JAILFZ010000166.1 GCA_024697295.1 Treponema sp.
GAATTACGAAAAGTCTCTGGCAGAAAAACGCAGTTCAACAGGCGCGGGCAGCAGTGTCATGCACCCGGTTATAAAAAACTTTTCCTACAAATTTACAAAGGGTGAGAGAATCGGCATTTTTGGTTCAAACGGAAGCGGAAAGTCCACTCTTTTAAATATCATAACCGGCACGATTCCGTCGGATACGGGCTCGATAGATGTCGGCATCAACACGGTTTTCGGCTACTACCAGCAGAACCCGGTCTTTAAGGACAAAAGTCTTACCGTTCTGGAATACATCAAGGAAGCCGCGGAATATATTCAAATGAATGACGGGCGACAGTTAAGTGCTGCCCAGTTTTTAAATGAATTCGGCTTTGAAGGAAAGATTCAGCATTCAATGCTTTCTACACTAAGCGGCGGCGAACTTAAACGCGTTTTTCTTGTCCGGCTTTTGATTTCAAATCCAAACTTTTTGATTCTGGATGAACCGACCAACGATTTTGATATTTTTACGCTCAACATTCTCGAAGACTTTCTGCTCGGTTACCAGGGCTGTCTGTTAATCGTAAGCCACGACCGCTATTTTATGGACAAGATTGCCGACACCCTTTTTGTAATGGAAGAGGACGGTGCAATCAGCGGCTTTGTCGGAAAGTGCAGCGAATACATCGATTATCTGGAAGAAAAAAATAAAAAGGGGAAAGTAGCGCTTCAGGCACAGCCTTCGCGAGACTCGCTCAAAACAGTCCACTGGACTGTTTTGCCGGCACAGCCGTCGCTCCCTATCCCCTCGCTCCAGTCCGCTTCGCGTTCTTCCGCTGCCCCTTCTCCTGGGGGCTCTGCCCCCAAACCCCCGGAGAACATCGGAACAGCCGGCAAAACGCCTTCTCCAAAGAAAAAGCGTTCATTCAAAGAACAGCGCGAGTTTGAAGAACTCGAAGCCCTGATTCTTGAACTTGAAGAAAAAAAGCCGGAACTTGAAGAGCAGATGGCAGGAACTGATTTTGCAAAAATTCAGGCAGCTTCTGCACAGTACGCAGAACTTACAGCAAAACTGGACAAAGCGTACGGACGCTGGAGCGAACTTGCCGAACTGGGCTGATTCTGATGACCAAAAAACTAAAAAATGCTAGTATCAGATTACTATGAAAATTATTACAGAATTAAAAGTAAGACCTTACGAATGTGATTCTTACGGTCACGTAAACAATGCCGTTTACCTCAACTATCTTGAACTTGCGAGAATGGACTTTTTACAGAAGATTGGTTTTGACTTTGACGGCTGCACAAAGGCAGGATACAGTCTCTACGTTACTCACGTTGATATTTATTACAAATTTTCTGCATATATGAACGAAACCCTCAAAATCGAGTCTTATCCGACAAAGATGGGAGCAGTTTCCGGAACATTCCACCAGATTATCACAAAGGCTGACGGAACACTCTGTGCAGAAGCAGATGTTTCCTGGGCAAGCGTAAACGCACAGGGACGTCCTTCAAAAATGCCTGCCCAGTTCATGGTAGACGGTCTCCAGCCGGAAACAAACTAGAAAATCCTCCGCTGTGCCTCCGGCTCCGCTCAAAGTGACCTCTAGTCCTTCAAAGAGTAAACGACGGTTGTTACGACGCGCACGTTTTTCTTTTCTTCAAGACCAACTGCCGCATTATCAATGCTGAACAGCCCCTGGCTTGCGCTTTTAATCTTTCCAACCTTGCTGCCGCTGTCGCGGGCAAACTGCTCTGCGGCAAGGCGTGCGTTCTGGGTTGCAAGGGCAATCATTTCAGGTTTAATGTCATTCAATCCGGTAAATTCGTAAACTACCTTGTTGTCATATTCACTTGTCACGGAAACACCGCTGCCAGCCAGGTTCAAAGTGTCATCCGAAGCTTTTTTTACAGCCGCCACCTTATTTGAACGGATCAAAACCGACTGTTTAGCGATATATGTGTAAGTACGGCGTCCACCGTCAGACCATGTGTTCATCGTTGCGTCGTTGACTTCCGGCGACAATACTGTGTAATCAGATTTTTCAAGACCGTGCTGTTCAAGATATTTGGTTACAATGTCTGTCTGGTGCAAAACATTGCGTCTCAAAATCTGAAGGTCGTTTTCGCCGACAGAAAAAGTAAGTTTCCATACGGCAAGATCAGCGTCAACTTCGCGTTCGGCAAGTCCGCGTACACTAACTGTACGTTCTGAAGGCATGATTTTAACCATACCAACTGCAAGAATAATACAGCCCGCAACAAATGCGGCGCATGCAAGCAAAACTGATTTTTTCATTTTTTTCCTCCTAAAAAACAAAACCCTTCGCATTTGCGAAGGGCATTTTTTACCAAAGAACTAGTAATCTTTACGGTCAGACTTACGTCTTTTGTTAAGAAGTTTGCGTTCCAAAGTAGTTTTTTTCTGGTGATTTGTAGCAGAAGGTTTTACATAGTATTCGCGCTTTTTGAATTCGCGTACGATACCTTCTTTTTCAACCATGCGTTTAAAGCGTTTGATTGCTTTTTCAAGATTCTCTGAATCATCTACAACGATAGTTGCCATGCCTAATTCACCTCCTTTCTTCGGAAATACCGATAAGTCGTTATAATATATAGAATTTACAAAATGAATTCAAGAGCTGTTCCCTTCTTTTAGCCCAAGTTCTTCATTATTGTAAGCACATTGCTGTCATCAAAACGTTCGTATTCGATTGAATCCGTATATTTTTTTGCAAGATATATACCTAAGCCCCCAACCGGTCTTCTCTCAAGCCTGTCATGAACATCAGTTTCTTTTCTGGCAAGCGGATTAAATTCAATTCCCTGATCCATAAATGTAATTATTGCCTGACTTGCATCCACGTTCAATTTACATTCAACCTGAACCTTTCCAATCGACTCAGGATATGCGTAAGTTACGATATTTACAAAAAGTTCTTCCAGCACCAGGTCAATCTGAGTCTGCTGCTGTCGTGTGCACGGAGAATTTTGGATAATCGAATGAACAAAATCGTTCAGAGTATCAAGACTTTCAAGTTTTGATTCAACTTCAATCTTAGCCATGCAATCCTCCATAGAAAAAATCCTGTCAGCGCCCTGCCCGAGACAACTTATTTTTTGCTCCAGAGCGCGCAATAGGCCTGGGTACGGGCCGCAAACCGTGCAACGTTCAAAAGAGCCCTGATTTCTGCCTTTGTGTACCAGTCGGCTTCAATTTCTTCCATATCGCTGTCACTCGGCAAAATCTCTCCGCTGGCCGTTCCAACGATACAGATGTTTTTTTCGTTTGCAAAGCCTACTGCCGAATAACTTTCCTTCCAGACCTGGTCAACGTGGTCCAGGTGAAGGCCTGTTTCTTCGCGCAGTTCGCGCATTGCGGCCGTTCCGGAAGTTTCTCCTTCGTCTATGAGCCCTGCCGGAAAGTTATAAACCCATTCACCGGTTGCCATACGAAACTCACGGTTCAACAAAATCTTTTGGCCCGTCACGTCGTGAATTATCATAACGACTGCATCCACACGGCTGTTGTGCATCTGCTCAAAGGACGTAATGTTTTTGTCACGGCTTATCATTTCGTAAGTTTTTGAACGTCCGGCTTCTGTTTCGTAGTCTATATTATAACGTGTAATGAACTTACCTTCATGTATCTTTTTAATCGACTTGAATTTCATTTTGCCTTCCTTTCCTAAACACTCTCAATCGTCTCGTAAAAAATACAGTCGTGCGCGCACTTTCCGTCAAATGCGGTCGGGCAAATCGGCATCTTTCTGAGCTGCTGCCCTTCATCGTCAAAACGCGAAATTCTCTTTCTCACATAACCGACGTATTCAAAATTTGATTTTTTGTTGCTTTCCATCGCGGCGCAGGTGTTAATCCATACAACGTTGCAGTCGTCGTGAGCGCATAAATCAAACGAACGCAAAAAGTCATACGAGCCCGTAGAAAACGACGGAACAATTATCAGAGTCAGCTTAAAACACCTCATAAGCTGTTCCATGTAGCGGGTTGTCAGAAAGTCCTTGCATATTAGAATCGCAATCCGGCCGATACCTTCGTAATGAAAGATGTTTACAACCCTGCTCGATACGATTCCTTCCAGATAGCCGTTGCCGCCCGACTCCGCACGGAACGGATTCTGCTTGTCCTGTTTGCATAAAAGATTTCCGTCCTTATCAAGGATTGCCACCGTGTTACGGCGGTTTTCCCAGAACGAAGGCAAAATTATCATCGACGGAATTTTTGCAGCAAGTTCTGCGTCATTCTTTTTCAATTCTTCAATTTTTGCCTGAACAAAAGCTGTCATTTCGGGGTTGCCGAGCATTTCCGGAAACACGATTATATCGCATTCATTTTTTGCGCTGTCCAGGATTTTATTCCAGATGAGGTCGTTGTCCGCGCCGTAATTTTTTTCCGGGTAATTTATCTTAAAGTATTGAACTTTATCCTCGCTGAATGCCTTTATGGCAAAATTGCGTTCAAGGCGCAGCGGAGATGCCGCAATCTTTAATGAACGGCTGGAAATAAAGTTCGGAAAGAGAGTTTTATTCAAAAAAAAGTGGCGGTCAATCAGTTCACCCAAAATTGAGTTTTCCATCAGCAGAAAGTTGAACAAAAAATTGTCCAGGCGGTTGTAACAATGCGAAAGACGGCGCTTTCTCTCCCACCAGCATGAGCAGCGCGGCAAAAGACCGATTTGTGTTATTTCGCGGTTTGTGTTCAAAACAACAGAAAAGTCTTCCCTTTGAAATTCGAGGGTTTTCTGCTTGAGTTCGTTTTCCAGCGCTTCATCAAGAATCTGTGTTACGCCCATAATTCCAAAAAAGTCTGATTTTTCCTTTAATTCTTCCGTCAGCGCTAATAAAGTTGTAAAAAAATGCGGCCCGCAATCCCTGTCGGCCAGCGTGTGGGTTACCCCGCCATCCGACCGAAACAGAATCGGAATTCTTGAGCGGACAAAATTTTCTACGCGGTTTTTTTCGGAAGAGGCAACACAACTGTACTGTACAAAAAAATCTTCAGTGCACGAGCGGATGATGTATGAGCAAAGTTCGGCGATTATGTTGTACAAGGCTTCCATCACGCTACTTCCTTATAAATTCGAGCATTGTGATGTCATCAAACTGATCGGCGCCGTTAACAAATTTGTCGATTTGAGAGCGTACGAATTCAATTGTTTCCGGAGCGTCCATTTTCAGAGTCTGATTCAGTGCATCCAGAAGCCGCTCTTCACCAAAAAGTTCGTTTTCATCGGAAGTTGCTTCTGTTACGCCGTCTGTGTAAATAAAAAGCCTGTCGCCCTTTTCCAGTTTGATTTTATGTTCGGTATAAGAAATATCTTCCATTGCCCCGAGGACAAGGTTCGGCTTTTCTTTGACATAAATAAATTTGCCCTCGCGGCACAAAAGCGGGTATGGATGACCTGCGTTTACATACGAAAGTTCACCGGTGCTCAGGGTCAAAATACCGAGCCAGCAGGTTACAAAAAGCCCCGAGTCGTTGCCCTTGCAGAGCTGGTTGTTTGTCGTGTTAAAAATTTCTGTAACGCTCATTTCCTGCTCTGTGTGAGAGTCAATCAGGGTTTTTGCAATTACCATGAACAGGGCAGCCGGAACACCCTTTCCGCTTACATCCCCCTGGACAAGCATGAGGTGGTCGTCGTCAATCATCATGTAATCATAAAGGTCACCGCCCACTTCTTTTGCCGGGCTCATTTTTGCAAAAAGGTCAAAGTCACTGCGCCCCGGAAAGGCCGGATAAGCCGTCGGAAGCATATCGCTCTGAATTTTTGTCGCAACGTTGAGTTCGGTTGTTATGCGCTCCTTTTCCCTGGTAACCGATGTAAGTTCATTGATATAGGAATGAATATCATTGCTCATTTTTTGAACCGATTTTGCCAGGCTTCCGATTTCGTCCCTGTTTTTAATTTTTTCAATTACGCCGGACAATTCACCATTTTTTGCAAAATAATCTGTTTCTAAAGTAATTGTCCTTATCGGATGAATCACCATGTACCACAGGCTGATACCGTAAAGAATAAAGAATCCTGCAGCCACAATGATTGCAACGAGGCAAACCCGCCTCCAGTACACTTCCTGCAAAACAAGCACTTCGTCGATACTCTTGGTAACCGAAAGCATTGCGACAACGTTGTTGAATTCATCACGGACAGGAATTGCAGAAATTACGCGGCCTGTCAAACCGTTTTCTGTTTTGTTGAGTTCGTATTCGTGGTAGAGCCTTCCAAGCTGCATCAGGCGCTTTATATTTACAATTGAATCTTTGTTTTTTTGAGCCAGAGATTCCGACCAGCCGAGTTTATACTCCATCCGGGTACCGGCGGACTTTGGACTGGTTACGTGAATAATGTATTTTTGCGTTTCCCAGGTTACCGTGTCAGGAACTGTAAGGCTGATTGATTCAAGATTTGCGATATTCAAAAGTTCAGTAAACTTTTCATTCATCTGCCTGTAGCGCTCGTCCTTGAGATGTGACTGTTCGTAATCGAGAACAGTTTTGCCGTCAAGATAAGACACTGCGATATAGGCAAACTGGCTGGTCATTTTATTGTATTCATCCCTGAACACCTTTGAAAAATGCCTGTAGCCCATGTAGGTAATCAAAAAGCACAGCAAAAATCCAAAACCGATGGCAGCGGTCAGAATTCTTATTGCTAGCGGAGAAAAATAAGATGTACGTTTTTTTTCTGTTTCTTTCATATGCGCCTTTTACTCATGAATTACGGTTTTGAGCAGATTTTCTGCTTCTCTTCTTTTTTTCTGGGTTGAATTTACAACAATCTTTCCCTGAACAATTTTTCCCTGGATCTGATTTGTCATTTTAATAATCGTCTCTCCAAGTTCAGGATTGGTCTTGGTATAACCTACGGCCCCGTCTTTTAAAGAAAGCGTCCTGGAGCCCCCCTTGAATTTTTCGTTTTGAACCGATTTAAGGGCTGCGTAAACTGCACGGTCAACGTGTTTAACCATAGAAGTCAAAACCGCAGACTGTCCGCTTCCGTAAACACCATCTTCAAACTGGTCTTTGTCTACTCCGATTGCCCAGACATTTTTGCCGGCCTTTCTCAGGCGCACGGCCTGGGCTATAGTTCCGCTGCCTGTAAGGCCTGCAACAGAATAAACTGCATAGACACCGTTGTCGTACCACTCGCCTGCTTTTTGAGAAGCAAGATCCGGACGGTTCCAGGATTCAACGTAATAGTCATAGATTTTTGCATCCGGCAAAATCGAACGTATTCCCTGGACATAGCCGCATTCAAAGTCCGCTATCGCGTCGCCATGCATTCCGCCGATAAAGCCGAATTCGGGGTTCTCGATGTTCTGTTCCTGAGCCTTCATGGCAATCAGGGCTCCGACGAGATAAGATCCTTCTTCGGAAGCAAAATAATAATTCTGTACATTTGCGCACGGAATCGGTTCGTTGTCGATGGTGATGAATTTCTGCTCGTAAAAAATCGGAGCAATTGTCTTTAATGCCTCGGAAAATCCTGAACCTGCCATAACAAGAACATCAGTTTTCTGAAAAGCAAGGGCCTTTAAGTCAGAAACGAGCTGGCTTGTAGTGTTCATAATTACAACATCATAAAGGGTCCCAAAGCCTCTTTCTTCACCGACAGTGTCGCCGTAAAAGCTTAAAACTCCGTCCCAGGCGGCCGCATTGTAAGACTTGTCGTTTACACCAAGTCCGTCGGTTACGAGTTTAGTTGTAATTGTTGCTTTTTTGTTTGAGCAGGAAAAGAATAAAGCTAATAGTGCTAAAGTGAGAATTGTTTTTTTCATGGCGCATCCTGATTCTAGAAGTTAAAAACTATTCAATCTTCAAAAAGTCTGTAAAACCTGTTACATCGAGAATTTCGAGCACTTCTTTTTTTACATTCTTTACCACCATTCCGCCTTTTTTTGAAAAGGCCTTGTGTGTAGTCAGAAAAATACGCAAACCGGCAGAGGAAATGTATTCAAGTTTTGTGCAATCAATAATAAGAGAATCGCAGTCACTGATTTCGAGAATTTTCTTTTCAAATTCCGGGGAACTCATTGTGTCGAGCCTGCCTTCGATTTCAAGTGTGCATCGTGAACCGTCAATATTTTTATTGATATTCATTCTTACCTCCTTATAAAGACTCCGCGTCAGCGGTCGTGCCTCAATTCAAGCCAATTTTATAGAAACCTTTGTACATTAAATATAACACAGGAGTTTTTAGCGGACAATTGAACTCGTTGCACCACCTTAAAAAAAGTTATAAACTCATTGTTATCATGAAAACTATTAACGGAAATGAACTTAGTATTGAAGACTTGTGCGACGTTGCACTTAAAAATGAACCGGTTTCTCTTCCAAAAGACAAATCATTCTGGGAAACACTCGAAAAATCACGAAAATTTCTTGAAGACTATATTGCGACCGGAGTTCCGACTTACGGCGTTACAACAGATTTTGGCGACAGCTGTCATAATCAGATCAGCGTAGACAAGGCCGGAGAATTACAGCGCACTATCTGTACATACCACGGAATCGGTCTCGGACCAAAATTTGATAAAATTACAGGAAGAGCCGTTGTGCTTGCACGTTTAAACGGAAACGTTAAAGGCGGCCACAGTGCAATCCGCCCTGAACTTGCAAAAATGATGCTCACCCTGTTGAATAAGGACATTATTCCGGTAATTCCACAGCTCGGTTCAGTCGGAGCATCCGGCGACCTTACTCCGCTTTCTTATGTTGCTGCCGTAATCATGGGTCAGCGCGATGTTTACTACAAGGGCAAAAT
>JAILFZ010000032.1 GCA_024697295.1 Treponema sp.
CAATTCAACCGGGCTTACCGGACAGGCTGATTCTTATATTTGTGCCGTAAGCGGTCAGGATTCAAAAGTATTCTGTAAAAACGGACGTGTTTCCTGCGTAGCTCAGACGGCCGTAAACTTCAGCGTAAACGGCGGTTTGTTCGAGTGCCGTTCATCAAGCCTTCGCGTAACAGCTCATCTAGGACGTATTGCAGAATTGTCGGGAACAAACTCACGCATGACTGACAATGAAATGACCGGAACCTTTGAAAAGAAGGTGCGCGGGGTAGTGCCGGTCTGGTCTGACAGAGACACTTTGATCCTGGAAGATAAAAATAATTCCAGTACGGGCTTTTAATGAACTTGATTTGTGGACTTGATGAAGCAGGGCGAGGACCGCTTGCGGGACCCGTGGTTGCAGGCTGTGTAATTTTGCCTGATAACTTTCCTGTAGAAATTTTAAACGATTCAAAAAAACTTTCGGAAAAAAAACGAATTGCAGCAGAAAAAATTATAAAAGAAAAAGCCTGCTGGGGAATCGGCATTATTGACCACGAAACAATCGATAAAATCAACATTCTCCAGGCAAGTATGCTGGCAATGAAAAATGCATATGAAATGATGATGATAAAACTTCCGGGGTGGCTTAAGGAAAATAAAATGCAGTTCAAACCTGAAGACATTGTTTTGTCAGCAATCACCGACGGAACTACATGCCCGCCGGTTTCCTGTGAAGTCCGCGCCGAGCCAAAGGCAGACGGAAAGTATCCGTGTGTTATGGCAGCAAGCATTATCGCAAAAGTGTGCCGTGACAACATGATGACCGAATACGATAAACTTTACCCTCAGTACGGATACGCAAAACACAAGGGGTATCCGACACCGGCCCATAAAAAAATATGCCGCGAAATCGGACCAAGTCCAATTCAGCGGCTTTCTTTTAGTTACTGATTGTCATCTGCTTCAGGCTTTGATTTTATGTGAATCACTTTGCCTGTGCGTTTGATTCCGTCAGGCTTGCGTTTGTCGTCATCACCTTTTTTGCGGTAGATGCGCTTTTCAGAACCTGCTCCGTATTTTGCATCCTTTGCAGCTTTCTTTTCTGCGCGGGCCTTTTTACGGTTTTTCTGTTCTTTATCGATAAATTTGAGCGCTGTATCAAGTCCGCCCAAAACTTTCTGCATGTCTTCTGCAAAAATTGCAATCTGGTGACGGTCAAAATCTGCTCCGTCGCCTTTTTTACTCTCTACAATCTGGAGAAAAACATCACCGGTACGGTTTTCTTTTACGTTGAAAAAATACGAACGGTTTTCCAAAACTACTTCTGTTGTATAAAGTTCACCGCGAATTCCCATATCATCCTTCCTTAAAAATGTAATATGATTTTATAAAAACTTTTGTGTGCAAAGTCAACTATACTTGTATTTTAACTAAATTTCAAGCGAAAAATCCCTGCACACTTCAAGTACCGCATTAAAAAGTGCATCAAGATCCCGCTCAGAAGTTTCCTTTCCAAAACTGAACCTTACTGCGGTTTCCTGCAGGTCGCCCCGTAATCCCATTGCGCTCAAAATCGGCCTTGACTGTTTTTTTGCCGAACACGCACTTCCGGTCGAAATACTGAATCCCTTGCTGTCCAGAGCGCGTACCATCACATTGCCCGGGATTCCTTTAAATGCTGCCTGCACGACATACGGACTGAATTTATCGAGATTATCTTTTTGTGTTCTGCATTCTGGAATCAAAGTGCAGTCTCTGATTGAATTTAATTTTGTTACAAAATCAAAGGATTTCTGCTGTTCATCAGATGTCTTTAAATTCTTTTTGATAAAGTATTTTGAAAGGCATTTTGAAAAGGCGAGGGCACCAAAAAGGTTTTCGGTGCCGCTTCTGACAGATTTTTCCTGCCCGCCTCCAAGCAAAAACGGTTTAATCGGACGGCGCAAAACCAGTATGCCGATTCCGCGCGGTCCGCGGAGTTTGTGGGCGCTTATGGCTGCGCTGTCGATGCCTGGATAATTTAAATCGAGAGGAATTTTACCTGCAGCCTGTACGCAGTCCACGTGAAAGTGCGCTCGTCGTTTTCCGTTGCTAGCCTTTGTAATTGCGTCAGAAATTGCATAAACATCCTGCACACAGCCAGTTTCGTTATTTACCGCCATGACTGTTACATAAACTGTATCCGGTGTAATTTTTGAAGCAACAGAGTCGGGATGAATGAAACCATTGTTGTCAGGATTGATGGATTCAACTGTAAAACCGATTTTTTTGAGGGCATGGGCCTGCTCGCGGATGGCAGGATGTTCGATTGAACTTATCAATATTTTTCCGCGTTTGCCTTCTGAGTCTGCTTCTCGGTTTAAAAGCGCAAGCAGTGGAATCTGGTCAGCTTCTGTGCCGCCTGATGTAAAATAAACTTCTTCCGGTTTAACACCGATTGCCTTTGCACAGTCTGCGCGGGCTTTTTCAAAAATATCGCGGGCTTTTTTTCCTTCGCTGTGATTTGCCGATGGATTTGCAAAGTTTGCACACGCTTCTTTTAATGATTGCTGTAAAATTTCTTCGTCAGACGGCGTGGTCGCGGCCCAGTCAAAATATTTTGAATAATCCATGCTGTCTATTCCTCAAGCACTGCAAGTACGTCTTTTCCGTCAACTTCTGTGATTACGGTTTCGCCGATATCTTCCTGTAAAACAAATCTTACCTTGTCCGATGCGTTCTTTTTGTCTTTTTTCATTGCATCAAAGAGAACCTTTGCAGCTTCTTTTGAATCCGGATATTTGTTTTTGATTGCAAAGTGAAGTGGAACAGTTTCCCAGCCAAAATCAGCAAGAGTTTTTAACACTTTGTCTGTGTAGGCACTCGTGCAGATTCCAAGCCGTTTGGAAAGTTCTGCGGCGCGTCCCATACCCCAGGCAACTGCGTCTCCGTGAGTTACAACTCCAAGGCCTGAACATGTTTCCAGTGCGTGCCCGAATGTGTGGCCCAGATTGAGCTGCATGCGGATATTTTTTTCTGTCAAATCCTGTTCAACAACAGCGGCCTTTGCGTTTACGCAGATTTTAATCATTTTTTCTACGAGAGGATCTTTTCTGTCCTGAAGAATCTGTGGTTTTGCCGACAGTTCTTCAAAAAGTTCCTTTGAGTAAAGCATTGCGGTTTTAACAACTTCTGCCATTCCGCTCTTGTATTCGTGGTCCGGAAGCGTCTGGATGAAAGAGGGAATGATGTGAATTTTCTGAGCCGGGAAGAAAGAACCGATCATGTTTTTGTAACTGTCAAAGTCACAGCCGGTTTTTCCTCCGACAGCAGCATCTACCATGCTCAATAATGTTGTCGGAACAAGTTCACAGCGGGCTCCGCGTTTAAAAATTGATGCGGCAAAGGCTGTCATGTCTGTGATGACGCCGCCTCCGATTCCGATAAAAACTGTGTCACGTTTTGCGTTGGTCTCTACGGCAACACGGCATATATTCAATACGCTTTCGATTGTTTTGTAAGGTTCTCCGCTGCCTAAAATCAAAAGAATGTCTTTACCGCGGCGACCGGTGTAGCCTTCTTTAATCTGCGGTTTTGAATAGTCGCTTCCACGGAAAAAGTCGATAAAGGAATGCATTTCCTTGATTGAAGCAACATTTGTGTCAGTTACAAAAATGCGCTGCGGCATGTTATCTGCGCCTGAAGGATAAAAAATTGAATTTAAATCCGGCTGTCCGCTGTAAAATCTTATAAATGTTCTGTCTGTCCCCGGATGTACCGGTGGATAGGCGATGTCTTTTTCTTCAAACTCCATAATATCCAATTTTACTGAAAAAGCATTTTTTTTACAAATAAAATGTTACAATTCAGATTAGATTAAGGCTTTTTGGCAAATGTATGTTATAATAATAGGATAAGAGGGATTAAATGGAACAGGAAGTTGTTACTTCGCGTAGTCAAGATGTTCAGTTAGCTGTATCAGAACTTTGTTCTAAGTTAAAAAGAGATTTATCATCTTACAACGCTGTTTTTTTTATGGCTGCAATTAATTATGATTTTGCAAGTCTTTCGGCCGCGCTTCAGGAAAAATTTCCCAAGGCGCAGATTATCGGTTCAAGCACGGCAGGAGAAATTACTCCACAGGGCTTTACGGAAAACTCGGTAGTATTAACTACCATGTATTCACCGGAAACAAGGGTAAGCGCAGTTCTTGTAGAAAACGGAAGCAAATACCCGGTTTCGTGCAAGACTCAGATTGAACAGGCTCTTTCAAACGCCGGAATCCGCTGCAACGACAGGGATTCTCATAAAGATGCCTTTGCAATTGCCTTTATCAACGGCGTTTTTAATGCTGAAGAAACTATTCTTACAAACTTTTATTCAATAATCAAAAACGACAATTTTAAACTTGCAGGCGGTACCGCAGGTTTTACCGGAAATACAGCAAAAACTTTTGTATGCTGTAACGGAAAAACTACCCAGGACGGCGCCGCAATGATGTTTGTAAAAACACGTGCTAAGTTTGATATCCGTCAGGAAGATATTTTTAACCCGACAGGAAAAACTTTCTTTGTTGGTTCTTCAGACCCGGTAAACCGTGTTATCAATTCCCTGGACGGCAAGACTC
This sequence comes from Treponema sp., assembly GCA_024697295.1. GTDB lineage: Bacteria > Spirochaetota > Spirochaetia > Treponematales > Treponemataceae > Treponema_D. The sequence continues at coordinate 4,586 of JAILFZ010000032.1, forward strand.
CAAAGGCCGCTTATGCTCAGAAGCTCGGTGTTTCTGAAAGCCAGGCTGAAGGAATGACCTTTGAAAACCCGTTCGGACGCTTTTTGAACGGTGCAGAACACATCGCCGCTCTTGCGGGCTTTACTCCGGACGGTAAAATCACTACTTTTGCCCGCGTTGTACCTAATTCAACACTTGAACTTATGCATATCGGGGACCCTTTGCAGAAAGCAGACGAAACCTGCCGCCTGATCAGGGAAAACGTTCCTAATCCGAAGTTTGTTCTTTTGATGACCTGTATTACCCGCACAGTTGCCTTTGCAAACATGGGTATCAGCAGCAAAATTATCGACAAATACAATGCTGTATTCCCGACATTTGCGGGCTTTTCATGCTACGGTGAGCAGCTTGGCCGGATTCACTGTAACCAGACACTTGTAGCACTTGCAATCGGAGACTAATTATGGAATCAATTGAATTAATTAAAAGCGGACTGGATACAGTCCAGACACTTATTGAATATCTTGCAAAGGACGCAATTGGTTCTTCATTTTTGAATGAATACCTGATGAGCCGCAGTGCCCAGTCAGAACAGGCTAAGGCACAGCAGCTGTCTCTCCAGAAACTCATTGATTCATCCCAGGCTATGGAGGAGAGTACAAAAGAAATTGCTTCCCGGGCTGTTGAAAACACAAATCACATCGATATCATCTACGGTGCGATTGCTGCATTGCGTTCTTCCGTGGACAAAATTGAACAGGAACATAAAACTTATATGGACCAGTTCCAGAGGCTTTCAGGTCAGATCGGTGATATTACAAAACTGATTGGCGATATTCAGAATATTTCGGAACAGACAAACCTTCTTTCGTTCAATGCGTCTATCGAAGCGGCACATGCGGGGGCTGCCGGTGCGGGCTTCCGTATCATCGCAAACGAAGTCAAAAAACTTTCTGAAAACACACACAAAACTACAGAACAGATTTTGAACAATGTAAATCTCCTTCATAATTCAATTACAGAACTTGAAGATGATACAAAACGCAACAGCAAAAACCTGAGTGATTTGACAAAAGAGACAGACAATGCCCTTGAGCGCTTTAACGAAGTTAAGGATATGAACGCCGGAAACGACGCAAGTGTTCAGAAAATCACAGACAGCATTAACCATAACGTTCAGGAAATCAATTCAATTATTGAACAGATTAAACAGAGCGAAGAAATGAATAAGGATAATGTTAATTTGTTTGCTGATTGTGCTTCGCGAAACCAGATGCTGTTCAACGATCTTTATTCCCTCGTGTACGAGGTTAAGGCCGTTCTACAGGATTTGCGTTCCAGCCAGAATCAGTAAGTGTCCTTATCCATCTTCTGGAATTTAGCAATTACATCCTCAACCCGGCTTATTTCGCGGTTGAGGATTTTTTTATAATCCAGGTCTTTTGTCGCAATCCTTTCGCGTTCATCTTCCCAGTACTGCACGTCTGTCAGAATACGGAACTGGAATTCCGTTACATTCGCTTTTTCTGCCCAAAGCTGTGCTTCCTGCCAGTAGTAGAGGCCTGCCTTGTAGCAGGCGAGGGTTTTATTCAGGTTTTCGAGGTAAAGGTCTTTCCACGGTGCATCGTAAAAATGAGCTGTCTTTTTGTCGTAGGTTCTTCCCAGGCGCAGATGCTGTTCAATCAGTTTAAGATTTATATGCATCATAAAGAGATAGCGGTATTTTTCCCAGTCTTTTTCGTTTTCAATTGTGCACGGGGCGTAAAGAGGATTGCAGAAATCTGCCTTAACTGACTGCTCGAGCCAGTAGATGTTTTCCATTACGTCATCCGGATACTGCTGGTAATGTACATGGAAAAGACGGTAGTAGTCCTCCTTGTATTTAACCATGTAGGCGGATGAATTTTGAGTATTTATAAAAATAAAGGCGATTGTAAAAAACGCAAAAAAAAGTCTCTTTTTCACAATCAGATTATCGGAAAAAGAGACCTGCAGATTTAGATTTTTATCTCAAAAAGACAGGTTCAAGAACTTTGAGAATCTGTTTTTCTACTTCGTCAGGGCTTTTTGTGGCATCGATGATGATTATGTTCATCCCGGTGTTTTTGTCCTGATACTCTTTGATAATGTCTTCGTAACGTTTTTCTGTGGCCTGGAGAAAGTCCAGCTTTTCGTAAATTTCGATTACGTCACGGCTTTGGATACGTTTAAGGCTTATCTGAGGGTCAATTTTAAAAAAGAACAGGAATTCCGGGAGGGGGAACTGGCCGTTCAAAACGCGGGGCAGTTCTTCTCCACAGGTTACGCCCTGATAGGCCAGACTCGAAAAAAGAAATCTGTCGCTGATAACAACTTTTCCGTCCGAGCATTTTTGTTCGATTCCGCAGTCAGAAGTTGAGGAACCCCATAAGTGTTCGGCGCGGTCTGCGGCAAAAAGATATGCGCAGGTGCGGGCATCAACCTTAACGGAACCGCTTAAAACCTGGCGCAGAAATTTTCCTGTTGCGCTTTCTGTAGGTTCAGCAGAAACGTCAATTTTGTCACTGTATTTTCCTGATAAAAGACGCTTTAACTGGGTTGAAGTTCCGGCTCCGTCAATGCCTTCAAAAACTACAAAGTTTTTTAATATCATATTATTATATCCCCTCAATCTGGCTACTAAATTTTCCGATAATAAACTAGAATTGTATCCATATCTGGACTACGGTTGTTTTTTTTAAGGAATTCCATTTTGCCACGAAATGAAGACAATTTAAAGTCATGAAGTCTCGTTTTTTAAAGACAAGTATCGCAGGAATTATTTTTCTCACTCTTGTAATCGGCGTTATTGCACTTATTCAGCCGGTTTATAAAAACGTGCTCAAATTCATGAACGCCGAGCAGAATCGTATTGTACGGATGATTAACGAGCGCACCGGTTTGAGCGTTTCATACGAATCTTTGTCTCCGTCAGTATTTTCGGGCATCAATATCCGTGGAATTTTGCTGCAAAGTCCTGACAATAAAAAGACCTTCCTCGAAGTAAAGCATGCTTCAATTTCGTACCGTATCCTGGACTTTTTACGCGCAAATGCAATATCGGCCATCCGAAAGGTTGAACTTGACGGCGTTTCCCTTGAGTACGACTCAGTAAAAGACAGCGAAGCCCTCGAGACACTGATGAACCTGTTTAATTCAAAACCGGAAAAATCAAAACAGAAAAACAGCACTTCGCTTTCAGAAATTGAACTTCCCTTTGATGTTGAATTAAAAAACCTGAGCCTCCATTATGCGGACGATATCAATGACTTTCGGGCCGGAATCAAGACTGTCCTTTTTGAACGCAGCCTGAGAAAAGAAGACGGAATCAAAATCAAGACAAACGGCCGCCTTGACTACACAAACGAATTGTTGAAGGCTGACGGAAAGAGAGCCCTTGTTTCTTCTGCACTTGAAATCACAGGAACCGTTTTTCACAACTGGGACGGAAGTTCTGTCGTTTTAAGAATTTTTGAAAACCCTCGCGCAGACTTTACTTTGACCCGCACAGACATTCATCTGAACTACGGTTCAAAAAAATTGAATTTTAAAACCGCCCGCACAAGCCTTCCGTTTTCGGTAAATGCGGAAGCCGATTTTAATTCAAATCTTGTGAGGGCTCACGCAAATGCCGACAAACTCGATTTATTCAGGCTGATAAAGGTTAAAAACTCCTCGTACGCTGTATCTGATTTTGCCGGAACAAATGTTACCGCACGTGCCGGCCTTGAAGCAAAATTCAATCCGGACACAAAATCGCTTGATTCAATTGAATATGCACTTGATATGGGCACCCAGGTATTCAACAGAAAACTTCGGGGGCCGGTCCTTGTAAAAGCAGATGTGCTCGGAAACCAGAACAGTGTTACTGTCAGAAACTTTTCTGCATCAGGAAAGCAGATTGACGCCAGGTTTACGGGTTCTTACGACATAAAAAACATGCAGCCTTCGGGCGTCCTTGAACTTCCGCGCCTTGAATTTGCAAACGGCGGCGTGCTGCAGACAGAAGTGTATATCGATCCCCTCAAAAAAGGCTTTATGTGCTTTGCTCCACAGCTTTTTATGGACGAGCGGAGTTTGACTGCGATTGCCCTGACTGTTTTACCGTCGACAAATTCCGTGGACTTTAGTTTTGAATTTGACGATTACTCTCACTCAGACTATGAAAAAAGCGGGCACGTAAAAATTGACGGCAGTTACCTTGCAGGAAAAAACAAATCGGTTCAGATTTCTGCATCGATGAACGACATCTTTCTTGACAGCGTAGTTTTGGCGTCGGCCTTTTTTATGCAGGGCGGGTTGAATTCAACACTTAAAAACAGTGCATCCTCTTTGAACTCATACATTTTTTCGAACGAAATTTATTTTACTTCTGACTTTAACAGCTTTAGCTTTAACGCGCCTTTCTTCCTCTTTGCAAACACAAAGCACGAAAGGCAGCTCATTTCTTTTTCTGCCGACGGTTCAAATCAGACTGCGAGCCTTTCAAACCTCGACATTCAATTTGGAGCGCACACCGCACATGCAAGCGCCGGAATCGATTTTTCTGAAGGATTTAAGAATTTTAACTTTTTCTCGGACATTACGATCAATTCCCTGCCATACCGTCTGAACGGCTCGTACGGTTCAAACTGGTTGAGCGTGAGCGGCGATTATAACTTTGACGCTGCCGTTCAGTTCAATGATTCAATTACGGGTTCCGTTCAGTTTGCATCTCTGCCTTTTTCTGCCGGAAAGTCGATTTTTGCCTTTTCTACTGCGACAACTTTTGCATTTAACCGTGAAGACGGCATTTCTCTTGAAATCGGTGACTTTGAAGTTGACGAGCCTTCCGGACTTCTTTCGTTTAAGCCGCATCTTGCTTTTTCCGGCCGCGCAAACCGTTACGGCTTTGTTTTTGACAACCTTGTTTATTCTGACACTGTGTCTGCACTGGACGGAAAGGCAGACCTTTTGTGGAACCTCAACGACGGTATCTTTGATTCAATTATTTTTGACCTGAACGCAAAGAGTCTTATTGGAAAAGAAACAATCATTTTAAACGCAAGTTTTAAAAACCCTCAGTCCCTTCCGTTATCGGTCGATGCGATTAAAAATGACTTTTACCTGTCTTCAGAGGGGAGTGTAAAGGCTTTCAGCACCGGACACTTTATGAGTGATCAGAACGCGGACAACACCTTGAACGGAGAATTTTCTGCCTCTGGAACTTTAAGCAATCCGTTTATCACATTGACTGTAGGAAGGTCTTCCGTAAACTTTGCCGGTTATCCTGCAGTGTTTTACGGTGGAATCGTTTACGATGACTCAGGACTTAACGCAAGCGATATAAACCTTAACTGGGCCAGCTTCAGTGCAAAAAATGTTGTGCTGAATTTTGACACCCGGTCTCTTGAAGGCTCTCTTGAAGGCGATTTGTCGGGTGAATTGATTGAATATGGTTTTAACATTCCGTTAAAGGCAAGTATCGGTGGAATTTCTTCGCTTAAAAAACTTGATGCATTTGTAATCAGCGCATCTTCTGAAAAAATGAGCGGAACCTTCTTTCCGACTGACCAGAAATTCAATCTTGTTGCCACTAAAACGCCTGGTCAGATGGACATTGTCTGTGACGGACCGCTCGGCTTTAACGCAAATATTCTGGACGGCGGTATAATCAGTGCAAAATCTTCCCAGTCTTCTGTAATTGGTTTTGCATTGAACGGAATGGTTGCAAACAACAACCTCGACATAAACGTAACTGGAATCAGTTCAAACCTCAAAAAGTTTTCCAGTGCAATTCAGATTCCGTACGTAACATTTATCGAAGGCACTTTGAACGGCGCTGTAAAAATCACAGGCATTACGTCCGACCCGGAATTTACAGGCGCTGTCACTGTCACCAAACCTGAATTCTATATTCCGTATGTATCAAAAAGACTTTTCAAAAGCGACAGGGTTTTTGCGGTTGCCGGCCAAAATCAGTTTACAGTAAAACCGACAAAATTCACGCTTGATAAAAACCCGGTAGATGTGGGACTTAACATAGTTTTTGACCGCTGGAGAATCGACTCTCTGGACGTAAGCGTAGTAACTGACAAAAATCAGTACGTGCCTGTCGATATGCAATTCCCTTTTGTGCATTATAAAGGTAACGCAGGATTTAACCTGAATATTAATCTTGTTTCCGGAATTGCAAGTTTAACCGGCGAAATCCGCGGACAAAAGGCCGACATTGAATTTGTCGTAGATAACTCCATTCAGGCAGAGGAGGCAGAAGACATCGACTCAATGGAATACCTTGTTGATCTGGATCTTCATGTCGGAAACCGGGTTCAGGTCCTGTTCAATCCGCTGCTGCGCGGGGTAGTTGTTCCTGATACGGATTTAAAGTTTTCGCTCGATACCAGGACAGAAAGCATTGCATTCAAGGGCGACATCAGTTTGCGTGGAGGAGAAATCGTTTGGTTGAACCGAAACTTCTATATGAAAGAAGGTAAGATGGTATTCAATGAGACCCAGGATAACTTTGACCCGCGCCTTACAGTACGGGCCGAAACGCGGGAACGCGATGATGCGGGCAACCAGGTTACAATTACCCTGAGTGCCATCAACCAGACAATCAGTCAGTTCAACCCGAGGTTTACTGCAACTCCTGCAAAGAGCGAAAAAGAAATTTATGAACTTTTAGGCCAGGTTGTGTCTGCCGATTCAGAAAACGCTGCAATCCTTGCGATGGCCGGCGGAGATTATCTTGTTCAGGCAACGGTTATGCGCGGATTAGAAAATGCGTTGCGTGAACTGACGAATTTTGATATATTTTCAATTAGAACGAATATTCTTCAGAATGCCGTTAAGCAGAGTTTTGATAAAAATTCGACCAATACTCAGCTAACAGTTGGTAACTTTTTTGACAACTCGGCTGTTTATGTAGGTAAGTACTTTGGTAGTGCAATGTATGTTGATGCGCTGATGCACTGGACTTACGACGAAACAAAACTTGGAGATGACACTTCAGTCAGCGGCCTGGTATTCCAGCCGGAATTTGGTCTTGAAATGGCTTCGCCTTATGTTAATATTCGTCTCGGTGTTGCACCGGACTTGGAAGCAATTCAAAAAAGTTTGTGGATGCCTTCAACCTCTATAACACTATCATGGAAACATTCTTTCTGAAATTGAATGCATGGTAAATAAAAATTTTTATCAATGCACAGGAGTAATTATGTCCTTTCGACGCCTAAAAATTGCGTTTGTTTTATGTACAGCTTTCTTAGCGTGTACACCTTCCTTTGTTCTTGCGCAGGATAATTCTGCAGCAGAATCAGACTCTGACTGGTATTATGGCAAGTTGATCAAATCTGTTACTTTTAAAAATCTAAAACATGTTGATGCAAAAGAAGTGGACGGTGTTACTTCGAGTTATATCGGACGCCGCTTTTCCGACGAAATCTTCAGCGAACTCCTCGACAGAATCTATGCAATGGATTTGTTTGAAGAAGTTAACCCTGAAGCCCTTCCGGGAGATGCAAGAAAAAACACAGTTGCCATTGTTTTTTCCGTAACTGAACGTCCGTCGGTAACAAAAGTTACTTTCCGCGGCAACAAACAGATTCGTACGACAGAACTTAAAGAAGCCACTTCCCTCAAAGAAAAGGACGTATTTGTAGAAAGCAAGGTTTTAATTGATGAACGCGCCGTACGCGATGTTTACCTTGAAAAAGGTTATACAAACGCAAAGGTTGTTGCAGAAACAAAACGCACTGAAAAGGGCGTTGAAATTACTTTTAAGGTTGACGAAGGCCGTTCAACCGTAATTTCTTCGATTAAGTTCCGCGGCAACAAGGTTGTGTCTGCAAAGACTCTCAAAGGCAAGCTCAAGCTCAAGGAAGTCGGTCTTATTCATAAGGGTGCCTTCCAGGAATCTGAACTCGAAGCCGACAAACAGGCAATTCTTTCATACTATCAGAATATCGGTTATATCGATGCTGAAATTCTCGACGTTACCAAAGAGATGTCAGTCAACGAAAAGAAAAACCGTGATGAACTTTCAATTACCTTTATTATTCAGGAAGGTTCCCAGTACACATTCGGCGGAATGGACTTTAAGGGAAACATCATCTTCTCTGACGAAAAACTTAATTCACTTGTAAAACTCAAGACAGGCGGCATATTCAACCAGTCAAAATACCAGGAAACTGTAATGGCTATCGCCGATTTGTACTATGAAAACGGTTATACTTCAAACCGCTTTCAGCCGATGCCTTCAAAAGACGCCGACAACAAGGTAATTTCCATTACCTTTAACATTGTAGAAAGCGTACGAAGCCACGTTGAAAGCGTTGTAATCAAGGGAAATTCAAAAACTAAGGAATATGTTATCCGACGCGAAATCCCGATTGAAGCCGGCGACATTTTTTCAAAGGCAAAAATTACAACCGGTTTGAGAAACCTTTATAACCTCCAGTACTTCAGTGCGGTTGTTCCTGACGTCGTAGCAGGTTCTGAAGAAAACCTTGTAAATCTTGTTTTTTCTGTTGATGAACAGTCAACTACTTCCATTGAATTCGGCGTTACTTTCTCAGGCGTTTCTGACCCTGATGACCTCCCGTTCGCATTGTTCGTAAAATGGCAGGATTCAAACTTCCGTGGAACCGGTAAGTCTGTCAGCCTTGGTTCAACAATTGCAACGGATGAACAGTCTGTAACCTTGAGTTACGGCGAAAACTGGCTCTGGGGACTTCCGATTTCAACTTCAATCAGTACAAGTTTTTCTCATGCAAACATGAGCGCCCTCCGTCTTAAAGTATTCCCGGACGGAACAATTGATGATTCAAACTATTACATGGACTACGAACAGTGGCAGTGGAGCCTGGGCCTTTCTCTCGGTCACCGCTGGACCCCTGTATGGGCAATCATCTCGCTTTCAGGCGGTATTTCGGGCAGTTTGCTGAACAATCAGTATGATACAGATTTGCTGACACCGGTTGATTCAACAATCAGTGATTATGCAAATGAATGGGGCTTCCAGAACTCTGTATGGGCCGCATTCTCAATCGACGACCGCGATATCAACTACGATCCTTCAAAGGGATGGTTTGCAAGTCAGAGACTTACATGGTACGGTCTTACACCAATCGAAACTGAATTCTTCCTCCGTTCCGACACCAAACTCGAAAAATACTTTACTTTGTTTAACCTTCCTGTTACAGACACCTGGAACTGGAAACTCGTTCTTGCAGGTTATTCAGGACTCAGCATGCTTTTCCCGCGGCCTGACAGCGGAATCGGTAACTCAAGCAAACTGTACATCGACGGTATGTTCAACGGCCGTGGATGGACAAATATTTACAATAAACACCGCGGCAAGGCAATGTGGTCTAACTACCTCGAACTGCGCATGCCGATTGTTCCAGGCGTAATCGCTTTGGACTGGTTTGGAGACGCAGCTGTTGTAAAAGATACACCGCATGCTCTTTTCAACGATCTGACAGTTCAGGATTTCTACTTCAGTACAGGTCCGGGACTGCGCTTCTCAATTCCGCAGTTCCCGCTCAGACTTTTATTTGCCAACACATTCCGTGTTAACGAAAATGACAATATTGAAAGATACAAGAACTGGAAGTTCGTACTTTCATTTAACATTACAAACAAATAATGGAGTTTTGTATGAAAAAGATTATTTTAGCACTCAGTCTTGCTTTGTTTTTGGCTCCTTTAACTTTTGCCCAGCAGATTACACGCTTTGGAGTAGTGGACACTGCACGTGTTTATCAGGCTTACTTTAGAAATTCAGCCCCGGTTCGTAATTATGAATCCAAAAAGGCTGAATTCCAGAATGAAATCAACAAAAAAACCGAAGAAATCCAGAACCTTAAAAACCAGAAGGTTGATTACCAGAAAAACGGCAATGATGCTGCGGTTGTCCGCCTGGAAGGCGAAATTACACGCAAAACAGACCTTTTGACAGAATACGCAAACGCTAAGAATGTGGAACTTGAATCCCTTAAAAAGACTTTGCAGAACTCAGATTCTTTCTATAAAAAACTTTACAATGTGCTTGAACGCGTTGCAGAAAACGAAGGCTATTCAATGATTATGAGCCTCCAGCAGGCAAACGCCGTGCTCTGGTACAGCCCTTCTGTTGATATTACAGAAAAAGTAATCGCTGAATTAGGAATGTAACTTTTTATGGCTAAAGATAAACTCGTTGCCGGTAGCGTTGCTGCACGTACTCAAAGTGCAGAAGCAACACCATTGATGATTCAATATCAGAAAATCAAGGATGAACACCGCAACGAAGTTTTGTTCTTCCGGCTTGGCGACTTTTACGAAATGTTCAACGAGGACGCAGTAGAAGTCAGCCGTCTTTTAAATCTAACCCTAACGCACCGGGCAAACCAGCCGATGTGCGGAATCCCTTACCACGCTTCAAAAGTTTATATTGCACGTCTTTTGCGTGCCGGAAAAAAAATTGCAATCTGCGAACAGGTTGGAGAAATTGCAAAAGGTAAGGGCCTCACAGAACGCAAGGTAATCGAAATCATCACTCCTGGAACTGCAGTCGAAAGTGAATACCTGGACGGAAGTGCAAATAACTTTCTTGCTTCATGTTTTGTAAGCAGGAATGGAATCGGTTTTGCTTACATCGATGTTACAACTTCAGACTTTTTTGCAACTTCCTGGGGCAAAGATGAGTTATACGACCGCTTTGCAAAAGAACTTGGCCGCGCAAACCCGAAGGAACTCCTGCTTCCCGACTCCCTCAAAAATGACGGGCAGATTCAGCAGATACTCTCGCTGCACACAAATCTCTCGGTTTCATATTATCCTGACTGGAATTTTGACATCAGCCTTTCTTACGGGCGGCTTACAAAACAGTTTGGAACCGTAAACCTCAGGCCATTTTCTCTGACAGAAAACTCACCGGAAGTTGCTCCTGCAGGCTTTCTCCTGGATTATATTTTAAGAACAACCGCCGTAAAGCCTCAGCACATCACGGGGCTCAAACTGTACAAAGACTGTGACTATGTAATTATCGACGACTCATCAAGGCGAAACCTCGAAATTACATCAAACCTCCGCGACGGAACCTATAAATATTCACTTCTGGAGTGTCTGGCTTTTACACAGACTGCCATGGGAAGAAGGCTTCTTTCATTCTGGCTCAATTATCCGCTTACCGACAGTAAAAAAATCAGCACCCGTCAGGAACACGTTAAGCTCTTTTTTGATAATAAAAGGCTTTTGGACGCAGTCCGTCAGGAATTTTCTTCAGTTCTTGACATTGAACGTCTTGCCGGCCGTGTTGCGATGGCAAAAGCCCACGCAAAGGATCTTCAGGCTTTAAGGCAGTCCCTCGAGTCTTGGCTCAAAGTCCGTGCCCTTATTTCCGGTTATGGACTTGCCGGCGGAGATGCTGAGCAGGCCCAGAATATTATTGAATTGATCGCATCTTCAATTCTTGATGAACCTGCTACTTCTTTGACAGAAGGGCGTATCATTAAGGAAGGATGGTCAGAAGATCTGGACCACTGGCGAAACATTCAGACAAACTTTAATAGAATTCTTGAAGATTACTGCGAAGAAGAAAAGCAGAAGACAGGAATTTCAAATCTCAGGATTAAAAACAACAATAACGCAGGATATTATATCGAAATCACAAAGGGTAAACTTCAGCAGGTGCCAGAACACTTTATCATGCGCCGCTCCCTCATAAATGCAGAACGCTATACTACAGCGCGCCTCCAGGAGCTTGAGCGGGAACTCAACGAAGCCGGCACTAAAATTATTGAACTTGAACGCGACCTTTTTATTGAAGTCCGCAATAAAATAAACGAAAACCTTGCCTATCTCCTTCAGGTAAGCCGCGAAGTTGCTTATGCGGATGTTGCTTCTTCCCTTGCGTATGCGGCTGTAATTCACAACTGGGTAAGACCTGTCGTTGATGATTCAACCAGGTTTGATATCGAGGACGGCCGTCACCCTGTAGTTGAATTGCATCTGCCGGCCGGAGAATTTGTCCCGAATGACATTTCCATCAGAAGTCCTGAAGATTTTGACTCAGAAAATTCTACTTCATTTGCGCTGATAACAGGTCCGAATATGGCCGGAAAGAGCACGTATCTGAGGCAGAATGCACTGATTGCCCTTCTGGCTCAAATCGGCTCTTTTGTACCTGCAACAAGCGCCCATATAGGTGTTGTGGACCGCATTTTCTGCCGTGTCGGAGCAAGCGACAACCTTGCCCGCGGAGAATCTACCTTCCTTGTAGAAATGACAGAAACTGCAAACATCCTCAGAAGCGCAACCGAAAAATCCCTTGTAATCATGGATGAAGTAGGGCGGGGAACTTCAACGGAAGACGGGCTTTCGATTGCCTGGGCGATCAGCGAGCACCTTCTTGATTCAATTAAGTGCCGGACCCTGTTTGCAACGCATTACCACGAGCTTACGCGTATCGAAAACAGCGCTCTAAAACTTTTGTGCATGGCAGTAAGTGAAGAAAGCGGAAGGGTTGTATTCCTCCGTAAAATTAAGGAAGGAGCAAGCGAAAACAGTTACGGAATTCATGTAGCACGCCTGGCAGGAATTCCTGACTCGGTAATAAACCGTGCAAATTCAATTCTTACCCATTTACAGAAACTTGCCGGAGACCGCCCTGTCCTTGCAGATAACCTTCCGGAGCCCCCGGTTGAACAGAAAACGCCTCCTCAGGTTCCTGGACTTTTTAGCGATGAAGAACTTATCCTCGACGAGATTTTGTCCGCTGACCCTGAAAATATGACTCCGATGCAGGCTCTTCAGCTTGTCAGCCGCTGGAAGAATTCCCTCTCGGGACGCTAAAAATTCAAAAATAACAGAATATTACATTTTTTTAGTACCACGTTTTGTTCAATCTGAGCCCTATATATTATGTGTACAGGGTAGCGATTTTCAGATTGTTTTTTATCATCATCAACTGTTTACGGTACGTTCAGAGCTTTTTCCTTGGCGGTGAAGAGTGTGCCTGCTGCGGCAGAGCTACATTTTTTATTCCGATGTGCAGGGACTGCCTGGAAGATTTTACTTACAGGACTCCTTTTAACCAAAAATGTAAAATCTGCGGCAAGCCTTTGATTTCTGAAATTGATGTTTGTACCGGTTGCAGAACGACTCCTCTAATAAATAGTCTTGACGGCGTTTTTGCCCTGCATACCTACAGATTGTGGAAAAAGAACCTTCTTTTTTCGTGGAAAACTGAAGAAAAACGCGTCCTGTCACCCTTTTTTGCCCGTGCAGTCTGGAATAAACTTTCCCGGCTGCAGGAGCAGAAAGGACTTTTTGAGCCGGTCATAATTCCAGTCCCGCCACGGCCGGGAAAAATAAAGAAAAAGGGCTGGGATCAGATTGAAGAATTATGTTTTTATTTAAAAAATCTTTACGGAGTCAGGGTTTGCCCCGTTCTAAAAAGACTGTCCGTAAAGCAGCAGAAAAAACTGGACCGTTTGCACAGAATGGAACAGGCAAAAATGTCCTATTCGATGCAAACGGAAAGAATTGTAAGGAGGTATTTTAAGCAGATTCCTGAAACGGTCTTTCTTGTAGATGATGTCATGACCACAGGCAGTACCCTGGAAGCCTGCGCGCGGTCATTAAAAGCTTACGGAATAAAAACTGTCTATGCAATTACGCTCTTTATTGTAGATTAGATTTGATTTTATCGCTTATTGTCGGTATACTATATAGAAACATTATTATAAAAAACAAAGAGGTATTTTCGTTATGGAAGAAGAGATTCCAGGTTACACAATAGCTGAAGCAGTAACAGAGGCACGCAGATGTTTGAATTGTCCTAAGCCTTTGTGTAGAACAGGCTGTCCGATCGAAAATGAAATTCCACAGTTCAACCATGCTCTTGCACAGGGCAATATGGGAGAAGCTTACAGAATCATTTCGCAGAAGAGTAACCTTCCTGCAATTTGTGGACGCGTATGTCCTCATGAAAACCAGTGTGAAGGTCACTGTGTTCTTGCAAAAGCAGGTAAGGGAATTAAAATTGGTCGTATCGAACGCTTTATTGCAGACTTTTATTCAGAGAATAATCTTTCAAGCGAAAAGGTAGTTGCAAAGACAAATGGTAAAGTTGCCGTTATCGGTTCAGGTCCTGCAGGTTTGACAGTGGCTGGCGACCTTGCGCGCAAAGGCTATAATGTAGTTGTTTACGAAGGTGAAAGCGAACCGGGTGGAGTTCTCCTTTACGGTATTCCTGACTTCCGTTTGCCAAAAGAAATCGTAAGACGCGAAACTAAAAATATTGAAGCACTTGGTGTTACATTCATCACAAACACAATGGTTGGTAAAGACATTACTATCGACAAAATGTTTGAAGAAGGATTTGACGCTATCTTTATCGGAACAGGTACTGCAATTGCAAAGGGACTTGGAATTCCTGGTGAAGACTTGAAGGGTGTAATCCAGTCAAGTTACCTTCTGCGTATGACACGGCTCTACCGCGACGGAAACGTAGGCCGCGAAGAAGTTCCTGTTGAAGAAGGTGACGAAGTTATTGTTATCGGTGCCGGAAACGTTGCTATGGATGCCTGCCGGACTGCGGTTTTGATGAAGGCCAAAAAAGTAACTGTTTGCTACCGTAAAACAATTGAATTTATGCGTGCAGCCCGCGCTGAATACGACGGAGCTGTAAAAGACGGCGTAGACTTTAAGTGGGAACACACACCAGTAGAAGTTGTTGGCAAAGACGGTAAGGTAACAGGTCTTAAAGTCAGCACTCCGGACGGAGAAAAGGTAATTCCTGCTGACAAGGTTCTTCTTGCAGTTGGTTCTAAACCTGCCGGCCGCGTAATTTCTTCAACAGAAGGAATCGACGCTGACGAAAGCGGTTATGTAATTACACAGCAGACTCCTTATGGTATGACAACAAAGAAGGGTGTATTTGCCGGTGGTGATGTAGTTCACAAACCTGCTACAGTCGTTCTTGCAATGAAAGAAGCTAAAAAGGTTGCTCAGGGAATCGCGGATTATATTCAGGCCCGCAGACTTCTTGGAGTTTGATAAAAACAAACTAAATAAAAGTTTTGACACGTAATGTTTAATTATTTTCGTGTCACAGCTTTTTTTATGCTGTATAATAAAGGTGACAGCATAAAACTTTTGGAGGAGATAATATATGGCAGAAGGAACACAGATTCAGCTTGTAACTTTTCAACTGGGTGAAGAACTCTATGGCGTTGATATCATGGACGTAAAAGAAATCGTCAAGGTATGCCAGGTTCGCCAGATTCCAAATGCTCCTTATTATGTCGAAGGTATTTTTAATCTCCGTAGCGAAATCATTCCTGTAATGAACCTTCACAAGCGTTTCCAGATTAAAAAGCTTGATGTTTCTGAGGACGAAGATTTTGAAGGAGGATTTATTATCCTCAATATTGATAACAACAAAATCGGTATTATCATTGATAAAATCTCACGCGTTGTAACAATCAATATGGAAGACGTAAAGGCACCGCCTCAGATGATCAGCGGTATTGGAACAGAATACATTCAGGGGGTTATCCGCCAGGATGAACATTACCTGATTATGCTCGATATCCGCAAACTGTTTAACGCTAAAGAACTCCAGAAGATATTTGACAACGAATAGTCTTTAAAATATATGGACATCACGGTTTTAGCTGTGATGCCCGGAACAGCTTAGGTAAAAAATATAATGATACAGACTTTCAGTTCTACAATCCGCAGAAAGGAAATGGATGCTGTTCTAACTTGCATGGTGGATGAAAAAATCGGTCCCGGTGAGTTGAACAGCCGTTTTATTCAAACATTAAAAGATTTTACAGGGTGTGACGGAGCAGTGGCTTTCAGAACTCCCACACTTGCACTTTCCTACGCATTAAAGGCCCTCGGAATCGAAAAAGATACAGTTATTATGATTTCCGCCCTTGCACCGGCCTGGCAGTATTCTTCTATCCTTGAACTTGGATACAAGCCTCTCGTTCTTGATGTTGATGAAAATACAGGTGTTTTGAACAGTCAGATTGTAAGTGACGGCATTCACGCAGGCGGCAGAGTTTTGCTCCTTCATGAATCAATGGGAATCATTTCTGACATTGACGAAATCATCGCATCAGGTATTCCTGTAATCGAGGATATTTCTCATTCAATCGGTGCAGTTGTAAAAGCGCCTGAGGATGAAGAAAATACTGAGCCAACACCGGATAAAAAAGCTCCTTCGCGCAAAGCAGGCTCATTCGGTGTGTTTACAATCCTCGGTCTTGAAGAATTTGATACAGTTACAGGCGGTGGGGGAGCCGTTTTGATGGCAGGCCAGAGACGCGACTGGATTCCACTCAAAAAATACACTGACGAAGCCCCTGTTACAGACATTCTTCCTGACCTGAACTGCGCCCTTGCATGGATTCAGTTAAAAGAATTTGTGCGCAATGAAGAAGCACGCAAAAAACTTTTTGCTGTATACAACAGTGCAATTATTAAGGGCAAAAATAAAACTTTCCTCCGCGACACTGAAGGAGGCTCTACAATCTGGTCCTTCCCGGTTGTGTTGAATGGAAGTTTTAAAGATGTAAAACAGTATGCACAGCGCAAAGAAATTGAAATTCAGCCTGCATATTCAAACAGTGTAATTTCGATTTTGGACGAAGATGAAAGTTCAAAATTAAAGGTTGCAAAATCTCTTGGTTTGAGAACTGTTCTCTTTCCTCTCTATCCGCGTTTAGGTTCGGACAGTGCGACCAAGATCGTTAAAGTATTGAGTACATTGCCGTAATAACTGTGTTGGAGAACTAAATATGGTAAGATGTCTGATAATTGTTAATACTTATAAAGAAGAGTCTCAAAAAATGGGTTCTGAAATCTGCAACTACCTTGAACAGATTGGAATCAGCGGCGACATCTTCCGTTTTAACGGTTTTTCAGAACAATATCCATTCAGCGGTTATGATTTTGTAATTACTCTTGGCGGAGACGGTACCGTGCTTTTTGCGGCCCGCGGCTGTGCTCCTCTTGGAATTCCAATTATTCCTATTAATTTTGGTACATTCGGTTTTATTGCCTCAGTTCAGAAAAAAGAATGGAAAACAGAAATCCACCGCTTTCTGGACGGAAAATCACTTCTTGTAAATAGAAGTATGCTTAACACAGAAATCATCCGTGAAGGAATACGACGTTTTAGCGCAACCAGCTTGAACGATGTTGTAATCAGTGCAAAAAACTCAGCGCATACAATTCATTACCGCGTAAAGTACGGTTCAACAGCTCTCGGAAACTTTACTGCTGACGGCATGATTCTTTCTACTTCTACAGGTTCAACTGCATATTCTGCAAGCGCCGGCGGCCCGATTATCGACCCGTACCTGGATGCGATGTGTCTGACTTTGATAAATCCGTTCAGTCTTTCAAGCCGCCCTGTTGTTCTCAGCCCTAAGTGCGAACTTGAAGTTGAAATCTTGCCTTCCCGTGTAAGTGACGTAATCGTAACCGTTGACGGTCAGATTCCAATAGACTTGCACGTAGGTGATGTTGTAAAAATCAAGCAGGCCGAAGACAAGGCTCTTTTAGTCGGCTGTACACAGAAAAAATTTTACAAGGCATTGCGCCAGAAACTTCACTGGTCTGGAGGTCCAAATGCTTGAAGACCTTCGCATTAAAGATTTTGCCCTGATTGAAAAGTGCGAAATTGAATTTAAAAACGGTTTTACCGTCCTTAGCGGTGAGACCGGTGCCGGTAAGTCTCTTTTAATCGGCGCCCTTACATTTCTGCTTGGCGGAAAAGGCGGAGTAGAGCAGATCAGGACCGGAACAGAAATGGCCCAGGTCAGCGGAACTTTTTACATTAAAGGTTTATCAGCTCCCGTTAAAGGCGATGTCGAAGAAGCTAAAAACGCTTCTGAGTGGCTTTACCTTCACGGAATTTCTTCCGAAGACGACAGGATTCTCCTTCGCCGAGCCGTTCGTTCAAACGGAAAATCAGCGGCCTGGATTGGTGACACTGTTGTAACAAGAAGTGACCTTGCAGCTTTTTCTGCCTTCCTCGTAGATATTCACGGACAGCATGAACATCAGTCTTTAATGCGCGTCAGCGAACACAGACGCTTTCTCGACTCATTTGCAAACCTCAACGACACGGTTGCTGACTTTACTCAATTGTATTCAACTCTGGTTGAAAAACGAAAGCAGCTTCAGGATTTGATGAGCGATGACAAGACCCGCACTCAGAAAATTGAAGTTCTAACTTTTGCTGTAAAAGAAATCACAGAAGCAAAGCTTAAAAAGGGCGAAGATTTTGAACTTGATGAAGAAGAAAGAAAACTTTCTTCATTTGAAAAACTTTTTTCTGATATTGAATCCATCAATAACGTTTTGTCGGGAGCGGGTTCAGAAAGCTCAGGCGTTACCGGCGAACTTAAAAAGCTCCGCTCTGTTTCTTCTCACAGTGCAACCTTTGACAAGGAACTGCAGAACCTTGACACAAGACTTGAAAGCGCTTTTTATGAATTGAACGATATTGCAGAAGAGTATTCTTCTTATGCAGAAAAATTGGTTTTTGACCCTGAACGCCTGGCTTTTGTCCAGGAAAGACAGACTTTAATCTACAATCTTAAGAAAAAGTACGCTTCGTCCGTTGACGCAAGTCTTGATGAAGTTATACAGTTTGCTGTAGAGGCACAGAATCGTCTGGAAGAGCTTTCAAACGGTCAGATTAATAAGGATTCAATCCAGAAAGAAATTGCGGAACTTGAAAAATCTGTTTACGCAAAGGCAAAAGAGATTTCTGCAGTTCGTAAGCAGGCAGCCCTCAAAATGAGCGATCAGGTTGTTGCGATTTTGCGCACTCTCGGAATGAAAGATTCGAGATTTGCGGTAAATGTAACTGAAAAAAATGGTACCGAGCTTGAACAGAAGTGCGGACCATACGGAATGGACGAGGTTGAATTCTTAATTGCGGCCAATCCCGGCAATCCTCTGCAGAGCCTTGCCAAAATCGCTTCCGGCGGTGAATTGAGCCGTGTTATGCTTGCATTAAAAACAGTTCTTGCAGGTGTTGATAATGTCGAAACTCTTGTATTTGACGAGATTGACACCGGTATTGGCGGCGAAGTTGCAGTCAGT
Organism: Treponema sp.; assembly: GCA_024697295.1. GTDB lineage: Bacteria > Spirochaetota > Spirochaetia > Treponematales > Treponemataceae > Treponema_D. The sequence goes on from JAILFZ010000032.1 coordinate 23,684, forward strand.
GTAGGACAACATTTAAAAAATCTTGCTAAAAATCATCAAATTTTCTGCATTACACATCTAGCGAGTATCGCAGTTTATGCCGATAATCAAATGAAGATATCCAAAAGTGTTAATGCAGGGACAACTTCTACTTCTGTTGCACTCATTGAAGGAGATGCAAGAGTTGAGGAAATTGCACGAATGCTTTCGGGTGATGCCGCAAGCCAGGAGTCGTTGGAGCACGCTAAGGCTATGCTATCTAAGTTCGCAAATTAACGGAGGACTGATATGGCTAAAATTTCTGCAGAAAACAGAGAACTTTTTAACAGCAAGATTGCCCCATACAAAGAAAGCGTAAAAGCATCTCTAGAAAAAGAGAAGTCAATGCTTAATCTCATTCAAAAAGACACTTCAGGAGTTGGTTATAAAAAGCTTTTGCTTTGTGAAGAGCAGATTTTTGTGGCAACAACCTGGATTACCATCAACAACCTTTCTGTTGAACTTCTTGATACCAAAAATAACGATGCCCTCAACGATGCCCGTAAAGCACTTTATAAGGCAATCATCTACCTTGAAGACATAGTTACAAGTTTTATCGATGTTCAATATACGGAAATTGAAGACAAGGTAGCAGAAATTTCAAACACTCCGCTCGAAAAGCGCTTTTATCTGGTCAGAAAGCTCGGCCTTGCAATCAAACTCTTGATTGATGCTTTCGGCGAAAATACAAAGTGGAAGTGGTCTTTTGTTGAATTGCAGGGCCGCTTTACTACAGTTGCAAAAAACCTTCTTGATATGAAACAGGCTTGCAAGGATTATTTTGATCCGCGCTCACCTGATTATGATAATACAGTAATGTATGTAAGACTTTTGCTCCGCCTTCTGGACCAGTCTTCAATTCAATATCGTGACCGTTACGAACTTTCAACACACCGTATCGACGATATGCGTTCTGCAATTCATTATCTTTTAGCCTTGAGACGCCTTCAGATTTTGATTAATATGAAGGACGAAGCCGAAGATATCAAGAAAAAGGCTCAGGTCTGGAAAGAAAAAATGGAAGCAGACCACAAAAAAGGAATAGCAAGTTAATTATGCTTAATAAAAATTTTATCCTCAGACTTTTTGAAGGTTTTTCCATCCAGAGATGGACTGACCTTGTCCGTCCTTTTGAACTTGTCGAAATGGACAAGGCTGCTGAACGTATGGTTGTTGCCTACATTATTGGCAAATACGAAGAACAGGCAGGCAAAAAGGTTGAATGGTCATGGATGATCTATGCCTCGATTTTTGAGCTTTTAAAAAAGATTGCACTTTGTGATATAAAAAGCCCTGTTCAGAGGATGATTAAAAATCAGTTCCCGAAGGAATATATCAAGCTCAATGAGTGGGTATTAAAACAGTACAAAGACATTATCAACGACAACGACTTTTTTTCTGAATTTACAATTTATATCGGCCGTACCGCCGGAAACTTTCCGATGCCGGAAAACGTAAAACTTGCTGAGAGAATTCTCCGCGCAGCACATAAGTTTTCTACTTTGCGCGAACTTCAGATGATCGAATGCGTAAATGAAGAAGCCCGTCTTACAAAAATCAGACATGATTTAAACGAAGATATTCAGGAATTTCTTGATTTGCGCGGAATGCAGCTGCTCGTAACAAAACAGAAACCGTTTGATTTTTTGCTTAGTATTGAACAACTGCGCTTTCAGACAAGATGGAATCAAACCCCTCGTGTACCGCACACAAGCGTTCTGGGACACTGCTATTTTGTTGCGGTGATGACAATCCTTCTGATGCGCGAAACAGGCGTTAAAATGAGCCCTAAACGTTTATTCAATGACTTTTTCTCAGGACTCTTCCATGACCTTCCGGAATCTGTAACCCGCGACATCATTTCTCCGGTTAAACAGGCCACTGATGAACTTCCAAATATCGTTAAAAAAATTGAAGACGAAATTGTCCGGAATGAACTTGTTCCTCTGATGGATAAGTCTTACGTTGACGAAATCATGTATTTTACAAACGATGAATTTTCAAATAAGATCCAGGAAAAGGAACGTGACGGAAACATTGCCGCACGGGTTGTTGACTGGAACGATTTAAATTCAAAATACAACTCGGATGAATTTAATCCGGTTGACGGCAGGACAGTCCGACTTGCCGACCACCTTTCAGCCTTAATCGAAGCAGACAGTTCGATTAAGTACGGTATTACAAGCGAACACCTGCGCTCAGGAAAGGTAAATATACTTAACGGATACAAACACGGTCAGGTAATCAACGGAATAGAAATCCGTAAAATCTTTGACGACATTGTTACAGAATAATCCGTACTTTTAGCGTCATTAAAAAATCAAATAACTCTAATAGCACGTTCAAATTCTGCCGAAAATAATTGAAGTATGAAACTATCTTTTTTTAATATTGTCAGAAGAACTATTGTAATTACTATTCTTGCAGTGATTCCTGCCGCACTCTTTTGTGATACTACCCATGTGGTTGCAAAGGGCGACACATTGTATTCAATCAGTAAAAAATACGGCAGCAGCGTACAGGCCATTTGTGATGCAAACAATATCGGCGGAAGCGATATTAAAGTTGGACAAAAGCTTGTAATTCCAACTGGAGGAGAAGCGGCCAAACCGTCTTTACCTGTTTCAACGACACCAGCTGCATCAACTCCAGCGGCGCAAAGCGGATGGTATACTGTTAAAAAAGGCGACACCTGGTATGCAATTTCGCGCCTGTACTCGGTTAACGTAAAGGAATTGTACGCCCTCAACAATGCGGACGCAAATACCGGCCTTAAAGCAGGGCAGAAAATTAAAGTTCCTTCAAAGGCAGTTGTTGCTTCCACCAAAAAAGATAATTCAAATGCCAATAATAACCCGACTTCAAAGGGAGGGACGGTTACGGCACCTGTAATCGACGTTCATAATTATTCGAATAAAAAGGGAGATTCATCCCTTGTATGGCCTGTTGATAAACCAAGCGTAACTTACGTAAACGGAAAGGTAAGCGGAGTAAGTTTGAGCGCAAAACAGGACGAAGCCGTAAGCGCAATCAAATCAGGAACAGTTATGTTCAGTGGAATGTACCGCGGTTTTGGAAATGTTGTGTTTATCCAGAGCAAGACCGGTCACATTTATGCGTATACGGGGCTCGGTAAGGTTCTTGTAAGCAAGGGCGAATACATTGATTTTAAGAGTCAGATTGGCACTGCGGGAATCGACAGTTATTCATCAAAACCTCAGATAAGTCTGATGGTCTTCCAGAACGGACTGCCAATAGACCCTGCAAAAGCACCCAGAGGCTAAATTAACTATTCAAATAAACCCGGCTGTTTAGGCTGGGTTTTCTTTTTCTTAGGGACTTCCATTGTGACAAAGCGCTTGAAGAGCTCCATGCAGACATTTGCATCGTCTGTAGCGCGGTGTGCGTGACCTGTGTCGATGTTAAACTGTGCTGCAAGACTTGTCTGCTTCCAGGATGTGTTGTCAGGTAAAAGCAGGCGGCTCATGCGCAGTGTGTCGATAACGGGATTTAAAAGCTGGCGGAACCCGAGGCGTTCGCATTCCATGTCGATAAAACGTACGTCGAACTGAGCGTTGTGTGCCAGAAGAATTGTGTCCTTGCAAAATTCCCTGAACTTTGGAATTATCGTTTGAGCTGTTTCGCAGTTGCAGACCATTTCTGGCGTAATGCCTGTCAGACTGGTGATTTCTGGCGGGATATTGTAGTAAGGCTTGATTAAAGTTCCGAACCTGTCAATGATTCCGTTTTTGTTGAATTTAATGGCACCAATCTCGATAACACAGCAGTTAAGGGGATTGATGCCCGTCGTTTCGGTGTCAAACGCACACAATACTGCTCCATTGTTGTACAAATCTACAATTCGTTTGTGTGAAGTGAGTAATCTTATTGTTGCGTTTGCCATGTTTGTTTCCCAAATTATGCGTTTTTGAGTACGTTCTGAATGTCAGCTGTGATTGCATCACAAACTTTTGCACTGTCAGCCTTTGCCGCTGCAAGACATCCGTCGCATTTAGCTCCGCCAACTTCTGTTCTGGCGTTGATGTAGAACTTGATTTTTGGTTCTGTTCCGCTAGGACGGGCAGAAACGATTGTTCCGCCTTCGAGTACAAACTGAAGAACGTTTGACTTTGGAAGATTTATCGGCTTTTTAACCGACGGATTTGCAGGATCATAGCTTACGCTTGTTCCGATGTCTTTGATTTCGATAACTTTTTTGCCGCCGAGAGTTTTAAGGCCTTCGTTGCGGAGTTTTGTCATAATTCCAGCCATTACTTCTTTTCCTGCAGAACCAGGGAAGTTCTGGCTGATTGCGCGGTCTTCAAAGTAACCGTATTCTTTCCACATGTCAGAAAGGTGTTCAAGAATTGACTTGCCTTTAGAAGCCCAGTACAAAGTCATTTCTGCACACATTGCAGCGGCAGAAACCCCGTCTTTGTCCATAACTTCTTTTTCAACCTTGTATCCGTAACTTTCTTCAAGCCCGAATACATAGTTTTCGCTCTTATCCTTTTCAAATTCATCTTCTACGGCTGCAATCCATTTGAATCCGGTCAAACATTCGTGCATTTTAACACCGTATTTTTTACAGATATAGTCTGTGAAAGGTGATGTTACGATCGAACGGATAGCTGCAGGATTTGACGGCATTGTGCCGAGTTCTTTGCGGCTCAAAAGTACGTATTCGCAGAGGAGGGCTCCCATCTGGTTGCCTGAAACGAGAACGAAGTTTCCGTCCTTGTCAGGGAAGGCTGTTCCAAAACGGTCTGCGTCCGGGTCTGTTGCCATTACACAGTCTGCCTTTTCTTTTGTTCCGAGTTCGACTGCGAGCTTGAGAGCAGGGGCTTCTTCCGGATTTGGTTTTTCAACTGTCGGGAAGGCTCCGTCCGGTTCTCTCTGCTGTGGAACTGTGATAACCTTGAGTCCGAGGTCGCCGAGAACTTTTTCTACGTGCATTGCACCTGTTCCGTGGAGTGGGGTGTAAACGATTTTTACTGAACCGGCCTTGTTTTTAATCAGTTCAGGACGGAAAAGCTGATCCTTACACATTGCCCAGTATTTTTCATCGATTTCTTTGTCGATTAAAACCAGTTTGCCTGATTTTAATGCTTCATCTTTTGAAATTGTTTTAACTTCTTTAACGGCGTTAACTTCTTTGATGATTCCAACGTCGTGTGGTTCAATAACCTGGGCACCGTTGTCCCAGTATGCTTTGTAACCGTTGTACTGAGGAGGGTTGTGGCTTGCCGTTACTACAACGCCGGTCTGAGCCTTGAGAGTTTTGATTGCAAATGAAAGTTCAGGAGTTGGACGGAGTCCTGTAAACAGGTATGCTTTGATTCCGTTTGCGGCAAGGATGAGTGCTGTTGCTTCTGCAAATACGTCTGAGTTTTTGCGGCTGTCGTATGCTACAACTGCGCTCAAGGTTCCGTCCTTTGCTTTTTCCGGAAAAGCCTTAAGAACGTAATTTGCAAGTCCCTGGGTTGCGAGGTTGATCTCGAGAGTGTTCATTCGGTTTGTACCGCCACCCATTACACCGCGCAAACCGCCTGTACCGAATTCAAGTGTCTGGTAAAAACGGTCTTCAAGTTCTTTTATATCCTCTTTTGCAACGAGGTCTTCTACTTCTTTTCTAAAACGTACATCTTTTTCGTCGGCAATGTATTTTTTTGCACGAGCTAAAATTTCTGATTTTTCCATATGTTTCTCCTTTAAAGCCATGGCGGCCTTGCTTCCTTTAGATATTGTCTGCTTCCATGAGCATATTTGTTTCCCATTCAAGAAGTTCTGCTTCCTGCTGGGGATTGTCACCTTTTACATCACACATTATGCGGAATACAGGTTCCGTTCCGCTGCCACGCATCCAGATAAATGCAAGCGGTGCTCCTTCTTTATCCTTGAATATAATTTTGAGTCCGCCTTTGCCGCTCTTTGAATAATCATCAACGTTGCGGGTTTCTTTTGTTCCGTTTGTGATGACCGCTTCGTAAGAACAGATTCCGCAGCGTCCGGCAAAGCTGTCTTTCTTTTGAGCCCATTCGCGTTCAAAAATCTTCTGGAATTTTGCCTTGAGGGCTGCGTGTGATTCTGTCTTGATGTGAAGAACAGCCCGTTTTTCACTTACACCTGTCGTGGTGTACTTTGGCAGCGTCTGAATTATATCTCGTAAAGTAAAGTTTTCTTTGTACTTGTCGCTCTGGCCGCTTGCGTCGCACCACAGGTGAAAAAGCCCCTTGTGTTCGGTGCCGGCGATTGTCTCGTCGCGCAGTGCAAGGAGTTTAACAAGGGCAAAAATTGTACAGATAGGGTCACGGACTGCAGACGGATGAGTAATGTTTCCGCCGTTTGAGCCTTCGCCAAGAATCCGGACTTCATATCCTTCTGCGCGCTTTTCGCGGGCAAGGTTTACTACGTTTGCTTCGCCGACTTCTGCACGGAAAACTTTTGCACCAAAACTTTCTGCAATTTCATCGATGCGCATAGAAGTAGGTCCGTTTACGGCTACACCGATTTTATTCAGGTTCTCCTGCTGCAAGAACTGTTCTGCCTTGTTTACCAGCCCGTGAAGTTCTGCCGGTGCGGCCGAGTATACGCTGAATGCAACTTCTGAAAGAACTGAAAGTGCAAATACTTCCTGTGCTTTTAAAACCTTTGCCTTTTCTTCAAGTTCGTCCCAGTAAACGATGTTTCCGCGGTCACCGTCACAGTCAGGCATGTAGCCCAGAATACAGTGCTCGTCGCCGTGAGCGTGGCGGTTTTCCATTTCTTTTGCGCACCAGATTAAGTTTTCCGGTTCCGGGATGATGCCGTGGGCAATCTGACCCGGCTTTCCGTAAATAGTGTTGAATGTGATGCCGCACTCATCAAGGAATGAAGAATCAATCGACATTGTGCGTGCCGAACCGTTCATATCGCAGATGATGGAAATCGGATTTGAAATTATCGCCTGTCTCAAACGGGCAAAGAATGCGTTTTGTTTTGGAATATAATCAGTGCCCGAAATTACTTCCTTGGCAAAGTTTCTGTAAACTGTAAGTGAAGTTCTTTTTGAAGCAACACTTTCTGCAAAAACCCAGTCAAGGTCGATATCAGAAGCACTTTCAATCAAAGATTTTGCGTGTTCAAGAGCATCCGGGCTGTGACATTTCTGTTCAAAAACTGCAACGAGTTTTGCGTTTTCTTCACCATTTAAAACACCACCGTCATTGAGGCCGAATTTGATTCCGTTGTGTCCGATAGGGTTGTGTGAAGCAGAAATATAAACAAAGGCGTCTACTGAGTGAGAGTAGGCCATGATTTCCGGGGATGCAATAATTCCTGTGTATGAAACTGCAACTTTTTTTGCGTCAAAAACACGGAGCATTATGTTTGCGATGGCAGGACCTGTCGGTCTTGTGTCCATGCCGAGCGCGATAAACGGGGATTTATTTTTTGAAAGTATGTATTCGGCAAAGGTCTCGGCTGCAAGGGCAGCAATGATTCGGTTTTTTTGTCCGATTTCGCCGTTTGTATCGTTTTCGTCTCCTGACTCGGCAAATACTTTGCGCCAGCCGGAAGCGGATGTAATCATATTATGTTCCATAATTAAATTTAATTATAATACTGAATGGACAAAATCGCAATCTAAAGAGGCTTTTGGCCTATGTAATTCTTACATAAGCATAGGCGGCATCCGCGCGGCGGGGGAGGCGCGAATTGCAAATTTCATGCTAAAAAGCGTCGATTGTATAGGTTAATGATTTTTCTTTTCCGAGAATGTCGCCCACGATAATTGTGATTTTATTGTGTCCCTTCGGAATCGTAACTTCGGCCAAGAGCTGCCTTTTGAGGTTGGGGTAAACCTGTTTTGAAGTGTAAGTTTTCTTTCCGGAGGTTGAAATCTGACCTTTCTGTTGAATCAATGTATCGTAAGTAATTGAATCCACGGCGGCCCCGTTTATTAAAACCGTGCTTTTGTATGGAGTTGCGTTGGACTGGCGGTCCATGTAAAGTTTGTAGGTGCCGGACTGAAGGAGCTTTTGTGAGTTTAAATCAAAATTCTGGCCTTTTGAATTCAAAGCGCTGACATTTTTTATAAAAAGCTGGGTTTCGTTTCCAAATCGCGGCATAAGAATGCGCGGGTTAACATAGTTTTTTGCCGCAATATCAACAACCTGAAATTCAAGAAGGGCGTTTCCTTCCTGCCAGCCTGAGTTTCCGCAGCTGCCGAGGGGAGTTCCGCTTTCGACAGTTTTTAATTCATATCGCATATCCTGTTCTTCGGTGGAAAGGTTTGCGTAAACGGTGAGCATATTGTCTTCGTGGGCAATGATTACGGCGTTTCCGAGAGTGCTTTCAAACAGGTCGTCTTCGTCATGTTCACTCAAAACGCAGGTAACATAACCGTTTTCTGCTGCCTTGATTTCTTCGCTTCCGGAAAATACGAGGGAAGGGCTAAGAAGCTCTCCTCGCGGCTGTCCAAAATACACAGAAAATGTGTCGGACATAATTTCGTTCTGGGGCCAGTCAAAGGCAAATACTGTGGATGTGATGAGTGACAGAATCAGAATTGAAATTGATTTTTTCATTTTGTGCCCCGTTTATTTATATTGGAATTCCATACAGCTGATTGAAGAGTCTTTTCCGACAAACAGTTTGTTTGAGTGTACGCTGATAAAAGCGTGGTCTGCCTTAAAACTGAAGCTTCCCGTGTACACAGAGTATTTTTCAAGGACAGAAACAGTGTACTGTCCGTCAGCCCTGCTCAAAATAAAAACAGTATCGCTGTCATCAGAAAGCTGAATTGAAAGAATTGCGCCGTTGACTTTTATGTGAGTGATTTTGAGTTTGCCTATGTCAACAACTCCAAGTCCGTCTTTATATGCAAAAAAACATCTGCTTGAGTCTTCGGAAAATACGACCGGAACCTGACGGTTTGTAGAACTTTTTAAAAACTCGTGGAATTCAACCGTGCTTTTTCCGTTCCTGCGGCTTGCAAGAACAAAGCGCTGTTCGTCCTGTCCGCTGACAGTTGCGTAATAATTTGCGTCTTCAGAAATTGCGGCACCGAGGATTACCTCGTATTTGCTTCCGCCCGGAGAATATTTGTCGAGAATGGTTCCGTTATTGTCAAAGGTGATTACGGTTCCGTCGGCGTAGCCTGCGATAACTCCGTTATTTGAAGAAGAAAAGGCCGTAATCGGGGCGTAGTTTTCAAAACTCCAGTTTACGCTTCCGTCGTTTTTCAAGGCAGAAAAAGCGTTTCCACCCGGAAGCATCAGATACTTTCTGTCCTGCTGAAAAAACGGAAAGCCTTCCAGTTCAATCCGGCCTGCTTCTGAACCGTCCGGATTGTTGAATTTTATTGGTTTTCCGTTGGAGCCGTAGACTGCGTAGGAAGACGGGCTTATGGTAACTTTATACGGAAATGTGAATACATTTAAAATGATTCCGTCTTCTGTAAAATAGCCGGCGTTCTGTCCGATTTTGAATGGAATTTTGTTTTTGCCGGCGGCCTGATCTGCCTTTGCCGAAACGCGGTTTGCTTCAACCGTCCATTTAGAAATAAAGTGTGCTTCTTTTGAAAGTGGTCTTGCGGCCAGAACTATATACAAAACTGAAAGTGTTATTCCGAGAGGAATTGCAATATTTGCCTTTTTTTCCATGAAAACCATGTTATAATGTTAAAAATAAGAAGTCAATAAATGCAGGTAAATAGAGGTGGCAAAATGGATATCAAAAAAGAAAAACTTGAAGAATTATTCTTGCATGCACTTCAGGCATCAAAAAACTCTTATTCGCCGTACTCAAAGTTTCCGGTAGGAGCTGCGATTCTTACCGAGGACGGAGTTGAATACACAGGCTGTAATGTTGAAAACCGCTCATACGGTTTGACAAACTGTGCCGAAAGAACTGCTGTGTTTAAAGCTGTTTCAGAAGGTCACCGCCGTATTGCCGCTGTAGCGATTGCAGCCCCAAAGGCAGATTATCCTGTAGGGCCATGCGGTGCCTGCCGTCAGGTTCTTACTGAATTCGGTCAGAATGATGTGCCGGTAATATTCGGTTCAAAAATCGAAAACTGTCAGGTTAAGACCCTGGGTGAACTTTATCCTTTTGACAGCCTTCACGAACTTGCAGATTAACCGATGTCGGAAAAATCTTCCTTGACAAAATACCGCAAGAAATGCAAAATACAGTAATAAACAACATAAAAAAAGAATAATCAGAGGGATAAATCATGGAAGACGATATTCTTACTATAGAAGAAGTGGCAAAATATCTCAGAGTATCTGAACGTACAGTTTACGACTGGGCTCAGAAAGGGGAAATTCCATCAGGAAAGATTGGAACCGTATGGAGATTTAAAAAATCAGAAATCGAAAAATGGGTTAACGAACGTCTTTCTTCAAATCAGAAAAAAGAAGAACCAAATCCGGCAGTACTTGTTAAAAACATTCTCGCTCCGGAGAGAATCGTATTTATTGATCATACAACAAAACGCGATGCAATCGTAGAACTTGCAAACAACCTCAGCACAGCTCCCCAGGTAAAATACAAGGATGAACTCGTAAGCGAAATCCTCAAGCGTGAAGAATTGATGTCTACAGCAATCGGCCGTGGAATCGCAATTCCTCACGTAAGGCTTTCTTCAGTTACTGACCTTGTAATGAGCGTTGGTATCTGCCGCAACGACATCATTGATTTCCAGACAATCGATGAAATCCCGGTTCGGATTCTTATTATGATTGCGGCCGCTTATAACCAGCACACATATTATCTTCAGACCCTGAGTTTCTTCAGTTCAAAACTCAAGGAAAAACAGCTTCGCGATGCATTGCTTGCAGCTAAAACTTCTGAAGAAGCATACGAACTTTTAACAAAAGACAACTAGTCATATAATTCGACAGGAATCCATTTGCTTCTGTCCTGCATGTCTGCGCTTATCATGCCCCATGTAAGGTCTTTGGCGGTGGTTTCTCCTGTCAGATATTTTTTTCCGTCCAGTTCAAAATACTGCCCCTGTTTTCCGTCCAGATAAACACCTGCCATCGCATGGCTGTATTCAACCGAAATGTACATAACGCTGTCTATATTCATGTTTTTGAATAATGTCATTAAAAGCATTGAACGGCTGTCGCAGTCGCTTCCTCTTCCTGCAAGAACTGCCGGTATGTTTGTAAAATCGGCCTTGTCCGCTGTTGCAGATACCCTCTCGTAACCGAATCCCTGCGTCCAGGTTAAAAGGGCCTGTGCAACTGTAAGCTCGTCTGTTGTTGAATTAAAGAGGGCTGCAGAAATGTCAAAGGCAGGCTTTTTAACACGCCCCATTGCGTCTTTTGCGATAAGGCGGTAAAAACGCTGCCACGCTTCTTTCCACATGTTTGTACTGGCAAAAATCTTGAATACGGCAAATTCACGGTCTACGACAAACTGATTTGCCTGGCTGTCATCCTTATCGATTTGGGTTTTGATTTTTTGTCCTGCAATATTTAGTGTGATATCAACCGGACTTGTTTTTGGAAATGCAAAGCTTGTGACAGGACCTGCTTCACGCCTGCTTGCGCGGTCAATCATGATGGAATCCATTATCGAAAGCAGAAACTGTTCAAGATCGTAAAACTTGTCCTTGGGGCAGTAGCTTATAACGCACAGACAGTCTGTCTGTGACGGGAGCGGAATACAGACTGCCCAGCCCTCCATTTCTTGTCCGAGTACATTTTGCGGAACGCTGATTTTGCTTATACTGCAGTCCTGGTTACGCCAGCGCAATTCGGAAACTTCTCCTTTTGCCGAAAGTTTTTTGAGGGTTGAATTCAGGCAGTCTGCGCTGTTTTTGTCTGACTCTGAAGGCCATACCCTGATGACAGTCTGCACGGGAACCATTGTGTGTTCAAACAGAACGGAGCGTTCGTCCTGTGAACAGTCTGCGATGGAAAATCCTTCCGGAAAGTCAATCGAGTATCCGTAAATATCGCTGGAAATAACTTCCGCATTGAGCTGAGTAAAAAACGATAAAGTTATGGCTGTTAAGATAAGTCTTACAAGTTTATTATTTCTTTTGGTTTTCATATTTCCTCTTGTTCGCTATAATATTTTCGGATGAAAGATACTCTTATTATATACGAAAATTCCGAGATTCTCATTGTTTACAAAGAAGCCGGTGTCTCTGTGCAGGGCGGTCAGGGAATCAAATATCCGCTGGATGAAGAACTTTCAAAACAGCTTGGATACAAGATTTACCTCGTTCACCGCCTTGATAAGGAAACGTCCGGGCTCCTTGCAGTTGCAAAAAATCCCGCAGCTGCCTGCAAATGGACTAAACTTATTGCGACAAAAAAAGTTACAAAAAATTACCTCGCAGTCTGTTTTGGAAACCCTCTTGTAAACGGAAAGGAAAGTTTAAGCGGAGTTTTGTCGGATTCAATAAAAAAAGACGGCCGCAATCTTGAAGCAAGCACTCATTTTAAAGTCCTTTCTTCCAGAACTGTTGAACTTCCGGTTCCTGCAACAGACGCAGCCGCTCCAGATGCAGACGGTCCAAAATCCCTTAAACTCAGTGCACTTTCTTTAACCCTTGATACCGGCCGGATGCACCAGATCCGTATACACCTTGGAAAGGCGAATGCACCGATTGCAGGCGATGACAAGCACGGAAACTTTAAGTTCAACAAGCTTGCCCGTAAACTCGGAATTAAAAAGCTCTGCCTTATGGCTTACGAACTGACAATAAATGACGCAGGTAAAAAGATGACTTTCCGCTCACCGGTTCCCGAACACATGAAAGGGGCGCTGTCGCTGTGTGGGCTTCAGGAAGGGCAGTTTGGCAAGTAAAATCAAAGGTTGTTGACACTTTTTTGGCAAAGAGTTATATTATATGTACATTTTAATAGAAATATTTAAATGGATCCGCGCAAACGGGTCCATTTTTGTTTTGCAGGAAAGTCAGAGAAAATTATGGATTATATTGCACTTGATACTATTCCTTATTATTCAGAATGCGAAAGCATTGTAAGTGAGCTCGGTTATCATCTTGTAGAATTAAAACTCACTAAACAGGGAAAGACAACCCATATTCTTGCAACTATTACCGCAGAAGATCCTTCTGTAAGTATTGGTGTAAATGACTGTTCCAAAGTGCACAGAATTCTTCTTCCAAAAATCGAAGAAATCCTTGGAACGGATGATACATACATGGAACTGTCTTCACCTGGAATGGAACGCAACTTTAAGAATGCGGCTGAATTTGCTCTTTTTAAGGGCAGACAGGTTCGTGTGTGGGATAAAACTGTAACAGACTGGGTTGGCGGAATCGTTGTTGATTCTGACGACAGGTCAATTACTCTGGGAATTACGCAGGACGACGGTTCTTCTGTACAAAAGACCGTAGCCTACGTTGATATAGCAAAAGCAAAATTTATTCATTTGTAGGAGGCTTGAAATATGTCAGAAATGGCAGAGGCAATCCGTGAACTCATGCAGGAAAAAGGAGTTACGGAAGATTCTATCAAGCAGACTGTGGAAAGCGCCATTAAGGCAGCTTATAAAAAAACTTTTGGTACAGCAGATAACTGTGTTGTAAAATTTGCAGACGATTTGTCGGATGTTTCTGTTTATTCAAGAAAGACAATCGTAGACGGCGTTTACGATCCTGTAACCGAAATTGAACTCGAAGAAGCTCTTAAAATGAGCGAGGAATGCGAAGAAGGCGACGAAATCGACATTCTTGTTGACCCTAAAGATTTTGAACGTTCAGCTGTTTCAACAGGTAAGCAGGCTGCTCACCAGGGGCTTAACGAAAGTTTTAAGGACAATCTTTACAACGAATACAAAGATAAGACCGGCGAAGTTATCATCGGTTATTATCAGCGTGAACACAACGGCAACATCTATCTCGACCTCGGAAAGGTTGAAGGTATCCTGCCTGTTAAGTTCCAGAGCCCGAGAGAAGAATATCACAAGAATGACCGCATCAAGGCCGTTATTGTTGATATCAAAAAGACAAATTCAGGACTCCAGCTCGTATTGAGCCGTTCCGATCCAAGACTTGTACAGTCAATTGTAAGCCTTGAAGTTCCTGAAATTGAAGATAAAACCATTATAATTCATAAAATCGTACGCGAAGCAGGTTACAGAACTAAGATTGCCGTGTACTCAGATAAAGAAGATGTTGATCCTGTAGGAGCATGTGTTGGTCTTAAGGGTGTTCGTATCCAGAACGTTATCCGCGAACTTGAAGGTGAAAAAATCGACGTTCTTAAATATGATCCGGATCCTGTTGAATTCATCAAAAACGCTCTTTCTCCGGCAGAAGTTGAAAAAGTTCTCATCACTGACGAAGAAAAACGTACAGCTCTTGCAATCGTTAACGAAAGCCAGTTCTCTCTTGCTATCGGTAAACAGGGACAGAACGTGCGCCTCGCAAACCGTTTGTGCGACTGGAGCATCGATGTCAAGACAGAAGAACAGGCTGCAGAAATGGATCTGAGCGAATTTACTTCACGCCGTGCCGCAGAAGAATTGTTCAATACATCTGAAGAAGTACCTGCTTCCGGCGAAGAAGAAATTTCAACAATCAGCGATCTTCCTGGTGTTGACGCTGACGTTGCTGCCAAGCTTAAGGCCAGAGACCTTGATGATATCCAGGCATTCGTAGATGCTTACGATGACGGAAACCTTTCTGTAGAAGGCGTTACTCAGGAACAGCTTGATGCAGTTAACAAAATTATCAGAGATGTAGTAGAATTCGTTGAAGAAGACGAAGAAACTGCTGAATCTGAAGTTCCAGCCGAAGAAGCCGATGATGAAGAATATCATTGTCCGGAATGTGGAGCAAAGATTACACTGGATATGACAAAATGTCCTAATTGTGGTGTAGAATTCGAATTTGAATAATAAGAGGTAAAACTGAAAAATATGTCTGACGAATCAGAGAAAAAGCCCGGATTTGTATTAAACAAAAAAAAGTCAGAGCCTTCAGAAAATAAGGCTCCGGCTAATCCAGAAAAAAAGAAAGTTATTGTTGTACGCAAAAAGAATCCTGCTCCAGAGGCAAAAGCTGGCCAGAACAACGGCGAGCAAAAGAATTTGCGCCCTGTAGTAAAAAAGGCTTCTCCATCAGCAGCTCCTCAAAATAACGGCCAGCGCCCACAGCAGAAAACAGGCGGTCAGGGTAGAACTTCATTTGAAATCAATACTGCCCGTCCTAACGTAAAAGCCGGAAACCTCTCAGACAGAGGCCGCCCGAATTATCGCGGCAATGGTAACGGCGGTTACGGAAACCGCGAGGGCTACAATGGCCAGAATCGTTCTGGTTACGGTTCACAGCGTCGTGACGGCTCAGGTTTTTCCGGGGCTCAGGCACGCGAAAATTATCAGAACAATAAAGACCGTGGTTTTGGCAACAACAACCAGGGCGGTTTCCGTGGCGGCCAGAATGGTGGTCGTCCGGGCTTTGGAAATCGTCCGGGCTTTGGAAATCGTCCTCAGGGTGCAGGCGGAAGACCTGGCTTTGGCGGCGGAAGACCAGGTTTTGGAAGTAAACCGGGCTTTGGCGGTGCACCTGCCGCAAGTGCAATTCCTGAAAAAGCAAACACTAAAAAGCAGTTCAAGGGCAAAAAGCAGGTTTATAACCGCAAGGACAAAGAAGAATTATTTGACGAAGAAGAACTTTACAAGAAGAAGCAGGTTACTCCTGCAAGCGTAGTTCCTAAGTCAATTGATATTATGGAAAGCGTATCGGTTTCTGACCTTGCCAGAAAGATGAACCTCAAGGCAGGCGAAATCATCGGTAAGCTTATGTCGATGGGCATGATGGTTACAATCAACCAGTCAATCGACTCTGATACAGCAACCTTGCTTGCAAGTGAATACGGATGTGAAGTTCACCTTGTATCTTTGTACGACGAAACTGTTATCGAAAGCGATGCCGGTAAAGAAGGCGACGAAGAATTCCGTCCGCCAATCGTTACTGTTATGGGGCATGTTGACCACGGTAAAACAAAAACACTTGATGCCATCCGTAAAACAAATGTTGCCGCAGGCGAAGCCGGCGGTATCACACAGAAAATCGGTGCTTACCAGGTTAAGACAGACAAGGGCGTAATTACCTTCCTTGATACACCTGGTCACGAAGCCTTTACAATGATGCGTGCACGCGGTGCCCAGATTACAGACGTTTGTGTTCTCGTAGTTGCAGCGGACGACGGCGTAATGCCTCAGACTCTTGAAGCTTTGAGCCACGCAAAAGACGCAAAGGTACCGATTATCGTTGCAGTAAACAAAATTGATAAACCTGATGCAAACCCTGATAAGGTTATGACTCAGCTTTCTGAACAGGGGCTTACTCCTGAAGAATGGGGCGGAGACACTCAGTATGTTAAGATTTCGGCTCTCAAGGGCCAGGGAATTGACGACCTTCTCGATGCAATCCTCCTCCAGGCAGAAATGCTTGAACTCAAAACCCAGTATGACTGTCGTGCAGAAGGTAAGATTATTGAATCCCGTGTTGACCAGGGTCGTGGTGTTGTAGCTTCGGTTGTTGTACAGCGCGGTACATTGAAAATTGGAGATCCTTTTGTTGCAGGTATTTATTCCGGTAAAGTCCGTGCTATGTTCAATGACAGGGGCGAAAAGGTAACAGAAGCTCTCCCGAGTATGCCTGTTGAAGTTCTCGGTCTGGACGAAATGCCAAACGCAGGTGATCCATTCCAGGTAACAGAAACAGAACGCGATGCCCGCGACATTTCATCTAAACGCCAGGAACTCAAACGTTTTGAAGCAGCCAAGGCAGTCCGCAAAGTTACGCTTGATAACCTTGTTTCTACAATCGAAGCAAGCGAAGTTAAAGAACTTAAAGTTATTATCAAGGCAGACTTGCAGGGTTCTGCAGAAGCTCTCAAACAGAGTCTCGAAAAACTTTCTACAGCAGAAATCCGCCTGAATGTAATCCATTCTTCGGCAGGTGCCATCAACGAAAGTGACGTTACCCTCGCAAGTGCCGACGAAAACGCAATCATCATAGGATTTAACGTTCGTCCTACTCCAAAGGCAAAACTTCTTGCCGAAACAGAAAAGGTCGAAATCCGCAAATACAATATCATCTACAAGTGTGTTGAAGAAATTCAGCAGGCTATGGAAGGTATGCTCCGTCCTGACACAATTGAACAGAACATCGGTACTGTCGAAGTCCGCAATACATTCCGTGTACCAAAAGTCGGTGTTATTGCAGGATGTTATGTTACAGACGGTATGGTTAAAAAGTCTTGTACAGTTAACCTCATCCGTGACGGCATCGTAAAATGGACTGGAAGCATTTCTTCGCTCAAACGCTTTAAGGATGATGCAAAAGAAGTAAAAGCCGGATTTGAATGCGGTATCGGTCTCGAAAACTGGCAGGATATCCAGGTTGGCGACCAGCTCGAATGTATCGAATATGTAGAAGTTGCCCGCAAACTCGGTGAATCCCTCATTGACGAAAAGGCCGAAGCAGAAAAACAGGCAAGCCTCCGTGAAGAAGCAGCTAAAGCAGAAGCTCAGGCTGCCGCAGAAGCAG
Source organism: Treponema sp. (assembly GCA_024697295.1). Taxonomy (GTDB): domain Bacteria; phylum Spirochaetota; class Spirochaetia; order Treponematales; family Treponemataceae; genus Treponema_D. The sequence continues at coordinate 41,232 of JAILFZ010000032.1, forward strand.
AAGCCGCTGCAGAAGCAGAAGCAAAGGCAAAGGGAAAGGCAGAAAAAGCCGCTAAACGTGCCGCTGCCGGAAAGTCTAAGGCTAAAAAAACTGCATCTGATTCAACAGAAGGCGCAAACTAATGGGTGAGTATCGTCTTGCAAAACTCGGTGAGCAGATAAGGGAAGAAATTGCGACCCTTATCGCCACCCAGAAAATAAAAGATCCTCGGGTTTCTACATTTTTGTCAATCAATCGTGTAGATGTAGTTGCTGATTTAGCCTATGCAAAAGTATATGTATCAAGCTTTCTTCCGGAAGGTCAGATAAACAAGGGTGTTGCAGGTTTAAACAGCGCTGCGGGATTTATCCAGAGCACAATTGCTAAAAAGCTTACGATTCGAAAATTTCCTAAACTTACTTTTATTGCAGACAATTCCATAAAAGAAGGTTTTGAAATGGTTCATAAATTGAACCAACTTCAAGCGGAGGAAAATGGAAGCGGGCAAACAACCGGAGAATAAAACTCAGTCGTCCTGCGGGATTCTGCTGCTTGCAAAGCAGTCCGGCAAGACGAGTTTTGCTTCTCTTTCAAAAGTAAAACGCTCTCTTGGAACAAGCAGGGTTGGCCACACAGGAACTCTAGATTCCTTTGCGGACGGCCTTCTTGTAGTTTTAACCGGGCCTCTGACACGTCTGGTTCCTCACATTACAAACTTTGACAAATCTTATACAGCTTTAATTGAATTCGGAAAAGAAACCGACACCCTTGACCCAACAGGAAAAGTAATCAGGGAAAGCGGTTTTCCGGCTAAAGAGCAGGTTCAGCAGGCCCTGACAAAGTTTACCGGCACGATTGATCAGGTTCCACCGGCCTTCAGTGCGATACATGTCGACGGAAGGCGGGCAAGTGATCTGATGCGCTCGGGTGAAAAGGTTGAATTAAAGCCCCGTAGAATTACCATAAGTTCAATTGAATTAATCGATTTTGACGGACAGTATGCGCTTGTAAAAGTGGATTGTTCCAAAGGAACCTACATACGCTCCCTGGCACGGGACATTGCCCTTGAATGCGGCTGTGCGGCTCATTTAAAGGCACTGCGCCGTACAAGGGTAGGCCTGTTTGAATTAAAGGACGCAGCCGGAGCCGGTCTTTTAAAAGAGTTTACGATTCAAAACTTAAAAAATCAGCAGATTGCGCTTTCTGAGGATGCTGCAATTGCGGAAGAAAAGATAAGTGATGAAGACATTAAAAAAGCGCTGTATCCAATGACGGTGCCGGTTGCAAAATTGTGCGGTTTTACTCCTGCAATACTAAGCCAGGCCTATATCCAGGACTTTAACAGCGGAAGAAAACTAAAAAATCATTCCTTTTATTATGAGGAAAAACCGCCTGAGAACTGCGAGTTTGCAGTTTTTTATCCTGACATGAAGTTTGCGGGCGTTGTTAAAAAAGAAAAACGCTCGCTTTCGTACGGTTTTGTAATTCCATGCGAACAGAAGTTAAAGGTTTATTCGTGGGAGCAGATTACAGGCGGACGGTTCAGTGAAGAATTCAGAAAAAAAGGTGTAGCCATTTCAATCGGAAGTTTTGACGGAACCCATATTGGCCATGATTCAATTTTTGATTCACTTATTGAACACAGGGACCTTGCCGCCGGAATCGTAACCTTCCGGAAGTCAACGAGGGGCCTCAAAGCCGGGGACTCTTACATGGGCGATGTTTCAACCCTTGACCAGAGAATGGATTTCTTTATGCAGAAAGGATTTGAGTTTGTTATCGTCATTGACTTTTCTGCCGATTTCGTTAAAATTAAAGGTGAAACATTTTTGTCTGTTTTAAACGACAAGTGTAATATCAGATACCTGGCCGAAGGCGAAGATTTCCGCTGCGGTTACAAGGGTGCCTGCGATATTAACTGCGTCCGCGATTTCTGTCAGGCACATGATATCGAACTCAATGTTGTTAATTATGTAGATTACCTTGGAAAGAGGGTAAGTTCATCAAGAATCAGACAGGACGTTCTTGATAAAGAGTTTTCTGCAATTCAAATAATGCTCAGAAAACCTTTTGAAATTGACCCTGCGGGTTTTGAGTGGCAGTACACTCAGGAAGCAGGACAAAATTATTTAGTTGCAAAGCGCCGTGGAATTCAAGTATTTCCCCCTGACGGTTTGTACAATGTAACTTTGGAAATTTCTGGTAGCGAAGGATTTTCCGTTACAAAGGCTGCAGTTATTAAATTAGATTCCGGTTTACTTCGCGTGCTGGATTCTGATGGGTCACTCAGAGGATTTGTACGGTCTATTCAATTTTGTATCCCAGGGAAATAAAATTTATAAGGAGTAAGTAGAAAATGGCACTTACAAAAGAAGAATCAGCTGCAGTAATCAGCAAATTCGGCGCAAATGAAGCCGACACAGGAAACACAAAAGTTCAGATTGCAATCATGACTGAACGCATCAAACAGCTTACAGCACACGTACAGCAGTTCCCAAAAGACACCGGAGCTAGCCGTGGTTTGCTCAAAATCATTGGTCAGAGACGCAAGATGCTCAAGTATCTTCAGAGAACTGATTTGAACACATATCGTCAGCTTATTAAAGACCTCGGCCTCCGCAAATAGTTTTGGAGGTTAAAGAATGGTAAATAGAGTAAGTTATAAAATCGGCGACAACGAGCTCATCCTTGAAACCGGCAAAATCGGTAAACAGGCAAACGGCTGTATTTATGCACAGTATGCTGGAACTGCCGTAATTGCTACAGTTTGTGCTTCAAAAGAAGTAAAAGAAGGATTGGACTTTGTTCCAGTTACCGTTGAATACAACGAAAAATACTACGCTGCAGGTAAAATTCCAGGCGGCTTTATCAAACGAGAAGGACGTCCAAAGGATAAAGAAATCCTGGTTTCACGTCTTATTGACCGCCCGATGCGTCCTCTGTTTGAAGTAAGTTTTGGCCGCGAAATTCAGATTGTACCTACTTGTGTATCTTCTGACGGTGTAAACCCACCGGATATCCTCGCAGTAATCGCATCATCAGCTGCAGTAAGCATTTCTGACATTCCGTTCCACGGACCGGTTGCTGCTGCCCGCGTTGCTTACATCGACGGTGAATACGTAATTAACCCGACATTTCAGCAGCAGGAAAAAGCTCAGCTCGAAATCGTAGTTGCCGGTACAAAAGACGGCTTTACTATGGTTGAAGGCGGTGCAAACGAAGTTAGCGAAGAAGTTATGCTCGGCGCTTTGGACAAGGCACAGGGCTTTATCACTGCAATGTGTGAACTTCAGGAAGAACTTGTTGCAAAATGCGGCAAAGAAAAACTTCCGCTCGCTCCGCTTACTGTAGAACTCGAAAACAAAGATGCTCTCATTGCAGAAGCTACTCCACTTTTGGAAAAGGCATGCTTCCAGAACGGCAAAGACAACCGCGGAAGTGCAATCAGCGCAGCTAAAAAACAGATTGTTGAAGCTCACGCAGAACAGTTCGAAGATGAAATTCAGAAAAAACTCTTTGATGCATGTTTTGATGACATCCAGTACAATCTGCTCCGCAAGAGCATTCTGGACAAGGGACTTCGTATCGACGGACGCAAATGCGACGAAATCCGCCCGATTACCTGTGAAGTAAACGTTCTCCCGCGTCCACACGGATCTGCTTTGTTCACTCGTGGTGAAACACAGTCACTTGCCGTAACAACACTTGGAACAACACTTGACGCTCAGGTTTACGACGATATCGACGGCGAACGCAGTGAAAACTTTATTCTTCACTACAACTTCCCGCCGTACTCAGTTGGTGAAACAGGCCGTCTTACAACAGGCCGTCGCGAAATCGGTCACGGAAACCTTGCCCGCCGTTCATTGGCTCCAATGATTCCGCCGGTAAGCGAATTCCCTTACACAGTACGTGTAGTTTCAGAAATCATGGAATCTAACGGTTCTTCTTCACAGGCTTCTACCTGTGGCGGCTGTTTGAGTCTGCTTGCAGCCGGCGTTCCAATGAAAAAGATGGTTGCCGGAATCGCAATGGGACTTATTACAGAACCTGAAGGAGACAATCCTTACGGACGTTATAAGATTCTTTCTGATATCCTGGGAGAAGAAGATCACCTCGGTGATATGGACTTCAAGGTAGCCGGAACAAAAGACGGTATTACCGGATTCCAGATGGATATTAAGATTGCAGGTGTTACAACTCAGATTATGAAGGAAGCACTTGCACAGGCTAAAGCTGGTCGTCTCCACATTCTTTCGATTATGGAAAAATGTATCGACAAACCGCAGCCAATCAGTCCGTTTGCTCCAAAAATTCTTACACTCAAGATCAGTCCGGACAAAATCGGTGCTTTGATTGGACCTGGCGGAAAGAACATTAAAGCTCTCTGCGCTCAGTACAATGTTACAATCAACACAGAAGACGACGGAACTGTTCAGATTTACGGTAAAACAGGTAAATCTGCAGAAGAAGCCAAGATGGCTGTAAAAGGCATCTGTGAAGATCCTGAAGTAGGAACAATTTACAATGGTACAGTAAAGCGCATTATGGACTTTGGTGCCTTTGTAGAAATTCTTCCTGGAAAAGAAGGTCTCTGCCACATTTCTAAATTGTCACGTGCAAGAGTAGAAAAGGTAACAGACGTTCTTTCAGAAGGACAGCAGATTCCTGTAAAACT
>JAILFZ010000052.1 GCA_024697295.1 Treponema sp.
CAGTCGATTTTTCCTTCAATTTCTGATATAAGAAAACTCTGGCAGGCATACGAATATGACAAACGTGAAATATAATCCGGAAGACCCTATTGCGGCAATAGCGACTCCCCTTTCTCCGGGGGCGCTTGCAATTGTACGCGCTTCCGGCAAAAACTGTGTTCAACTGGTTTCCACAGTATTCAGCCGCCCGAAGGCTCTTTTAGAGGCGCAGGGCAACACAATAGTTTACGGCTGGATCGTGGATTCAGAAAAGGAAAAATCAGAAGGTAAAAACGGGGACGAAAAGCGGATAGATGAAGTTCTCGTTTCAGTTTTCCGTGCGCCTAAATCATTTACCGGCGAAGAAATGTGCGAAATTTCCTGTCACGGCGGTGTAAGCGTTGTAAATGCAGTTTACAATCTTTTGATAAAAAACGGTTTTCGTCCCGCAGAAAAAGGGGAATTCACCTTCCGTGCCTACATAAACGGCAAGGCCGATTTAACCCGGGCCGAAGCAGTCCGGGAAATTATTGATTCAAAAACTGACGCAAGCCGTTCCCACGCCGCAGGCCGCCTGAGCGGTTCACTCTTTGAAGAAATCGATAAAATCAAAACCCTCATAACCGACACACTTGCCGCCATCGAAGTTGATATTGAATATCCTGAAGACGAAGAAACAATTGCAGACAGCTTTGACCAGAACGATTTAATAAGTGCCCGCGACCGTCTCCAGAGCCTTGCTGATTCCTGGAAAAGCGAAAAAATCTATCAGGACGGAGCAAAAATTGTTCTTGCCGGTAAAACCAACGCCGGTAAATCAAGCCTTTTTAACGCGCTGCTCAAGGAAGACCGTTCAATCGTAAGCGACATCGAAGGAACTACCCGTGACTGGATTGAAAGCTGGGTCAGTTTTGACGGAATCCCTGCGCGCCTTTTTGACACTGCGGGTTTGCGCAAAACAGATGATGCAATCGAAGCGCGCGGGGTTGAACTTACAAAGGATATTGCTTCGACAGCCGATTTGATGCTCTATCTTGTGGACAGCACAAAGGGTGTGAGTGCAGACGATATTGAGTTTGTAGAAAAAAATAATTCGATTCCAACGATTGTAGTTTTTAATAAAATTGATACTTCTGACAAAAAAATTGAATTTGACGGTGCTCAGAATTCAGTTTATATCAGTGCAAAGAAAGCCCTCGGACTTGGCGAATTGACATCGCTTGTAAAAAAGATTCTGCTTGGTTCATCACAGGTAAGAAGCTCACATACGGGCCTCGGCTCGGAACGCCAGAAACAGTCGGTCTGCGAGGCCCTGGAACGCGTTGAGCATGCACTTAAAATTGCAGATGATGGTTCGTACGGGCTTGATGCAGTCGTACAGGATCTTGAAGACTGTCTCGACAGCCTCGGCGAAGTTACCGGCCAGGTAACTCCGGACGATGTGCTTGGTTCAATCTTCAGTCATTTTTGTGTCGGTAAATAAACTTAAAAAAATCAGTTTTGCAGATTCGATTTAGTTAAAGCGTACAGCCGCCTGAATTGATTTTGCAAGATCTTCTTTCTGCTCAGCGTTGAGCGTAATGTCCTGGCTCAAGCCCTGCAAAGGCGGATTTGTTGCTGCTACCCAGTAACGCGCGTCATCTGCCTGGCGGTCAACTGTCTTACACTGTGCAAGAACCGGAGCAAGACCTGTCTGAGCGCAGAGTTTTTCCTGACCTTCTTTACTTATCAAAGCGTTAAAGAGTGCAGTTGTCTTTTTATTCTTCCTGAATGAAGCAGCGTAAACTGCCGGTGCCGTAAAGGCTCTCGAAGAAGGAGCGATTTCAGAAGGCAGATAAATCGAAGTATAGCGTTCGATTGTATCGCGTGGAATCTGGCGGTGTGTTGAAAGTGTGATGAATGTAAGGCTTACATTGTCGTTTTTCATGAAGGAATTTACATCGGCCTGAGATGCATTAAAGGTTCCTGCAAAAAGAAGACCCTTTTGCTCCCATCTTTTTAATGTCTGAACGGTTGTATTGAGGGGTGAACCTTCCAGGCTCATAAGATTCTGTACGATTTTCTGCGCGTTGAATGTTGAATTTTCGGCCGCTGTATCGTTGATGATTTTTACAGCCTGGTGGTAGGCGTCACGTCCGTCAAATGACTCGATGAGGGCGCCTGTCATATCGAGGAAGTTGTCTGCGTTTTTGCAGTCAAACATGATTCCGGACTTTTCTTTGTTTTTGGAAATTTCTGCAAATTTTTCGATGTCGCCCCATGTACTGATGGTGTTCATTCCTGAACGGCGGTAAAGGTTCATGTTTACTGCAATTTCCATATTGCTCGAAAGAACCGGCACTGCCACGATATTTTTGTCTTTTGTGAGGACAAGGCCCTTCATGCTGGAAGTAAGTGCCGAAAGATCACCTGTCAGAACGAGGCTGGTCTTTGTCTTTGCAGAAGTGATTGCCCGGTTGAATTCCTGTCCGCCCTTTGCAAAAAGAATCGATGGCTTTCTGGAAAGTTGTTTTTCCAGATCGAGCGAATTATCATATTCAATATACTTAAATTTTTTAGGGTTAAAAATGTCTGCTCCCTGAGCTTCAAGAGCGCTTTTTAAGCCGGAAACTTCAGATTCCGACAAATCATAAAACGCAATAATCTGTTTTTTTGGAACAAATATGCCGATAATAACTGCAAGAAGAAGGGCAATTGCCACAATCAGGGAAACCGTTTTTTTATTGAATTGAATTTTCATACTTAATATTTTACGTCAATTCTTTTATATCTTCAACAATAAATTGAACGGTTATTTGACTTCTAATATCAGGAATGTTAAAATTATTTGTTTAGAGAGGTAGTATTCATGAGAAACATTTCAATTAAAGGCCTTTCACTTGTCCTTATTCTTTTTGCTTTTGGAATCAATCCGCTTTCATCACAGGACAGCCTGGATGCTGTATATTCACAGTTGAACCTGGCATTTGCAGAACACTCTGCTGATAAAATTTCTGAGGTTTTAAAAAAGCAGAGCGGTTCGCCGGATTATTCTCTCTATGAGTCATATGCCCTCAAAAAGACCCGTCAGCTGATTATCGATGACGAGCTTGAATTTGCCCGCCAGGCATCTCTTGCTGTAATCGACAACAACCTGGAAAACTTTGACGCTGTAGATTTGTATTCATACATTGACCGCGCAATCTTAAATGAACAGGCTGCAAAACAGGCCGAAGAAAACAGAGCCCGCCTTGAAGCTGAACGGGTTGCCGCAATGAACGCGCGTACAAAGGAAAAAATCGAAAAATCAAATACATATTCGACTGTAAGCACGGCTTCAGGTTCGTCAGTTTATATCAACGAAAGTCACCGCCAGTTCTCTTCCGTGACATGGAATTTCCAGTTTGGTATTGCTGATGTTCTTCTTCAGAAAGTTACGGACCCGGCTTCTTATTCAAGCATCAAATACGGACTCTTGCTTGGTCTCGACCTTTTGTATCAAACAGACCAGTACACAATGGGTCTGGACGTTCAGGGCGATTACCACATGCTCACAATGGGCCAGGGTGAAGAAGAAGTTATGTACAGCATAAGGGCAATCCCGATGATTTCATTCAATTCAATCAGTAATAAAGTATTCCTGCGTGCAGGCTTTGCATATTACGGACTTGGTACTGACGGCAAGGTTGAAACAGGTTCCGTTGAATCCTTCCCGACGCCTGTAATCGGTATCGGACTTGATAACATCAAGTTTGGCGAAACCGGGCTTCAGTTACATTATGATTACTGTCTCGGACACTTTAGCATGGAAGATGTAAAGGCCAGCATGGAATTTGGCGGTGCAGTAACTGTTCCGCTTGCGATTAACGAACGCACAAAAATCGGAGTTAAACTTGGTGTAAGTGACCTCCTGTTTATGAAACAAAACGGAATTGATAATAGAGCTAAGGCAATATTTGCAATTGGAGTTGGAAATGTTAACAAATAAAAAAAGTTTTTTTGTTGCTGCAGTTTGTTTGTTTGCAACTGTTTTTTTACAGGCTCAGTCGGCAACAGCAGACCTTACTAAACGTTATCTGGAGCGTGCCAATACCCAGTATGAAAGCGCCCAGTACATGGATGCCTACAAGACGATTAATGCGGTTCTCCGCCTTAATGAAAATACAGGCATTCCGGCAAATGTAACGCTTGTAGCAACGGAAATCTATTCAAAAGTTCTTGATACAATCAAAAAAGACAAGAATTATTCACTTTTTACTGATGTTACGGACAATGTTCAAAAGTATTCGGTAATTGCGGATGGTTCAATTCAGCGTAAAATCAAAGAGATTTACGCAATGCAGGAAGCTGATATTCAGGCTAAAAAAGATGCTGCAGAAAAGGCAGAAAAAGAAGAACAGCGTGCCATGTATCAGCAGCAGCTGGAAGAGCAGCGTAAAAATCAGGAAGTCTTTATAGAAACAATGAACAAGAATCAGGAGACTGTAATGAATTCTGTTGTCCAGCTTGGGGACAGACTTGCAGAATCTTCTGAGCAGACTGCCAAATCAAATCACATGGTTCTTGTTGCAGTTCTTATAATCTGTGCAATTCTTGTTATAGTCTTTGTTATTGTAGTACTGGCAATCCGCGCAGCCGCCAGAGCCAGTGCCCGTCAGTCAATGCAGTTTGAAGAAACACTCAAACTTGTTGCAGGAATGCAGCAGGCTAACAACCAGCTTTTGCTTGGCAACGTAACTGACCTCGACGGAATGGGCGGTTTGCGTTCTGCCGGAAGTTCGCGCTGGGGTGTTGATGCCCTTCCTGCTCCGGAAATGAATCCTGAAGAAAAGGATGAATTAAAACAGCTCGCAATTAAATGTGAAGAACTTGGTGCTCAGATTGATGCCGTTACAAAAAGAAAGAACAACTCAAAGAACGTCAGCGAACTTGTTTATAAACTTGCAATGGAACTCGGCTTAAACCAGAATACTTCCATGCTTTACTTCTGTGCCGCAATGGTTTATGACGCAGGCTTCCTTGATGTTCCGGAAGACATTCTTGCTGCTGATAACCTGACAGAAGAACAGCGCCAGATCATTCGTAACCACGTAAATATTACCGGAGACCACCTGGATTTTGTTCCGGAAAAATACCGCAACATATTTAATGATGCTGCCCTTTACCATCACGAAAATGAAGATGGTTCAGGATATCCAAACGGACTTTCCGGTGAAGATATTCCTCAGATTGCAAAACTGATTCACGTTGTTGAAAGTTACAACTCGCTTATCAGCCGCCGTAATTACAAACAGATTATGGATAAGGAAAGTGCAATCGAAGAATTGCTTTCAAAGAAAAATATGTACGACGAGGCTGTTGTAAAAGCACTCGACGGAATTGTTTAATCGGTCGTTTTTCGATATGATAGAGCCGTTACTTTTGCAGGTAACGGCATTTTTTTTGGAGAAGCTTATGTGTGGTATTGTAGGTTATGTTGGTGTTAAAGAGGCAACACCTGTTTTAATAAACGGTCTTAAAAAACTTGAATACAGAGGTTACGACTCTGCCGGAATCGCTGTTCTCTCAAAAGACGATAATGAGATTCTTGTTAAAAAATCAAAAGGTGCGCTCAAATTCCTCGTTGAACGCATAACTGACCAGGTCGTAAAGCAGTCAAAGCAGAAAGATTTAGTTCTTGCGGAAAAAGAAAATGAAGAAAACCTCCAGGCCCTTATCGCCAGAACTCCTGAATTTGTTTCGGGAAATGTGGGTATCGGCCATACCCGCTGGGCAACACACGGCGAACCAAGTGATGTAAACTCACATCCGCAGACAAATGTTTCGGGCACTATAGCCGTTGTTCACAATGGCATTATCGAAAACTACGCAAAACTCAAGGCATTTTTGCAGGAGCAGGGGATAGTATTCAAAAGCCAGACTGATACAGAAGTAGTTGCCCACCTTATCAATTATTTTTACGAAAAAACAAACGACCTCTTTAAGGCAGTCCTCGAAACCCTCCACCGCCTTGAAGGAAGTTACGCCCTCGGCGTTGTAAGCAAAAATTATCCTGACCGTGTAATCGCTGCCCGCAAGGAAAGCCCTCTCATCGTAGGTCTTGGAAAGGACGAGAACTTTATTGCAAGTGACGTTCCTGCAGTTCTCGAGTACACCCGGGATGTTTATTATCTTGAACAGAAAGAACTCGCTGTTTTGTATCAGGATCACGTTGACCTTTTTAACTACGAAGGAGAAAAAATCCACCGCGAACCAACTCATGTAGAATGGGACCTTTCAAGCGCAGAAAAGGGCGGTTTTGCACATTTTATGTTAAAGGAAATCCACGAACAGCCTAAGGCCCTCACAGACACAATGAGACCGCGCCTTGTGTTTGATGGAAACAAACCTGTAGACATCAACTTTGAAGAAATAGATTTCGGGAACGCATGGAAAACCGCCCGCCGCGTAGTTATCACTGCCTGCGGCACGGCTTATCACGCGGGAGTTGTTGCAAAATATGCATTTGAAAAATTTGCGCGCATAAGCGTAGACGTCGATGTTGCGTCAGAATTCCGCTACAGAAACCCGATTTTGAACAGTGACGATATTTTTATTGTAATCAGCCAGTCTGGCGAAACTGCCGACACGCTCGCAGCTCTTCGTCTTGCAAAGGCTGCAGGAGCACGCGTAATTGCAATTACAAACTGTGTAGGTTCAACAGTAAGCCGCGAAGCTGACAATGTAATTTACACCTGGGCCGGCCCGGAAATCGCCGTTGCTTCAACAAAAGCATACACAACACAGCTGATGTGTCTGTACATGCTCGCACTCAAAACCGGAAGACTCCGGGAAACCCTTTCTGACAGGGACTACAAAAATGCCCTTAAGGAACTTTCACAGATTCCGGACAAAGCAGAAGAAATTATCAAAAACCAGACAGAAATCCAGAAATTTGCATCAAAGCAGTTCAATAAAGAAAAAATCTTTTATATCGGCCGTCAGTTTGACAGCGCAAGTTCACTTGAAAGTGCCCTCAAACTCAAGGAAGTCAGCTACATGCACTGCGAAGCATTCAGCGCCGGTGAATTAAAGCACGGCCCGATTGCGCTCGTTGATCCTAACACTCTTGTTGTTGCAATCGCAACCCAGCCTGATTTGTATCAGAAACTTGCTTCAAACATTGTAGAAGTTAAGAGCCGTGGAGCTGCAACAATGGCAATTACCCAGGACAAAAGCAATGCCTTTGCCGCATGCTGTGACACAGTAATCAATATTCCAGAAACAGATTCTGCAATCGCAAGTATCCTTTCAATTATTCCGGCACAGCTTTTTGCATATTATTGTGCAATTCTCAAGGGCCTTGATCCGGATAAACCACGCAACCTTGCAAAATCAGTAACTGTTGAATAGAGGGGGGGGGCAGTATGAAACTTATTTGTATCGGCGACAGCATTATGCAGTTTAACTCACGCCTGACTTATCCCCAGACAGGCTGGGTTCAGCTTTTGGACAGATTTTTTAAGCGTTCGGTTAAAATCGTAAACTTTGCACGCAACGGCCGCAGTACAAAGAGTTTTATCGCTGAAGGACGCTTTAAGGGCGCGCTTGCAGTCTGTCAGAAAGGCGACTTTGCGCTGATTCAGTTTGCACACAATGACGAAAAATCTGCTGACCCGGCTCGTTATACAAGCCCGGAAAAAGGCGGAGAATTCCGAAAGAATCTTTCATTTTTTATTGATGAATTTATCAGGGCCGGAACTCTGCCAATCCTTTTGACTCCGGTTGCCCGCCGTATGTTCAATGAAGACGGAACTGCAAAAAACTCTCACGGAGACTACCCGCAGGCAATTATTGAAGTTGCAGCAGAAAAAAATATTCCTCTCGTGGACATGACAAAGCTTACAATGGAATTTCTTGAACAGACTGGTCCTGAAAACAGCAAACAATTCTACATGAATTTTGAAAGCGGTCTCTACGAAAACTTTGCTGAGGGCAAATCAGACAACAGCCACCTGAGACCGGAAGGCGCATTTAAAATTTGTACCATGTTTGAAAAGGGAATGCTTTCAATCAAAGACAACTGGCCTTCTTACAGCGCACTTTTTGACAGCCTTGTAGCAGTTTCCGGCGATGACACCGACGGAATCGATATCGACGATGAAAAGTCGGTGTGGTAGTCAAAACATCTTTAAAACTTCACTTTGATTGACCTTAAACTCTTTTTTTTGCTATAATTCAAAACGTATCAGGTCATAAGCCTCTGCAACCAGGGCCATTAGCTAAGCTGGTTGTAGCGCCGGCCTTATAAGCCGGGTCTTACCCAAGTTCAAGTCTTGGATGGCCCAATAACTACTCGGCATGCCGGGTAGTTATTTTTTTGCCCGATTTTGATTCAAGAATGAAAAGAACATTTTTTACCTTACTGACACTTCTAGTTTTTCTTTCCGGTTTGTCGGGCCAGACTGCTTCCGAAACAAACGCTTCTGACCCTGCTGTTTCTCTTTCTGTTCAACAAGACGCTGAACTCGACGAATGGAGCCGGCAGAAACATCCGTGGATTGGTATAAGCGGTGCAATCGGATTCAACATACTTCTTGCTTCGTGGAACAGATGGGCAATCGGTTCTGCCTGGGCAAAAACCGGCCCTGATGAATGGCTGCACTTTTATGAAAGAAGATTAACCTGGGACAGAGACTGGTATTGGACAAACTATGTACTCCATCCGTATCAGGGTTCCATGTACTACATGTCGGCCCGCGGAGCAAACTTAAACCGCCTCGAATCATTCGGCGTAAATGTTCTGGGTTCTTCAATCTGGGAATTTTTCTGCGAAAAGAATGCGCCTTCAATCAACGATATGGTTTATACGACGGTCGGCTCCTTCTGCATGGGCGAAATGCTTTTCCGCCTGTCTCAGGAAGTTTCCTCGCATGAGCCCTTTTTCGGTTATTTTATTAACCCTCAGCGGGTGTGGACACAGAAAGTCTGTAAAATTCAACAAAAGTCTACCTCGGGCCGTATAACCCGGTTTGATGCGGGACTCAGCCTTGGAAACGTGCGAGCCTTTGCCCACATCAACAACGTGGATACTTCAAAATATCCGACAAAGGAAATTTATCCGTACTTTTTAATGGGCAATACTCACATAGTTTACCGCGACCCGTTTACAATTGACACAAATACTCCGTACGACCAGTTTGATTTATATATTCAGGCGGGTGCCGGCAAGGGGTCGGGCTACAACGGTTCGTGCGCGATGGAAGCAATCGACCGCCAGTTATTCTACGAAATCCGCATCTTTAGCGATGGAGTTCTCCGTTCAAGACAGCTCCAGCTGGGAGAAAACAAAGATTGTACTGCCGGTTTTGGAATGATTTACGACTTTGACTGGCATTCCTATTATATGATTTCGACCCTGGCTCCGTCTGTTTTCTTTAAGAGACGCGCAAATTACGAGCAGGACAAAATTGAATGGCAGCTTCATCTGGGCGCAATTCTGCTTGGAACTACCGATTATTACTATCTGCACAGAAAGTTGATTCCACAGGCTGCAGAAACGACACGACTTTACAACCATAACATCGGTGCTGAAAATATAATCAAATTCAAGTATGATTCAAAAAAGGCCGGTGTTTTTACAATAGACTTCCGCGGCTACGCAATGTATTCATTCTTTAACCAGCTGCAGAAATCTACACAGACAGGCTGGGATTTTATCGGGCTGTTGACAACTTCCTGGGATTATCCTATTACAAAGAAGATCAGTGTCGGTGTAACAGACGAGGTTCTTGGAAAGATTGAATTAATCAACGACATGAATGATGTCCGTTATATACTTAATACAATCAGGTTTTTTGGGCGTTATCATTTTAAGTAATTTTTTTGAGGGGAGGTAAGTTTTTTGAAATTTAGAAGTACACGCAATCCCGACTTACATGTTGATTTTGAAAAGGCCGTTTTAGACTGTATGCCTGAAGACGGAGGTTTATATGTTCCATCGGAGGCAGCGGATTTGCGCCGCTGGATTTTGTATACAGACGATAATACAAGTTTTTCTAACATCGCCGGAACTCTGACCTCGGCCTGCATCAATGACGAGTTTTCTCCAATCATCTGTGAAACTGTTGCGTCAAAGGCTTTTACTTTTGAACCGCAGATTGAACAGATTGATGAGAGGCTTTTTACACTCAAATTATTCAACACGCCGACAGGCAGTCACAAGGATTATGGAATTTCATATCTTGTTAACTGTATAGAAACGATCCACGGTCTCAAAGGCGGCTCGTCTGTCTTTCTGGACGCTACCTACGGAGAACTCGGTGCAAGTCTTGCCCGCGC
>JAILFZ010000082.1 GCA_024697295.1 Treponema sp.
CAGAGGTAGGGTAACTCCTCTTTAAAACAAAAAAAACACTTTTCACAAATCTGTGAAAAGTGTTTTTTTTGTCTATCGGGTTTGAAGCTTACAGATTAGTATTTGCTTTCTGCGTAGCCGATCCAGCCTTCGTTTTCGATGAGGGCCTTTTCAAATCCTTCAAGTTTGAAAGGGTAACTTTTAGAAAGTGAACCTGCGATGAGTTTTACTTTCCATGTGCCGTCTTCTTTCTGTTCAATTTTACATTCGCAGTCCTTGTCACCAAAAGAACGGAACATGTCATCGATGTCTTTCTTTGGCATATCAAGTGCAAGAAGACCGCAGTTATACATATTCTGACGGAAAATGCGGGCAAAGTTTGGTGCGATTACAACATAAATGTCGTTTACTTCCAAAGCCCATGGAGCGTGTTCACGGCTTGAACCGCATCCAAAATTCTCTCTTGTGATAATTACTTTCTTTCCAGGAACATCACGTTTTGCATCAAAACCGTCAAGTTTCAAATCTTCAAGAAGATATGGCTTGAGAGCCTGTTTTGAAATCTCAGTAAGATACTTGGCAGGAATAATCTCATCAGTGTTGATGTCTGAGCGATCCAGGAAAAGTACATTTCCACCAAAAGCTTTCATTTTTTACCCCTTATAGAGTTCTGAATTTGTTATAGTTCCTGCAATAGCTGTTGCTGCTGCAGAGGCAGGGCTCATAAGATGAACCATTCCGCCTTTTCCCATTCTACCATTAAAGTTGCGGTTTGTGGTAGAGGCACAAACTTCGCCTTCTGCCAGAACACCGTTTGACATACCGAGACATGCACCGCAGGTCGGGTTTGTTACACAGAATCCTGCTTCAACAAATGTCTGGATAATGCCTTCTTCAAGAGCCATTTTGTAGATTTTTGGAGTAGCAGGGCTTACAATTCCGCGTACTCCGTCTGCAAGGTGATGGCCTTTAAGAACTTTTGCTGCAATACGAAGGTCACTGATACGGCCGTTTGTACATGAACCGATGTAAATCTGGTCAACCTTTGTTCCCTTCATATCAGAAATCTTTTTAATCTGGTCAGGTTTGTAGTTGATTGTACAAACTGGTTCAAGATCAGAAAGATCAAGTGTATAAACTTTTTCATAAACAGCGTCGTCATCGTCACGCCATTTTGAATAATCAGCAAGTGCTGCTTCTTTTGTTTTGTATTCGTCTTTGATGAATTCCCAAAGGTAGTCAACTGTTTTTTCGTCAGGGAAACAGATTCCGCTTGTACCGCCTGCTTCAACTGCCATGTTGCAGAGGGTCATGCGTTCTTCCATGCCAAAGTTGTCTACAACAGGACCTGTAAATTCAACAACGCAGTTTGTAGCGCCGTTTACACCGATTTTACCGATCAGATAAAGGATAACGTCTTTTGCGTAAACGCCTTCCTTTAGTTTTCCGTTAAGTACAAATTTGATTGATTTTGGTTCACGGAAAGAACAAACTCCCTTCAAAATTCCTACTTCAAGGTCAGTTGTTCCTACACCTGCTGCAAATGCACCAAAAGCACCGTGTGTACAGGTGTGGCTGTCTCCCATGATTACTGTATAGCCTGGGCGCACAAAACCTTTTTCAGGAAAGATTGCGTGGCATACACCGTTTGAACCGATGTCAAAAAAGTCTTTTACGTTGTTGCGGCGTGCCCAGTCACGGAGGATTTTGCCCTGAGTAGCTGTTTTGCTGTCTTTTGCAGGTGTTACGTGGTCAATAACTGCTTTAATCTTTGTCGGGTCAAATACACGGTCCTTGCCGCGTTCCATTAAGTCGTTGATTGCAACAGGAGTTGTAATTTCGTGACAAAAAACTCTGTCGAGCTTGAGAACATAGGTTCCCGGGAATGGACTTTCTACAAGATGAGAATCAAAAATCTTCTGAGCTATTGTTTTTCCCATTTTTAGTACTCCTAAAGAAATTTAGTATTTTTAAACTATTCTAATCACTTTCATTCTTATATTCAAGTGTCAGAGCCCTTTGTTTACAACGTTTACAGGCTTTCCGGCGATAAATGAATTCAAGTTGTTAAAAGCAATGTCAAATAATCTTTGGCGAGTTTCTTTTGGTGCCCAGGCAATATGAGGTGTAATTACGCAGTCTGGAGCCGTAAGCAGCGGGCAGTTTTTATCCATTGGTTCTGTCAGAACTACGTCTGCGCAGTACATTGCGATTTTCTTTTGAATCAATGCTTCTTTTACGGCATTTTCATCAACAAGTCCGCCGCGGGCAGTGTTTATAATTACTGCACTTTCTTTTAAAAGAGAAAGTGTCTCTCTGTTTACGAGATTTTTGGTTGAATCTGTTAGAGGGGCGTGCAGACTCAAGAAATCGCTCTGCTTAAAAAGTTCTTCTTTGGTTACAACTTCTTCGCCGCCTGTAAATGAATTTGAATTGTGTGTGCAGATAATTACGCGCATTCCAAAGGCATGGGCGATTTTTGCAACTTTTTGTCCGATTGAACCAAAACCAAAGATTCCGAGGGTTTTTCCCGTAAGTTCTGTGAGGCTTGAATTCCAGTAGCAGAAATCAGGAGAGCGTGTCCAGTCACCGTTTTTAACGGAAGAGGCGTGGGAAGCAACCTGATTTGAATAATTCAGGATAAAGGCAAAAACATGCTGTGCAACCGAATCAGTGGAGTAGGCAGGAATATTAGTAACGGTAATGTTTTTTTTTGTGCACTCGTCCAAATCTACAACATTGTAACCTGTTGCAAGTACACCGATATATTTGAGTTTTGGACAGGAATCCAGAATTTGTTTTGTAATTTGTATTTTGTTTAGAAAAATAGCATCGCTGTCGCCGATTCTCTGGATAACCATATCAGCCGGCGTGCGCTCATAAACTGTCAGGTCGGCAATTTTTTTGAACTTATCCCAGCTTAAATCGCCGGGATTAGCTGCATGACCATCCAGAACAGTCAATTTCATTATCAGCCGCCCAAAACTTCTACATTTGCACTGGAAATTGCTGCGTTGATTGCGTTTTCGATTCCAGCCACGCCTTCATCAAAATCAACGAGAACTTGTGCTTTGGAAGCATTTGAAGCACAGCTTGTAACTCCGGCTACGGCGTTTACTGCTGCATTTACTTTTGAAGCAGTGTCATCATCAAAGAGACCTGCAACGTATATTTTCTTTTGCATAAGATTAGACTCCCAGCATTTTTTATAAACAGAGTATTAAAATTATAACCAATACTAATCTTTTATTCAAATAAAATTGTATTAGAATTGGATTTTTTTAGAAAATTATTCCTCTGAGCGGGCCAGTTTTTTACCGTCGGATATTTTGTCCTTTAGAGTTTTGCCCAGCTGTCCGCAGGCACCGCCGATTTCGCGGCCGCGGCGTGTGCGCAAAGTAACGTTTAGGCCTCTGGCTTCGAGCTTTTTTACAAAGTTACGGCATTCATTGTTTGAAGGCTCAGAAAACGGCAGGGTTTCTACAGGGTTCCACGGGATAAGGTTAATGTTTACGTTTATTCCCTCGGCAAATTCAATCATGTTTTTTGCACTTGATTCTCCGGTATTTGTGTCGTGGAGAAGGGCCGCTTCGAGGGTAACACGGCGTCCGCTTTTTTTTGCATAGTAGTCGATTGCCTTGCGAAGTTCCGGGAGGGGATTGTTTTTTGTTACCGGCATAAGTTTTAAACGCAGGTCCGGGTCGGCCGTTGTAAGAGAAACTGCAAGTCGAATATTTGGTCCGTTGTCTGCAAGGTCGTAGATTCCGCTGATTACGCCGGAAGTGGAAAGTGTGATTCTTCTTGAAGAAAGATTTCTTCCGCGTTTGTCGGTTAAAACCTGGATTGCCTTACGGACTGCGTTCAGGTTCATCATTGGTTCACCCATGCCCATAAAAACAATATTGCTTAACGGGCCGGCGTGTTTTTCAAGAAATAAAAACTGTTCGACAATTTCTGACGGGGTAAGGCTTCTTGCAAGACCTAAAGTTCCTGTCTGACAAAAGGCGCAGTTCATTGCACAGCCTACCTGGCAGGAAACGCAGGCAGTTTTGCGTCCTTCGCGGTCTGTTAAAAGTACGGTTTCGACAGCCATACCGTCTCTGAGAGAAATCTGTAATTTGATTGTTCCGTCGGGATCTTTTAAAACTTTGGAAACTGAACAGCAGCGCAGGACAGC
Organism: Treponema sp.; assembly: GCA_024697295.1. Lineage (GTDB taxonomy): Bacteria > Spirochaetota > Spirochaetia > Treponematales > Treponemataceae > Treponema_D. The sequence continues at coordinate 4,157 of JAILFZ010000082.1, forward strand.
CTTTTGGTTAAGTTCTTCTATGAGCTGTGCGCCGATGTTTTTCATCTGGTCAAAGGATTCAACTCCCTTGCCGATCCATTCAAAAATCTGTTTGCCACGAAAAGCGGGACTTATACCGAGTTTTTCCGTGATTTCTTCAGGTAAGAGTCCCGTAATTGAAATTTTGTCGTCCATACACCTAGTTTAAAGGTTTGTTGTTTACAATCTTGTCCAGCATTTCGTTGACTGCAGTACTCTTTGTACCAGTTTTCTGGAAGTCGTGTAAACATTCAATTGCCTTGTCTTTTTTGTTCATCTTAATGTAACAGTCTGCAAGGTCAATGTAAAGACGGTAGTTTTTGATATCATCGCGGATCAATGCTGTAAGGCGGTCAATTGCTTCGTTGTATTTACCTTCGCCTTTGCAGATAAGTGCAAGACCGAGGGCTGCATAAACGTCAAATTCGATGTCCATAGCCTTGTTGTAATACTCTGTAGCGGTTTTGTAGTCGCCTGTGTTGCGGTAAGCATCGCCTGCGCGTGTCAAAATTACTTTGTTTTTAGGGTCGTTTTTGAGGATTTTGTTCCAGTATTCGATTGAACGGTACTGCTGGTTCATGCCGCGGTAGCAGTCAGCAAGCCCAAAGAGAACGTAGAAGTTTTCCGGATCCATTTCGAGGGCGCGTTCAAAGTATTTGACGCCTTTGTCGAAAGTCTTGAGTTTTCTGTGGCAGTTGCCGATTGAAGTCAAAACACGGATATCAACCGCTTTTTCGTTGATTTCGAGCATTTTGGTCCAGTAGTAAAGTGCGTCCTTGTATTCCTTAAAGTCATAGTGAAGGTGGCCGATACCGATCAAAGCGTAGGCATTGTTTTGTTCCATGTCCAGAACTTTGAGGTAAAGTTCCTTTGACTTTTTAAAGTCACGGATTTTGCGGTAAGCATCTGCAACACGTGTCAAAACCGTGATGTTTCTGTCATCATGAATAAGATACTGTTCCCAGATTTCGATTGCCTTGTGGTACTGGTTTAATGCCTTGTAGCAGTCAGCAAGTCCAAAGAGGGCATAGTTATTGCCCGGGTGGAATGTAAGACATTTCTGGTAATAATCAATTGCTTCCCTGAAGTGGTTCTGCTTGCGTTCGCTGTCACCGAGTCCTACGAGCGCATAATTGTTGTTGTCTTCGAGGGTGAGTACGTTGTTAAATGCATTTACTGCTTCATCTATACGGTTATCTTTTAAAAGCTGATAGCCTCTTTTAGATAATTCGGCGATTTCCTGAGCTTTTGTATCTTCCGGTTTTGCATCGCCTGTAAGTTCAATGGGAATTCCATCTTCCAGCTTGATTTCGTCTGACATTTTTAATTCTCCTTTCTATTCCTGACAGCAAAAAGTCAATGCTTCAGTCATTCTTTTACAAGAACCGAAAGTGTTTGAGCCATTTTTTCGTAAATTGGTTCGCACTTATTTTTGTTTTTTGCAAGAATATAGTATTTTAGGGCTTCTAAGGACTGGTTTTTCTTCATGAAGGTGTCTCCTACGCGGGTCAATCCGTCAGAATAACCTGTGGTAATAAAAATTCGGCTTGCTTCATTGATTTTTCCATTGTTGAAAAGTTCGTTTCCTTTTCTGTTCAGCATAACTTTTTGTTCAGATGACAACGCTTGTAAAGGGGAGTCAGTGACTTTTATAAAGCCATCCTGAAATTTGCGGGAATCTACTTCTGAGAGCAAATCTTGTTTTAAATTACGCACTTTTTTCCTTAAAATTTAATTTTTCATTGAAAATTTTAACACAAAAAAGGCCAAAGTCAAGCAAATATGACTTTTTGGAGTTTGTTTAAGGCCTTTTTAATGAATTATTATTCTGTTTCTGGGGCTTTTTTGTAAAAATTTACGATTGAGCGGCCGTAGATTCTCCTGTCGGTCAATACGAGCCCTCCGATCTGGTCTGGCAGAGCGTCTTCTTCAGGATAATGAATCATGACAGTTCCGTCTTCTGTGAGAAGCTTGTACTGGTCAACATACTTGATCAAATCCTTTCGGAATTTGTAAGGGAACGGCGGGTCAAAAAATATATAGTCAAACTGGTTCTTGCAGCGTTTTAAAAACAATTCAACAGCCATAAAGTGGCAGTCGATTTTGAGACCGAGTTCCTTTTCTGTAATTGAAACGTTGTCGAGAACTGTTTTTATTTTGATTTTATCTTTTTCGCAAAGTTCAACATGGCTTGCACCGCGGCTCGCAGCTTCGATTGCAATCGTACCGCTCCCGCTGAACATATCCAGCCAGCTTTTTCCTGTCAAGTCACCGATAATCGCAAATACGGATTCCCTCATGCGGTCCATGGCAGGGCGGATTACGCCGTCAGGACATTTTATGTTACGGCCTTTTAAAGCTCCTCCGGTAATCCTCATCTACTGACTCCAGTTGAGCCTGTGGCAGCGTCATTTTCGTTCATTGCCCAGTAGAATTTATCGTGAGGCAGGTGTTTGTTTGCCTTTGCATAATCGAATGCCTTTAAGCCTGTCGTTGTCATGTATGATGTTTTTGCACCGTTATTCAAAAGCCAGGCGATGATTTTTGTGTCCTTGTTTGATTCTGCGGCGTACATCAAAGGTGTTTTTCCGTCGTAAGGAGAGTTGATTGAAAGTCCCTTGTCCCAGAACAAATCGAGAGTCTGTGTTGAAGCGCTGTTTGTGATTGCATAAATAAATGCGGCACGGACTTCGCTTTCTGCAGGAGTGTGGCCTGACAAAAGCTGTGCAGTTACATTTGAATTTGAATTGAATCCGGCGGCAAGGCGCAGTGCGCTGATTCCGTAATTGTTTTTGATTTCTGTATCTGCACCGTTGCGGATAAGTGTTTTTGTAACGTTTACATTTGTCGAAAATCTTGCGGCAAACATAAGTGCTGTCCAGCCGTCATTATCCTGTGCGTCAATAACTGCTCCGGAATAAATAAGGTTTTCTACGAGCTTAAGGTCTCCGTTTTTAGCTGCCTTCATCAAAAGTGTGCGTCCCTGGAGGTCGCGTTTGTTGGCATCTTCTATGAAAGTGTGGTACGGGTCATAGTTATTGTCTTCTACAACCGGTGTGTCGTCGGATTCAAGTTCTTCATAGTCGTAGAGGTATGTTTTGCTGAACGG
>JAILFZ010000130.1 GCA_024697295.1 Treponema sp.
CGAGTCCCTGCTCACATCCGGAATCGGGCTCTGCATTGAAGCGTCCACAAACATTGCCGAATATTTATTCAACTGATCCAGAGTATTTTTCTTTTTGTTCCAGACATTCCATAAAAATCTTGCGCACATGGTTTTTGTGACAGTCGCGTCCTTAGGAAACGGGCCCTGATTTTTATAAGCGCTCCGGCACGAAGTAAGTTCGCCTGATGCAGCGACCCTCTTATACAGCGCTGATGAACTTACTGCCTTTCCGGCGGTGTACGCATACATCAGGTCTGTGCGTATCGTTGCAAGCTCAAGCATCTGTTCAACAGTGATTTTGTTTTTTGTCAGAAGTTTGTCATGACTTGAATCCCCGCTCACCTTTGCTGAGGAGCGCATGGACCAGCAGATGTCACGAAGTTCCCGGTAGTTTTCCTGATAAAAATTGTCCAGAAGCAGAAAGGCTTCGTCAAAGTAAGCTACGGCGTTTGCATAGTCTTTATTTGAATAAGCCTTTAGCGCGTCTTCGATTATAAAAAGCGCGTTTTCATTGTGTTTTTTTGAACTGCTTTTTTTGGGGTTAAGGCGGTCTTCCAGAACTGACGAGCGCACATCCCCCTTAAATGCAGCCCTGGAAGAATTCAATCTGTCTCTGGCAAACGAAGTATCCCCGCTCAACAAACTTACAAGCCCCTGCAGTGCGTACAATCTTGCACAGTCGGCTTTTTTGAGGGAGTCCGCATTGATTGCGTTTTCCATATCATTTATGTAAACCTGAGCCACAGTCAAATCCACTTTGCCGTTCATATAATACATCGCGTCGAGCTCGGTAAAGCGTTCTTCGTAAAAGGAAGTCTGCTGACTGTCAGAGTCAAGTTCCACATATTTGTCGGTCTGGGCACTCATACAGCCAAAACTTATTAACGAAAAAAGAATGCAAATTGATGAACAGGCTGTTTTTAGATCTTTCATTTAAGTCTCCAGGCAGTAATTTTATTGTCGATTGTAAGTGCGATTCCGTCAGTTTTTTTGTCGGCATTAATGTCGGCAAAAACAGGATAACCGAATCCTTTGACAGGATAACCGCGCAGAAGTTCGAGATTTTCGTCAAAGCCGTAGATTACGTTTGAGTCGGCACAGACATAAACTCCGTATTTAGCGCCGGTTCTTTTCTGCACACTCAAATATGCGTTTTTTGCAGTTGAATGCGGAATGCGGACGCTCAGCACATCGCCGTCAGTGCTTATACGATACAAAACTGCATCGGAAGAAATTGTGTAATAATATTTTTGCGAACTTGCAAGCGGCCCCATAAACACTCCTTTGAGTTTTACAGGATTTACAAGGTCTGCGTCTTTAGAAAAATTCCAGCAGTAAAAATCACCGGCCTGTGTTACAAAACCCGCCTGATTTTTAGAATCTTTGAGCATCACAGGGGACGAAAGCGAAATCCCGTTTACGGTTACCGGAGCGTCCTGATTTTTTACAACGCCGTTTTCAAAAAAGAATACGTGCCCCAGAAAACCTTTGCTGTAAAGGGCAAAGTTTGAACCGGAATTTTGCGGAGTCATCTTTACGGAAAGTCCCGCGATTTTTTGAGTAGAATAAGTTCCGTCGGTTTTGAAAGTAAAAATTGAACCTTCTTCGCTGATTACGATGAGATTTTTGTCGCTTACAAAAGGTTTAACGCTTACACGCTCACCTGTCATAATCGGAAAAGGTTCAAGTTCTTCAAGATTTGAATTCATCAATGAGACAACTCCAAGCGGAGTTACGCTCCAGAGAGCTGGCCCTTCAGAACCTGAAACTGAAGCATTTGCTGAACATATCATTACGCCCAAGGCACTATCCGCCGTTTGAGTCTTTGTCGACTGCAAATCAAAACTGCAGATTGTTTTATCATCTTTAACATAGAAAACATGATCAGGATTTTTTGCTGCATTTGATGCAAAAGTTTTTGGGTCCGCCCTTCCATCAAGGCTCAGCGGAAAGCCCGGAATCCCAGAACTTTGTCTGTTTTCTCTTGCGCCTGCCTGAAGGGTAAATTCCAGCTGGTAGTCGCGGAGGCGGATGTCAAAGCGGCCGAGATTATATAAGGAAAGCACTTTTGAAAAGGCTTCATTCTTTTTGATAAAAAAAGGCACGCTGCGTTCAAGATTGTAATAAAGGCTCATCGTGCTTTCATTTTTTTGCCGCGAAGAAACACTCTTCCAGCCGTCATCCTTTGTCAAAGCAGTGCCGTTAAGTGCGCCGGTGTAAATTGCAGAAAGGGACTCTGCGCTTTCAGAAAAATAAATCGTTTCATTCTGGACCATAAAATACGGAGAAGGAATCGAAATATTAACGACAGAAAGCATCCAGTTCAAAAACGGAGGAAGTGTCAGGCGCGGAAGGCGCACTCCGGCTAAAATGAGGCTGTCGTCTTCGCTGATTAAGAGGGAGCCGGTCAGTTTGTCAAAAACTTTTTTGCGCGCCTTTTCGTCTTTTACGCGTACGGCAAAAACCGGGTCGTTCTGATTTTCAATTCCCAGGACCGCAAATTCATCACCGGTCCAGGAAAGCAAAAATTCATTTAAATTCATTCCAAGCATGCTTTTACACATACTGTCATACTGAGCCCACAGTTCTTCAGGAGATTTTCCGGAGTTCATGAACGGAAGAAGGGCGTCTTTGAGGACATCAATTGAACCCGCGTTAAGGAGCGTGTAATATTGAACACAATCCGTCAAAGCCGGCAGAAAAGCCGGCACAGTTGAATTTTTACTGATGATGGAATTGAATTTCTTTAAGTCCGCTTCATCCTCGCTTACAGGAAGAGAGCATTTTACGAGAAGGTCGCTGTCAGTGATGGAAAGCGAAAGAACGCTCAATTCGTCCTGGCCGAGAATATGGCTCATTGAAGAGAGGACTTCGTTTCCTTCGGTAAAATACTGCATCAGAAATTTTGCGTCGGCAACAATGCGGATGTCGCCTCCACTTTTTTGTGTAAGCATTTTACGCTGGCTTTCTGTATAAGTTGAATCATTTTTTACAAGGCATGAAGTCATAAACAGATCTTTTGAATCACTTACAATTACAAGATTTTTGAGCGCCTTGACGTAAAAAACATTACCATCTACAGTGCAGCAAAAATACGGAAGACTTTCATCCTCCACATACTTTATATCAGGAAGAGAAAAACCGCTTTTATATTTAAGAAGATATTTCCAGCCAAAATCTACAAGGCGGCTTGCAAAGGAAAAAGGTCCAAGATTAACGGAAGCCACAAAGCTTGCATTTTGAACTTCCCCATAACTTGCAAAATCGACCGGACGCGAAAGCAGAAATTTAAAAAGAGGATTTGAGCGCAAAGGTGACGAGCGAAGCGTCATAAACATTTTGCGGTACTTTACAAATTCACCGGATGAGAGGAGAACTTCTGTTGCGTGCAGGTCAAGCAGCGGGTTAACCGTTGCAAAGGCCGAATCAGTATGAACGTATGCG
>JAILFZ010000146.1 GCA_024697295.1 Treponema sp.
TCAAGGTCAAACAAAAGGTCGCTGTCGCTTGGTTCTGTCATAAAGCGTACAGGGATTTCTGAAGGAGCTGTTCCGTTCAGAATTTTGAGAACCATTTCGCCTGTTGCACGGCCAGCCTTGTAGTAGTTAAAGCCGTTTGCCATAAAACAACCGCCGTTCTGGGCACCTGTTACGTCGCCTGAGAAGATCGGCTTTTTAGCCTTGTTGAATACTTCGATAAGGCTGGAAAGTGCACTGAATACTGTGTTGTCAGTTGTAAGGTAGACTCCGTCAACGCGGTCTACGATGGTTTCTGCTGCCTGTTTTACTTCGCTTGAATTTGTAATTGACTGAGTTACAAGTTCAATTCCAAGATCTTTACATGCATCCTGAACAAGTGTGAGGGAAGAAACTGAGTTTGCTTCGTTTGAAGTATAGATGTAACCAAGAGTTTTGATTCCTGCAATCTTCTTGAACAATTCAATATGCTGTGCAGTTGGAATTGCATCGCTCATACCTGTAACATTGCCTTCGCCGTGTTCAAGAGTTGTAACGAGACCTGCTCCGAGCGGATCAGTTACTGTTCCAAATACAACAGGAATGTCTTTGATTGACTGTGCGAGTGCGAGAGCAACAGGAGTTGCGATTCCGACAGCAACGTCTACGCCTTCGTCACGGTATTTGTCAGCAATCTGTGAAGCTGTGTTTACGTCGCCGTTTGCGTTCTGAAGATCATATTCAGCGTCAACGCCGTTTTCTTTTAATACATCGATTACGCCCTGTTCAACTGCATCAAGTGCAACGTGCTGAACAATTTTAGCAATACCGATTTTAACTTTTTTGTCACCTGCGCCCTTCTTTTTTGAACAGCCTGTTGTGCCAAAAACCAAAGCACAAGCTGTAAGAGCAAGAACGATTTTTGAAACTTTCATCAAGTACCTCCGGGCGGATTTACTTCCGCACTTTATGATATATTAAAATGTTACTATATGTAGAAACAAATTGTCAAGTAATTTTTACATCATCTATTGGAGAAGAATCTGGTCGTTGACAACTTTTATCTTCTTGAACTGTTCAACAAGGTCGTCCATCGTAAGTTTAGCTTTTTCTTCGCCGCTGATGTCGAGGATAATCTTGCCCTTGTCCATCATCAAAAGACGGTTGCCGTAATCAAGTGCGTGCTGCATGTTGTGGGTAACCATCATTGTTGTAAGATCAAGTTCCTTTGTAAAACGGAGAGTCAAATCCATTACGATTGCGGCATTAGTCGGGTCGAGGGCCGCTGTGTGTTCATCAAGTAAAAGAAGGGACGGTCTGCTCATTACAGCCATCAGAAGTGTAAGAGCCTGGCGCTGTCCGCCGGAAAACTGGTCGACATTGTCGTTGAGGCGGTCTTCGAGGCCCATGTTGAGGGCTTTGAGCTGTTCCTTAAAAAGAGCGCGCATTTTATTGTTGAGGGAAACTTTTAATCCCTTGAATCCCTTTTTGAAGCAGATCATCATGTTGTCTTCAAGACGCATTCTTCCGGCGGTTCCCAAAAGCGGGTTCTGGAAGATACGCCCGATGTAGCGTGCCCGTTTGAATTCAGGATCGTTTGTTACGTTGCGTTCCTGGCCGTTTTCGTCTTTGTCGAGCAGAATCTGGCCTGATGTAGGTTTTAAAGTTCCTGCGATAACGTTGTAAAGCGTTGATTTACCGGCCCCATTGGAACCTATTACTGTGATAAAGTCGCCTTTTTTGATGTCGAGGTTGATTCCGGAAAGTGCGTGATTTTCGTCCGGAGTGTGCGCATTAAAAGTAATTCCAATATTCTGAAGCTTAAGCATTTAAGCCTCCTTCCACGGCCGGGCGTTTCATATGTTCCTTAAAGTAAGCAACCACGTCAGTCTTGGAAATGATTAAACAGATAATAATGAGAATTCCGGTTATCAGTTTGAGGTCGTTGCTGTTCATTCCGATTGTGTAGCCGTAACGGCGTGCAATAAGCATCAGGGTTCTGTACAAAATTGAACCAAGAATTACACGAAGCGTCTGCCAGTGAATTTTATTCGATTTAATGATGAATTCACCGAGCATGAGCGAAGCAAGCCCCGAAACTACAACACCGGTTCCGCTTCCGACATCGGCAAAACCTGCGCGCATTGCAAACATCGCACCGCTCAAAGCGGCAAGACCGTCACCAAGACAGATACCGGCACCACGTACAAAACGCGGGTCAACGCCCTGGCTGATTACCATCTGAGGGTTGCTTCCGAGAGCGCCCATGGTTAAACCAAAGTCAGTGATAAAAAAGAGGTTCAGCAAAAGCATAAGGACAACGACAAAAACCGCCATAAAAATTACGACAGACCAGTCGCCCCATGCGGCAGGAAAAATATCCTTGAGATTTGAAAAAACAGTCTGAACGCGGAGAAGGGAAACGTTTGCCTTGTTTGACATGATTCTGAGATTAACCGAATAGAGCATGGTCATCATCAGAATTCCGGCAAGCAAATCAGGAATACGCAGCTTTGTGTAAATCAAGGTTGTAAAAAAACCTGCGAGCAGGCCGGCAGCAAAAGCAATCAGAAGTGCAACTGCCGGCGAAATACCGTGAGTAATGCATGCGGCAAGAACACAGGCGCCCATAGGAAAGGCACCGTCAACCGTCATATCGCAAAAATTAAGCACGCGGAATGTCATAAACACACCGAGTACCATAATTCCGTAAATTAAACCTTCAATAAGAATTCCAGTAATCATAGTTCAATCCTGTTCTTATTTACAGTAACAGATATTGAACTTTGTGTTAAGACTTCCCTACCGCAATATTCCGCCGCGGATGCGTTTGACGTTGCTTGCAGCTCCGAGGGAAAGTGTGCGCTCAACGTGTTCAGGCTCGACAACGATGTGAACGACTGAGTCCATCGGATTTTTTTCGATGGAAAGAGGCGTACCGACAAGGACAATTTTTCCGGATGGCGAGTCTTTGTCGTCGTATTCAAGTTCGAGCATCATGTTGAGGGGAATTGCGCTTTCGGCTACGTGGATTTTCCCCTGGTAGTCCATTCCGCCCGCTTCGATTGTTTCGTTTTTTACGCTTTCTGCATTCAGCTGGGACTGGCTTAAAACGATTTTGCGGTTTATGCGCAGGAGAAGGCCTTCCCGCTGTTCCGGGTTGACCGTAAGTTTAGCAAGCCGCTCGCGCATTGACTCAAAGTGTGTGCGGCGTTCGTCATCGCTTGAAAGTTGAACTGCTTCTTCCACAGCTTCAGTCCGCTCCCCCTGACAATCCGGCACAACAAAAGTTGGAAAAGCTGAGCCTTCTATTTTTTTTGGCGCGGTTTTGACAGTCGAGTTGTATTCAATTCCTGCGGATTTTAAAATTTGAACGGCTTCAGCTTCGTCGCTGGTATCAAGCATAAAAACGCCCGGCGCCAAGGTTTTCCAGATGTGCGATTTTGCGGTCGGATTGTTTTGAATCAAATGTGCCCTGGACCTGTCCACGCACAAAACGATTCCGTTAAAAAGTTCGGCCGACATGTAGGAAGAGGCCCAGTCATCGAGCGACATTTTTACGTTTTCAGGAATCTGGTATGTGCTGTATTTTTGAATGATTGAATAAATATCGCCTGAAGAAAGCCCTCTGTCAAAGGCAAACATTACGGCTTTTTTATTAAGTTCAAAACTTGCGGCAGTGTCAAAGTTTTTAAGTTCAACAAAATCCATTAATTCAAGCAGTGAATTCAATTTGAGCCCCGGAAAAATGAGCACATTAAAGCCGGCGTCGATGCTCATTGCCTTTTGAACCTGACCCGACTGCTTTTCCAGCTGTTCTGCAAGCGTAAGGGCGTTTCCTTTGGCAAAAAGTTTTTCGCCCTCAGTGCCGATTCCGCTCTCGCCAAGAAGACCGAAAGTGCAGGCCGCATCAAATACGCATTCAACAATGGAAAAATCTCCGGCGTTGATTTCTTTGTCCGCACCGTCCGCATTCTGTTCTTCCTGCCGGGCACGGGCAAGCATTGCGGCAAAACGTCCGCCCCCGCCAACTGCCGCTCCCTGCAACGGCGAGTCTTTTTTCTGACTGATTAAAAAGGCGTTTCTGAGGAAAGCTGTTTTTGTAAAGCCTTCCTTTTTGATTGAATTAAGTGCGTCGAGCAAAAGCTTTGCGTATTTTGCAAGGTACGAGCGGCTCAGTCTTGTATGGGTCGCCAGTGTCAGGTACGCAAGTTGAATCCGCCCGTCGAGAGAAGCAAAGGCGCTTAAACGTGGAAAATCGATTTGAATTCCCCGCGGGCTGTCTGTGACGAGAGACAGGTTTACAAAGGCCTTGAGGAGCAGATTAAAAAATTCAACGTTTTCGGTTTTAAAAATGTCCGAAAGTTTTTCAAGATCGCGTTTTTTTATTGAATAATCTGACTTGCAAAGTCCGGGATTCAAATTGATAAAGTTTACAAAGGCCGCAATCACGTCGGCGCTCAAACTGAAACTTGAATTATAAAGCCGGTGCGCAAGTTCAACCGGAGGCAGAAGATTGGAAACTTTTAGATACGGTTTTAAGAGGTCTTCCAGAACCGGGTTTATGCTGATTACGGTTTTTACCGAATTTTTTGGAATGTGGCGGTAAATCAAAAGGCGCTCTTCCAGATTCAACAGGCGCTCGTAAAGAGCGGCAAAGTTCAATGTCCCGTCAAAAAATGCGGCGAGTTTTTCGTTTGTTGCGTCAGGAATCAAATAAACTGCGGTAAGAACTTCGAGGTCGTGCCTGCTTAAAAGCCTGATGATTGTCTTTTTGTTTTCTTCGCGGCCAAGAAATGCACCGAGGTCCTGCACAAGGTTCTGCTTGTTGAACGGAGAATGAATTTCGCCCAGGTACATCCGGATTAATTCAAAAAAATGAGAATCCGGCAGCGTGACAAAACTTTCGCGCCAGTCAATAATTTTTTTTACGCGTTCATCCGAATTAATCATTGACGCTCTCCCGAAAGCTCAGCCAGCTCTGTCGAAGTGCAGCGCAGTGCCCTGTAACTGTATCCCTGCTCGGCCAGAAACTTCTGGCGGTTTGAACCAAAATCTTCTTCCACGGTGTTCCTTGTGATAATTGTGTAAAAACGGCTGTTGCGCTCTTTTGGACGAAGGATACGTCCCAGGCGCTGTGCTTCTTCCTGGCGGCTTCCGAAAGTTCCGCTCACTTGAATTGCCATGCTTGCGTCCGGCAAATCAATTGCAAAGTTGGCAACTTTAGAAACTACAAGAACACTGATTGCCCCGCTTCTGAAGTCGTTAAAAATCCTGTCGCGTTCTTCGTTCGCAGTTTTTCCTGTGATGATGCTTGCGCCCAGTTCCTTTGAAATCACATTCAGCTGGTCGATGTACTGACCGATTACAAGAATTTTGTCATCCGGATTCTGTTCAATCAGTTTTTTGACAATCTCGATTTTCTTCGGGTTTTCACTTGCGATTCTGTGCTTTTTGCGGGGCTCGGCAACTGCGTAGTTGAGCTGATCTTCATCGCTCAAATCGATTCGAATTTCAACACACTCGGCATGTGCAATCCAGCCGGAAGACTCCAGATCTTTCCACGGCACATCAAAGCGCTTTGGACCTACGAGACTGAACACGCTGCCTTCCATTCCATCTTCCCGGACCAGAGTTGCGGTAAGGCCTACGCGCCGTATTGCCTGGATTTCTGCAGCCACCCTAAATACAGGAGCCGGCAGCATGTGGACTTCATCATAAATAATAAGTCCCCATTTGTAGTCGCGGAAAAGCGAAAAGTGCGGATACGGGCCGTCTTTGTCGGGCCTCCATGTTAAAATCTGATAAGTTGCAACGGTGACAGGTTTTATGTTTTTGTTTTCGCCTGTGTATTCGGCAATATCATCTTTTGTAAGGTCCGTTTTATCGAGCAGTTCCGAAATCCACTGGTGAACCGCACTGATGTTTGTTGTAATGATCAGCGTGCGGGTTTTTAAAAGGTCCATCACTGTCATTCCGACAACAGTTTTTCCGGCACCGCATGGCATTACGATAGTTCCAAATCCTGTGCCCGGGCCTTTGTCGCCGACAAGGGCCTGAGCGGCAGTTTTCTGATAGTCGCGGATTTTGAATTCTTTTCCTGAGAGTGTAAGGTTCCGCAGGTTTACTTTTAAAGGTTCACCGTCAGCAAGCGGAACATCATCTTTTACCGGCCAGCCCAGGTGCAAAAGTTCCTGCTTGATTGTTCCGCGGTCAGTAAGGTGCAGACGGAAGCAGCATTCTTTTTCGGTATCGGAAAGCGGTTCCTTTGGCAAAAACTGCGGGTCAGGACTTTCGTATTCAACTTTTTCAAGATATTTTTTTGCAGTCTGGCTCATTCCGATTTCCTGGTAAACAGCCCGGCTCGTTGCGGTCAGATAAAGGTATTCTTCCCGGATTTCCTTTACTTTGTCACTTGCCTTTGTTGAATTTGTAATGGCGGCAGTATTATACGGAACTAAAACCGATGGAGCGCTCGTCAGGCGGAGCTTTCCAAAACGGCCTGCAGTTTCAGTAATCCAGAATTCAACCGACTGAGGAACATCGTAACGCGAAAACTCCTTTAATACATCGATTGCTTTCTGCGCAGTAAAACCCGCACCCGAAGCATTCCATAAAGAAAGAGGAGTCAGTCTGTAAGTGTGCAGATGTTCCGGAGAGCGCTCAAGCTCAGCAAAAGGAATAAGCGCGTTGCGGCAGTCATTTGCACGTGGCGCGTGAACATCAAGCAAAAGTGTTCTGTCACTTTGTACGATTAGGGGATTATCAAACTGCATAACAGACTATTTTAGCGTATTGAAAGGTTTTTGCCTACTTAAACAAAGAAAATCCGCCTGGAGATTTGGCGCCGGCCTTTACCCAGCTTACCTTCTGTTTTGGGGAAAGCTCTTTTTTGAGCGAATCAATCTGTTCAAGGTAAGTGCAGAGCCAGGCCATCAAAGTGCTGTCTTTGCGGCCAGTTTCGTTGTTCTGGTCGACTTCGGCAAGGACAGGAATCACATCGTCAGAAAGCGCAAGTGTTGCAGCCATGTTTTCTGCAAAGGCTTTGAATGCGGCCCCTGCAGAAGCTACGAGGGATTTTGAAGGTGTATTTGACGCGTTTTTTGAAGACGGATTGAGTACGGTCTGGGCGTCTGTCACATTCGATTTGTATAAAAAGACAAGTTTGCTCGGATTTGTTTCAAGTCCAGCAAGTTTTTTCTGAGAAAATCTGAGTAAAAGTTCAGAAGTTAAGTACTGGTAGCCCAGGATTAATTCATCAAAAGCCCGGTTTGTTTCCTGAGCGTTTGGATTTCCAAAAGACGGAGCGTAGTAAGGTTCATCAAAAACCAGAACTGCCTCATCGATTTTTCCTTTGATATTCATTGCGGATAAAACCAGCGAACGGCATGACAATGGCGAAGAGCGGTTCCAGACAGCAACTTTTGAGCCATCGTCCGTCTGAACATTCTGTGCCTGGGGACTTGTTGTAATCAAACAGTCATATCCGTGTAGTTCTGCGGCGCTCGAAAGTTCGCGGCCGTCAGGATAGTCTTTTCCTGCAATAAGTATCATTTTTTCCATAATCAAGATTATAGCATTTAGTTTTTTGCCTGTCATCTTGACTATGGCAAAAGGACGATTGATTTTATATAATTGAATTATGAAAGTTTGGATTAAATATTTAATCGGCATTGCACTTGGTCTTGCCGCAGCCTTTATCATACCTTCAGCAAATCCGGCCGCAACGGCAGTAATTTCTGCAGCCAGCGAATTTGCAATCAGAGCCGCACGTTACACGGTTCTTCCGTTGATGTTCTTCGGAGTATCAATGGCTGTATTCAAGTTAAGGAATTCAAATCAGCTCACTAAAACCGCACTCTGGACTATCGGCGCAATTTTAGGAACGACACTGATTCTTACAGTTCTGGGCCTGATTTCAATTTTGATTTTTAAACTCCCGCGAATCCCAATCACCGGCGAAAAGATGACCGATCTTCCGTCAATCGTTCTCAAAAAGATGATCATGCAGATTTTGCCTTACTCAGGATTCAATTCAATTGCAGACGGCGCATACCTTTTGCCTTGTTTTATTTTTGCAGGATTTGCCGGAGCCGGTTGTACAACAGACCAGGTTGCTTCAAAACCTCTCGTTTCTTTTCTGGACTCGGCCGCTAAAGTCTGCTATTCAATAATGACATTCTTTATTGAATGGGTCAGCATCGGAATGATTGCAATCGCCTGCTACTGGATGGTCAGTGCAAAGGCAATTTTTGCTTCACGCATTTACACTCCGCTCATCCTCATGCTTACAATCGATTTTATTCTTGCAATCGCATTGATTTATCCGCTTATCATCCGATTTCTGTGCAACGATCTGCACCCGATGCATGTTCTTTTTGCAAGCATTACACCGATTCTTGCAGCCTTCTTCTCGGCAGACTCCAACATGTCCCTTCCTGTAAACCTCCGTCACGCACGAGAAAGTCTCGGACAGCACCAGCAGGCAGCCGATGTTTCTGTTTCGCTGTTTTCGATTTTTGGACGCGGAGGAAGCGCACTTGTAACTGCAATCTGTTTCGTTACAATTCTGCGCTCATATTCAAGCCTTGGATTTACAGCCTTTGATGTAGTTTGGATTTTTATAACAACTTTTGCGATTTCGCTTGTACTTGGAGCCATTCCACAGGGCGGAACTTTTGTAGCGCTCACAGTTTTGTGTACAATGTACAGCCGCGGTTTTGAAGCAGGCTATCTTCTGTTAAAACCTGCCGCACCAATTCTGTGCAGTTTTGCAGCAGCCTTCGACGCCGCATCCGCAATGTTCGGCAGTTACGTTGTTGCAGTCAAAACCAAACAGTTCGAACACGTTGAGTTAAAACATTACATATAGGTAAAATTTCGAGTTTTTCACATTATCCCAACACAAATCTGCCTCTCAGCGAGAGCACGCCAGCAAACCTCGCAGTGAGCAAAGCTCAGGCGAGTTTGTGTCGTAACCTCGCTTACGGCAGATTTGCACCTGCTGCTAAACGAAAAACCCGAACTTTTCCCATCTACACAACTAAATCGAACAAATGCCGGGGTGCTTAAGCAAAAAAACACGATATGGAAACGGGAAGGAAAGCAAGCGGCTGCTGCAGCATTTTGAAGGATCGCAAGCGAGCCGTAGCGAGCGCAGTCGGATTCCTATTACCTTCAACCATGCGAAGACAGCCGTGCTTTCCTGAAAGTGTACATATTACCGGCATTTTTTAAGGAACCCGGCATTTGAACTATTAAGCCTAGTAGGTTGCGCGGCGTGAATCAGGGCGCAGGTAGTGCTCGCGGAATTGAACTGCGGTGCACGGGCGTCCAAAGTAGAATCCCTGATACTTGTCCGGTTCGTAAACTTCGAGTTTTTTGATGT
>JAILFZ010000147.1 GCA_024697295.1 Treponema sp.
ATCGGTTCTTTGATGTAAACATAGCCTATGCACAAAAAGCAGCTTACTGCCTGACTGAAGATTGTCGCAAAGGCGGCGCCAGTCATTCCCAGACCGTAAATTGCAACCAGAACATAATCAAGAATTCCATTTAAAACAGCGCTGATGGCAACACAGATAATCGGGGTACTGCTGTCACCTACGGCTCTAAGTGTAGATGCAAATACATTGTAAAAAAAGGTAAATAAGAGGCCTGTAAAAACAATGCGCAGGTAATGCGATGTCGGTTCAATAAGTTCGGACGGAGTGCGGATAAGAAACAGAATCTGCTTTACAAAGATAAAACAGAGTGTGCTGACAAAAAGTGTAAAGATAAAACCGATTGTGATTGTTGTGCTGATTTCTTTTTTGAGTTTTTGCTCGTCATGGGCGCCGTAAAATTCACTCATTAAAATGCCTGCACCGAGACAAATACCGACGATAAAGAAAATCATGATATTCATAATCGGGTTTGCAATTCCAGCGGCGGCAAGGCTTACCTTACCTGCAAAACGGCCGAGGATAATTGAATCCACGGCGTTGTAGGTCAACTGAAAAAAGTTCCCCAAAATCAAGGGAACAGCGTAACTGATTAAATGGCCCGTAATCGGGCCTTTGGTCATGTCTTTCATTATTTGGAAAGTTCTTCTGAGCGCTTTGCTGCGGCTGTTACTGCGTTGATTGCGGCATTTCTAAAACCGTCGCGTTCGAGGGATGCAACGCCTGCGATTGTAGTACCACCCGGCGAGCATACAGCGTCTTTGAGAACTGCAGGGGCCTTTCCTGTGTCCAGAACCATCTGCGCGCTTCCGTAAACGGTCTGGGCTGCGTATGTGTAAGCCTGTGCGCGCGGCATTCCGTTGAGGACAGCAGCATCGGCAAGTGCTTCGATAAACATAAATACAAAGGCCGGACCGGAACCGGAAAGTCCGGTAACGCAGTTCATGAGTTTTTCGTTTACAACTTCGACACGACCTGTGGATTCAAGAAGGGATTTTACTGTTTCAAGATTTTTTAAATCAGCGCCTTCCAGTGCACACAAGGCTGTCATACCGCTTCCAATCTGAGCCGGCATGTTTGGCATTATGCGGAAAATCTGAGAGGTTTCGCCTTTGCAGCAGTCATTCAAATCGCCCAAGGTTACACCGGCTGCCATCGAAACTATAATTGTATTTTGAACGATGCTGTCGGAAATTTCTTCAAGAACCTGTTTGATGTAGGCAGGTTTTACAGCCAGAAAAATGATATTGGCTTCCTGAGCGGCTTCGTCGTTTGTTGAACAGGCATTAACTCCGGTCTCGAGGGCAAATTTCTGTGCAGATTCAAAATGTGCTGCACTTACATAAATTGATTTTGGGTCCATGATTGTGCAAAGTCCGCGGACAATTGCTCCGCCCATGTTACCACAGCCGATACAGGCGATATTAAACTTTTCCATACGATCATTTTAGTAAAATACGCTTTATCTATCAATAATCATGCAATAAGCGGAAGAAAATTAAATATTTAAATAGAATTAATTTTTATAAATTTGAAAAACGCCGTCGGGCAAATTATAATTGTATAATCTTGAAAGAAGAATTTAATAACACAACAGAAAAATTTGATTATCTAACTCAGTTATATGAGCGTTCAGTCATTGAAGAACTTGCACGCAATCGGATTCAACAGAAAAAACCTTTTTCTTTGATTTTAATCGACGTTGATAATTTTAAAAACGTAAACGATGGTTACGGGCATGCTGTGGGCGATAAAATCATTGTAGCCGTTGCAAATAAGTTAAAGGAAGCAACCGGGGACAACGGGCTTGTGGGACGTTTTGGCGGCGATGAATTTATGATTGTTGTTCCAAACATCATCGAATACGAAGAAATCTGGCAGTTTTGCCGCAATCTTTATATCTCTTTTGACGGACTTTCGATTCCGGAATATCCAGGCATTGTTATAACCATCACACTCGGACTTTCCCGTTTTACAATCGACGGCGACAATTACGAAATCCTTTTTGAAAAGGCTGACAAGGCCCTCTACCGTGGAAAAATAAAGGGACGCGGCTGTTTTATCATTTATCTGGACGAAAAGCACAAAGACATAAAACTGCTTTCGCGTAAAGAAGCGGCTGTAAACTCAATGCAGCTCCACAACCAGGTTTTCAAGATTTTAACAAGAAGAAACAACCTGTCTCAGGCGGTTCCTGCCCTGTTAAAGTTTTTAAGCACATATCTGATGATTGATCATCTGGCAGTTCAGGGAAAGTCAAAACTTCTGTTTTCGGTAATTTATCCGATTTCAAAAATCAGGGATTTTAAGTGGATTGATAATTCATATATTTCGCCAAATATAAGCGAATCTATGGGAACTTTCTACGTAAACGAAATTTTTAACTGGAAACTTGCCGGTCAGGAAAAAATGTGTGATGCCGCGGGTGAACAAAAAATCGCCGCATTCTGCTACGCAGAAATTTCTTACGGAAAAACAGTTTATGGTTATCTCCGCGCAGACACGGGCGAGCCGCGCATCTGGCAGAACAGCACTATGGATTTGCTTATAACTTCAGCAAAGGCTATCGGGATTATGCTTCACGAAGCAAAACTTGAAATTGACGATTTAGCTTAAAACTAATGTGCTGTAAACAAAGTTCCGTGCTCAGTGCCGTTTGCAAGGTTGAGGAGAACATTTTCTTTAGAGCCGTTGGCGAGTACGAGAGGAATTCCATAAACCGTAGTTTTTTCTGCAGCCTGGATTTTTGTTTCGATTCCGCCGGTGCCAAAAGCGTTGGTTTCGCCGATTGTAATTGATTTTCTTAAAGCCGGAATATCTTCAACAAGTTCTATCAATCTGGCATTTTTGTTTGTCTTAGGATTGTCCGAGTAAACTCCGTCAATGTCACTGAACAGGATGAGCATATCGGCGCTCCACAAAATTGCCGTGAGGGCCGAAAGATTGTCGTTGTCACCGATTGCAAATTCTTCTGTGCTGACAGAGTCGTTTTCGTTGATTATTGGAACTACACCTTCGTCAACAAGTGTAAAAAGTGTATTGCGGATATTTAATGAGCGGTTGTTGTTTTCAAAATCTTCTTTGGTCAAAAGAAGCTGCCCGATATGAATATCGTTTTCTGCAAAGGCTTTGCGCCACTGACTCATAAGTTCAACCTGGCCGATAGAGCAGAGAGCCTGTCTGAAATGCAGGTCCTTTTTGCGGGCCCATTCCTTTAATGTAGAAACGCCTGAGACCTGAGCGCCCGAAGAAACAACTACAATCTGTTTTCCTTCTTTGACGAGCTTTGCGCACTGTCCGGCAAAATTTGCCATGAACTGAGTATTCTGTGTGCCGTCCGGCAATGAGAGTGTATTTGAACCAATTTTAATTACGATTTTTCTGGCTTCTTTAATGGCCTGTTGAATATTCATAGGTTTGATTTTATAGAATCGGTGGTTCTTTGTAAATCGGCGTCTGCCTGAACCTGGGAAAGCTTATCTTATCTGGCCGTCACCGTCTATCAGATATTTTGTGGTAGTGAGAGCTTTGATTCCCATCGGGCCGCGCGCATGGAGCTTTTGTGTAGAAATTCCAAGTTCTGCGCCAAAACCGAATTCACCGCCGTCTGTAAAGCGTGTGCTTGCGTTTACATAAACGCAGGCGCTGTCAATCTGTGCCTGGAATGCGCGTGCGTTTGCGCGGTCGTTTGTACAGATGCTTTCTGAGTGCTTTGTGCTGTGGGAATTTATATATTCGATTGCTTCGTTTACGTCGGCAACTACATGAACTGCCATAATGTCATCAAGAAATTCAAAACCAAAGTCTGCGTCTGTTCCGCGTACGACCCTGCCTTTTTTTGAATAGCCGATGATTGCGTATGATTTGTCGTCGCAGCGCAGTTCAACTCTGTCGCCCAGCTGTTCTACGAGTTTTGGCAGAAAGTTGAATGCGATTTTCTGGTGAACCAGAATGCATTCGATTGCGTTGCAGGCGCCCGGACGCTGGGTTTTTGCGTTGTCTGCAATTTTGCAGGCCGTTTCCTGGTCAGCGCTTTCGTCAACAAAAAGATGGCAGACTCCGGCACCTGTTTCGATAACAGGAATGCGTGCGTTCTGCACAACATTCTGGATCAGTTTTGCCCCGCCGCGCGGAAGCACGCAGTCAATCAGGCCTCTTGCCGTCAAAATCTCCTGAACGTCTGAGTGGTCTGCGGCCGGTTCTGCAAGTTCAACGGCGTCTTCGATACCGTCAAATCCGGCATTTTTAAGGCCTTCTTTTATAACATGAATCAATGCTTTGTTGCTTTTTAATGCGCTTGATGAACCGCGCAGAAGGATTGCGTTGCCGCTTTTGTAAGCAAGGCAGAATGCGTCAACTGTAACGTTCGGACGGCTTTCGTAAATGATACAGACTACACCGAGCGGAACTCTTACCTGACGGATCTGGAGGCCTGCCGGAGTTGTCCAGCCGCCTGTAACTTCGCCGAGAGGGTCTGTCTGGTTGATTACAACGCCCATACTTTTTACGATTGAATCGATGCGTTTCTGGTCCAGCATTAAGCGTTCAAGGAGAGCCTCGCTCATTCCGCGCTGGCGTGCAGCTTCGAGGTCCATTTTGTTTGCAGAAATAATGTGGTCAGCGTTGGCAGCGATTGCGTCGGCAACGCACTGAAGTGCATGGTTTTTTTGTGCTGCAGTATGAAGGGCAAGGGAAGCCTGTGCCTTTTTAAGTGAATTACAGATTGAACTAATTTGGCTCATAGAGCGGAAAATTCCTTTTTAGTAATTGGCCAGGAAGTACATTCCAAGAAGAATGACTGCACGGCATTTTTCGTTTGACCAGTCTACATTTTCCGGAAGGTTCTGGATGTACCACCAGAAAATCCCGAATTCAGGGTCAATGCGAAGGGCGTATTCTTCGAATGAAGGTTCTTTTGAAGACGGACCGAACATGAGATAAACAACGTCGCTCAAAATCTGACCAAAACGTTTGTATTCATCAGCGTACTTCTGGTCTTCGATGTATGCGCAAAACTGTTCGAGTGTGTACAAAACCTGTTCTTTGACAGCTTCGTCATTCTTTTCTACCCAGGTTTTCTGAATTAAGAGAGTAAGGTTTTTTTTGAATGAAGCAAGGAGTTTTGCCTCTTCCGGACCTGCGATTATTGGTTCAAAAGAAGTGTCGCCCTCAAATGCGGTAGAAACCTTGATAGCGCAGTTTTTAATCTCGCCTTCTGAAGTAGAAGCGATTAACTGGTCGAGTGCGTCTATAACATCTTTGCTTACGAATTCACTGATTAACTCTGTTTTGCTCATATGTAAAGTTTATAATTTTAGAGATTTATATTCAAGGGGAAGATAATTCAGAATTAAAATTAGTCGAAAAGAATTACATTGAGATGCCCAGTGCGCCTGAGAAAATCGGCGTCTGGCTGGAAAGGTTGTAGGAATAACCGATGGAAAGTGCCGGAAAGGCAATTTTTGAAAGGTAAAGTCTGGTTCCAAATGCAAAACCGCAGTTTACCTTCTGTTCCTGGTCAAAATCTTCTACAACACAGGTCTGAAAGTTACCGTAGAGACTTAAAAGGCCAAAGCTGAATTTAACTGCGGCGGCTTCAAGGCCGGCATTTAGACCGGCAAGGTTTGAAGAAACAAAGGTTGAAGGCAGAATACTTACAGAAGCCGAACTTCCGCCGGTGTAGTTGGTTATGTGTATGTCTTTGCCGTAAAATGACGAGCCGCCGCCGACAAACCTCAGGCGTTCGGTGAGCGGAAACTGAAGTGTTGCTCCGCAGGTTGACGTGTGGCAGAATTCCCTGTGTGTCGGGCTGTAACCCGTGTCAATTTTGAACGACAGGCCCTTAGAAGATAAAAACCAGCCGTTCCATTCGTCTTTCTGCAAAGACCAGCCAAGATTCAGGTCAATTAACTGAAAGTTGTTTTTTAAATCCTGGCCAAGGAGAGTTCCATTCAATTTTTTGAATTCATATCCGAGCCCGAGAGAAATAGTTGAATCCTCTCCGATCTTTTTTTGAACCGTACCCATTAACCAGCCGCTTTTCATTGAGTAGTCGGCCGCGGTGTCTCCGTTCAGACAGGTGAGTTCACTGTCAAAATTTGTGTAGGAAGTTAAAAACGAACCGCCGTAATCTCCGACACCAACCGGCGGTTTTGAAAGCAGGAGAACGGTGATTAGTTTGCCTCCTGAGTAAATTACACCTGTAACGACGGTGGTTTTGTTGCCGAATGCGTTCATGTTCAACAGCATGCCGCCGCCGCCCCACTTTCCTTCGGAATAGGACACAAACGGCAGCGGAATAAAGGTGATTTTTTCTTTTATTGTAACGAGAATATCTGAAGTCTGGTCTATGTATTCAACCCGGACGCTTTCAAAAATGCCTTCTGCCTGGAGTTCACCTTCGATTTCCATCAGAACGTCTTCTGTTGCTTCGCGCCCGTAAAATGGTTCCAGGATTTTCTGAACATGTGATTTTTTGGTTTTGATAAGGCCTTTAACGTTTATCTTTTGAATTTCAGCCGAATAGGCGAGTGCTGAGACGAAGAATAAAAAAACACTAAATAAACGTTTTAAATGCATTTTAACGAACTTGAATAAATTGTAACAATTACATTTATTGAATACAAGTCGATAATGCACTACAATGAAAAAATGTTTCGTATTTATGTAGAACGCAGGCCTGGCTTTCAGAGCGAGGCTAAAAGTATCCTTGAAGAAATCAATGGATTTTTGGGCATTCACTCGGTAAGAGGAGTGCGTTATTTTAACCGCTATGACATCGAAAATAC
>JAILFZ010000124.1 GCA_024697295.1 Treponema sp.
ATGACAGTGACTCATCTAAATTCTATTCAAACTCTTATGCAGTAGGCTGCAGAAAGAATTGTATTGTTTATGCAGAAAATAATTATTTTGGCAGCGGCATTCAGTACAGTTTTAAGGATAAGAATGGCAGTTTGTATTCAAGCGGAAACACAGATAAGTCAACAAGCGGCTGTAACTCAACTGTAACCGGTTCAACTTTGTTCAGTTCGGCTGTAAATAAATATTCATACACCCCGCTGAGCGCTTCTGATGCAAAAACTTATGTAACATCATATGCAGGTGCCGGCTGCACCCTTGGAGAATAACATGTCTAAGAAAACAAACACACTTTCTGCAGTGCTTGCTGCTGCCTGTATTGCTTTGACGGCTTTTACGGGCTGTCAGACCGAAGAAGAACCGTATACCGGCATCCAGTTTAGTGCGGAGAAGACTCGCGCTGAACCTTCTTCATCACTGACTTTTACGGCAACCTATATTAACGAAGATAAAGCAGATTTAACTAAAACTGTTGAACTTAAAATTTGGCCGGATTCCACCGGTGGTGCAAGTTTTGACAACAGTTCTGACGCTGCGGTAACAGAAATGTCCGTTACCAGCGGTTCAACCGTAACACTCTATCTCGGTTCGTATAACGGCATTGTCGGAATTACCGGAACTGTCGGAACCTCAACTGCAACTTTTGGACTTGGAACTACTGAACCGTCTGTAATCAAGGCTTCTGACAGTCCGAACGGTTTTGCTTTTGTTGAATCAAAGGCCGAATTTGGCGGATTTTCGGGAAGCCTCAATGGAACTGTTGTAACCACACGCGACGAATTAAAAACTGCCATAAGCAAAGGCGGTTTAATTTACGTAAAGGGTATGATTGACATGAGCGACGAAGGCTCAGGTTCAATGATGCCTGCCAAAGGAAGCAATAGTCTTGCTTCAACTACTGCACGCGACGCCTGGGTCAGTTCAAAAACAAGCGGTGCCTATGACACCTATGCAAAGTGGGTTGCCGCTTACAGTAAATCCTGCACCAGCGGCTCAGAGGGCTCTCCTGATTCAACATTGAACTCTTTGCAAAATACTATGTGCAAAGAATGGAAAAACGTTGTTCAATTGGATGTAAAATCAAACACAACTGTTATCGGTATTCCGGATGACAACGGGGTTTTGGGCGGTACCCGCGGTGGTGTCTGGAGCATAAACGGCAAGTCAAACATAGCCCTGCGTAATCTTGTGATTCAGGATGCAGTTGATCCTTTTGCCCATCATGAAGCAAGCGACGGTTTTAACGCACAGTACGACGCAATTGGAATTCAAGGCGGTGCTAAAAACATCTGGATTGACCACTGCACTCTTGAAGACACATTAAAACTTGCAACGTCTTCAAACGGTGAAAAGTGGCAGATTTATGACGGTTTGTGTGATATTAAGAGCGCAGGTACAAAAAACATTACAGTTTCATACTGTCTTTTTAAAGACCACGACAAGACAATGCTTTTTGGTTCAAGTGACTCGGACGGAGCTGAAAATCCGACTTACCGTGCCATAACGCTGCATCACAATTATTATCTTGGCTGCGGCCAGCGTCTTCCAATGGTTCGTAACACGCTTCTGCATGTTTACAATAACCTTTATGAAACTTCAAATTCAGGATATTCAAATCAGTATGCAATTGGTATTCGTGCCGGATGTGTTATACTTGCAGAAGGAAACTCTTTTGGCAGCGGAATCAGCCCGACCAGAGATTCTGACGGTGTAATCGGAGGAAGCGGAAACAGCAATGGAAGTTTTGGTTCAAAAACATTCACTCCGTCTTATGTGTATGTCCTTGATAAATATTCAACTATTGCAGCGGAATTAAAATCAGATACAATAAATGGTGCCGGAGCAGGAAAGGTTTCTGTTTCGTACACGGTAAATTAGAATACTTTTTCAAAAGGAGAAGGAATATGAAAAAATCATTATTTACAGCACTTTTAACCGCCTTGAGCACAATGCTTTTGCTCAGTGCATGCGGTTCAACTGACAGCGCAGCAAAGGGCGCTTCTGCAAAAAGTTCTGCTAAACAAATCAGCGCACTGGATGCACCTCACGGATGGGCATCTTACGCAGGAACTAAAGACCTTGCCGGAAAGGAAATTACTCCACCGGATGCAAAAAACGGAACCAAGGGCGGCGCCGGCGGAACAGTTTATACTGTTACAAACCGTGCTGAACTTGTTAAGGCCGTTAATGCTGAAGGTCCAAAAGTAATCTATGTTCAGGGAAAAATCGAAATGAGCGACACTGGCCGCGGAACAATGATTCCGGAAACATACAACGGAACAACTCCTCAGCTCGACAAATTTATCGCAACAAAAACTGCAAAATCTGTCCTTCCATGTAATTCTTACGCAGAATGGAAACAGAAATACACTGCTTCATTCAACTATGACCAGGATCAGTTTGGCGAAGTTGCTGAACTGCGCACAACTCTCCAGAAATCATACGAAGCTGCCGTTGTTCTCCGCTTAAAGAACGACACAACAATTATCGGTCTCGGAAACGATGCCGAACTTCGCGGTGTTGCTTTTATGCTCAAAGGTGTTCAGAACATCGTAATCCGTAACCTTATCTTGAGCGACTGTTACAACCCGTTCCCGAAACTTGAAGACTCGGACGGTCTCAATGCTGACCTGGACCTTGTTTCAATTCAGTCTTCAAAATATGTATGGATTGACCACTGTACTTTCAAACAGACTTTTACAAATGCAGAAATTCAGTCTGACAAATACGAAACAAAAGACCGCCGCGATGTATTCTGGCGTGTTTACGACGGACAGTGTGACATTACAAAGGCATCTGACTTTGTAACAATCTCATGGAACCACTTCTCTCACGGTGATAAAACAATGCTGGTTGGTAACAGCGACAAAAACACAGGCGATATCAATCATCAGACAATCACTGTTGACCACAACTGGTATGACGGCTGTAAACAGCGTCTCCCGTTTGTCCGCTTTGCAACAATTCACCTTTACAATAACCTTTACACAGACCAGCAGGGTTCCGGCATTGACCGCCGCAAGGACTGCCGCATTTACAGCGAAGCAAACTCTTTTGAAGAAGCAAAACGCTCTGTAACTCCAAACCGCAACGGTGTTCTCTTTGACATCGGAAGCCTTAATATTGAACCTTCTGCCGTTGACGCAAAGAGTGAATGGAAGCCTTCTGACTACTACAAATATTCTGTAGACAAGGCTGCAAAGGTTAAAGACATCGTAACAGCAGGCTGCGGTGCCGGAAAATTAACTGTAATTCAGTAATCTTAATAACTACGAGAGGGCAGAGAGCATGGCTGAACTAAAAATATCAAAGGCGGATCTTAAAAGTTCCGGAATATTTCTGGGAGCGGTTCTTGCCCTCATCCTTCTGTACAACATCTGCACTTTCTGTTTTGTGTTTATCCCGACTTTTTGTCGTAAAAATCCCGAAACAAGTGCAGAAAAGCTTACAAAATTTTATGGCAGTAAAGAAAACTATGAGCAGCACATGCAGGACGCACAGTGGCTCAAAGACCAGAACTGCCCGCTTATTGAAATTCAATCTTACGACGGATTAAAACTTAAGGCCCTTGTTCTTGAGGCCTCACATCAGGCGCGGGGAATTTTGATTTTGATGCACGGCTATCATTCATCTCCGTCCCGGGATTTTGCCACTCTGGCACGTTTTTACAATTCACTTGATTATACACTCGTTCTGCCTTATGAGCGCTCACACGGATTGAGCGAAGGCAGGTACATAACTTTTGGCGTAAAAGAACGTTACGATTTGCGCGACTGGATAAACAAAGTAACTGAA
>JAILFZ010000153.1 GCA_024697295.1 Treponema sp.
GGTGATTTATAAGTTCTGTTCGAAGTTACACTTGAACGCACTACATCTGACTGTAGTCCGCCTGTTACCCTCGGCTGAAAACTGAATGCATCCGACATTGCAAAATTAATGAAGATTCCGCCAAGCAGGTTGAATTCATACCATTCTTCAATGTAGTCAAGGTTTGCCATTACGGTCTGGGCGTCGGCTGTTAAAATCAGTCCTAAGTCCATCTTGCTCTGCGGAAAAAAGTGGAATGCGTACGAAATGCCTGCTCCCATAAAATTATAGGAGTGGTTGCTCATTTTTTGAATCGGAAAGTAATCCTTTAAGTAAAATCCCCATTCGCTGTGACCGCGGCCTTTTCCGATTACAACGATATCTTTTCCTTCTGACTCTGTAAGCAGCTGGTTGATTGCGTTATTGCGTTTTTTCTGCGTTTTTACCTTTTCAGAGTCACTTGCCTTGACGCGCACTTCGCCGGGAATAAGCTTCATATCGATATCAAGTTTTTCTTCTACGATGTCCTCTGTAATTTCTAACGGTTCGGAAACCTGTTGAATTATCGGCTGCGGCTGTGCGACCGGCTGCGGCGGTGCGACCGGCTCCGGCACTGGTGGCGGTGCAACTGGTTCCGGCTGTGGTTGGGTCGCAGGCGGTGGAACCGGCTCTGGCTGTGGTTGAGGCGGCGGTGGAGGTGCTGGTTCTGGCTCTGGAGCCGGAGGAGGTGGAGCGACCGGTTCGGGCTGAGGCTGCGGAGCAGGCGGCGCAACCGGTTCTGCAAAGGCGATTTTAAATGTGTCTGACTTTGCACTAAAACCACTTGGGTTTGTTACACGGATAAAATAGGTTCCAGGGCGCACATAGCCAAAGTTTGCATTTGTGGCGCGGTTTGTTTCGCTTTCTCCTCGGGCGGGATTTTTAAAATTCAATTTACCGTTTAATTCGTAGCCGGTTTCTTCATTAACGACTGTGACTGTTGAATTTGCAGAGACTCCGCTTACATCGAGCGGAACTTCAAAATAGTCTTTGTCTTCCGGCAGAATTACGTCTTTTGGCGGACGTTTGAATTCCGGATGGTTTGCCTTTAGGACTTCAAAATCTGTCCATTCGTTTACCGAAGACTGCCTTCCAAGAAAATCATAAACGTAAACCCGGTAGCGGTAATTGCCAGGTTCAAGCTGGACGCGGGCTGTGTTTTTTTCTGTTTTTATAAAATCAGACTTTCCGCTTCCTGATTTTTGAATTTCAACCCTGTAGTAGAATGCGTTTTTGTCTGTCTTCCATTCCAGTACCTGATTAAAAGGTGCTTTCTGTGCAAATGTCTCAAAAACAAGCATCAAGAGTGCGAGAACAAATTGAATCTTTTTTGTTTTGGCCAGAAACTTTTTAATTTGCATACATTGTCTCCGGTTTGATTGATTCAACTTCTTCCGGAAGGTTAAAGTCGATTATAAAGTTACTTTCTGAGACAGGGCTTTCCTGTTCCTTAAAGCCGTCCTTTGCAAGGCTAAAGGCTTTTACGTTCCAGATAAAGGTTCCCACATCAAGGATGGAAAAGTCTTTGAGCGTGACGCCTGTATTTTTTGTGCTCTTTACTGAATAAATGTTTTTGAGTGAGCCGTCGCTTTGTCTCTTGAACAGATTGAATGAGTATTCACTTGCTCCGGGAACGCTCTGCCAGCGGAAGTTGAGCTGACGGTTACTGCGTAAGAATTCAGGGCCGATTACAAAGCCGTTCTTTGGACTTGTTATAACTGGACGTGACAGGGCCGGAACCGGCTCAATTACAAAAACCGACTGCAGTGAGTTTACCGGAATCTTGCTGCCCGTTGTTGCGTTGACCTGCCAGCGGTAGGTTCCTGCAGGAAGGCGGTTAAAGCTTGCTGTTGTCTTTGAACCCGGTGCAAGTTCCCGGACGGTTTTGTAGTGGCCGTTTGCCTGCTGTTTCTGGAGGACTACGCTGTAATTTTTTGCCGGGTCGCTTCCGCTCTTCCACTGAAGGACAACCGGTTCGCGGAGAGCGTTGAGTCCTGCAATATGTGCGTTTGGAGAAGGGCTCAGAAGTTTTACGACTGACGGTTTTCTTACGGTAAAACTTCTTTCTGAGGCTTCGCCCATCCGGATTGAAGAAGAAACTGACTGGCTGCTTACAGCCTGTATTTTGCAGGTGTATGAGCCCGGAGGCAGGGCAAATTCAATTTGTGTATCTTTTACAGAAGAGTCCTGGGCCACAACCGACTGATTCTTATCGTAAACCTTAACATTGTAGCTGTCGGCGCCGTCTACGAGGTTCCATTCAAATTCAACCTTTGAGTTACCGTAAAGGAGAACTTCTTCGTTTGGAAGAGGATTGATAATTATAGGTTTTACAAGCGGTTTTACGATTGTAAATGAACTGACAGCTGTCGGGTTCTGGAGCCTGCCGTCGTCGCCGAGAACGCCTGCGCGCCAGTAGTATCTGCCTGACTCGAGTGAAATTCCGTCGATTGAAGGGGAGTCGAGTGTTTTATTTACAATTGTTGAATCAAAGTTCTTTTCTTTACTTATCTGGAAAACTGATTTTGTGTTTTCTTCGTATGTGTCAGAAAGCTGCCATGAGAAGGTGGTGTTTTTGAGTTTGTCGTCTTCTGTCGTAAAGCCGTCCTGTGGCCAGAGAATAAGGTTTTTGCCCGGAATTATGTGTGTAACCTTGAATGAGCGTATCTTGGACTCGTTGTTTACGTCTTCTGCATCGCCGGAATGACGGATTACCTTCCAGTAATAAGTTCCGTCCTGTATGCTGTTCAGGTCGTACTCGGCAGTGTATCGCGGTGTTTTTGTCTTTGTGTCTATTATCACACTGCTGAATTCTTTGTCTTTTGCAACGAGAAGCTGGTATTCGGCTGGAATATCGCTTTTCCACATAAAGGTTGCATTCAATTTCTGTTTGTATGTGAGTTCAGAGTTTTGCGGCGGTACCAGAAGTTCCGGTGAACCGAGCATTTTTGACCGGGTGATTGTAAAGTTTCTGATTTCGTTTGCGGCAAGGTAGCCTGTGTCATTCAATGAATAGAAAGGCGTTACCTGCCAGTAATATGTTCCCGGCTCGAGTGAGTCGAGGTTTACAAAGGATTGTGTTGTCGTAATGTCAGAAACAATTTCTTTCATGGCAGAGTCTTTTGCCGCCATAAAGCGGTAATTATCTGCAAAACTGTTTGCCTGCCAGCGGAATGTTACGCGCGGTTTGTTGATTCTGTAGGTGTAGTTTGTTCCGGACTGCGGTGCGATTGAATTTACAGGCGGTACAAACTCGGTTGTAATACGCCCGGTTGAAGGGGTGTCCTTTGTTGAATCGTTGAAAACGCGCCAGTAGATTGTGCCTTTTGCGCTTTGAATCTGAGTTTTGTTTCCTTCTGTGACTGTTTTGCTCTGTAAAAGTTCCTTAAAGTCTTTTGTGCGTGAAGTCTGCACTGTAACTTTCTGCTGGTTTGAACCGTTCTGTCTCCACTCAACGGTTACTGGGCGGGAAGAAGAGTCAAAACTCAAGAGACGTGTTTCTTTTGAAGGATAAATTACTGTAAGAGGTACAACTTCGATTTCGGCACCTTTTTCGATATTGACTGACTGACCGAAATTTACTGTCGTAACCTGGCCTGTCTGTGTCTGTACATTTGCCGAACCGCCTTTTACTTCAATATTTTGGGTTTTGGCAGTTGTATCACTTTTGGCAGAAAGTGAAGCTCCTGCGTCCATGTTTACAGTTGAACCGTCTGCAAGTTTGATTGCAACATTTTTTGCCTTGTCCGAGGCTGCAATCTGAATATCGCCTCCGTCAACACTCAGGCGGACTCCGCCTTCTTCGGAGTAGGAAACCTGGAGCATTGAGTTTTCGTACACGTCGAGGGTTGTGCCGTCCTTAAAAGTAATTGTTGCCTGTGCAAGGTCTACGGTGCGGATAAAGTCGTTGTCGTAAAGCGGGGTGTTCTGCTGGACGCGTTCCCACACGATGCGGTCAGAATACTTTCTCTGCGCGATGTTGTGTTTGAATGAGATGGTTGCAATTGCGTCTTTGTCGGTTCGATTTGTTGTTCTGTTCAAGTCCTGCCAGAAAAGCCAGATAAAACAGCCGGAAACTGACAGACAAAAAACTACAACAAAAAAATCAATTAGCGGCGACCTGAATTTTATTTTCTTCTGCATTTAAATTTACCTTCATAAAATCAGGTTCGTCGATTCCAAGAAGCTTTCGGACTTCGGTCAAGGATTTTGGTCCGTTTCTTCCAGCTGCCCGTGCGCAGTCCATATCAATCTGGAACCTTGGATCTCCGCGGATAAAGAACGTCTGGATATCAAAGTTCGGCATATTTACGACACCATAAAAGTGTTGTTTTCCTTTTCCCTTGACGTCAAATTCAACAGGAATCTGCTCAACGATAACTTCGTTTTTCTGGTTTTCAGGTGCCAGACGGTAATTGTTTTTTGCACATTTAATGTATTTTGGTGCGAGCAGGTTGTACGTGTCTTCTGTAATCAGGATGTCGGTTCCGCAGGGTTTGTTTGAAGACTCTGCACGGCTTGCAAAGTTTACTGCGTCACCGATTGATGTAAATTCCATCTTTTGTTTTGAACCCAAAAATCCGACTGTTGCACGTCCGCTGTTCAAACCGGCTCCGATTTTGATGTGAGGTTTGTACTGGGCTTTAGGGTTATGCGCATGTGCGGCTGTAAAAGCTTCTGCGTCCTTGTTGTATTTCATCAGAGCGTAGCGCATTGCGATGCAGGCTGTAATGGCAGAAAGGGCGTCCCTGCAGACGTATTGGTCGTGGATAAACTGCTTTTGTGCGCGCACCGGAGAGGAATATGGAAGTTCTTCCCAGTCCAGGTTGTCGTTGCGCAAAACACCCCAGCAGGCCATGATTGCGTCCCCCTCAAACTTGTCTACGGTTCCGCCAGTGAGCTGAATGCACATTACCATGCGGCTCATGTAGTCGTTGAGGAAGTTGATGATTTCTCCGGCTGACTGTCCGCCAAAACGGTTTTTAAAGCCGTCCGAGATTTCTGTAAAGCCGCGGATATCACTAAAAAAGATTGTGATGTCCTTGAGGTGAGGCTTAAAGTCAATCTGTTTTTTGATGATGGCTTCGGTTACGCCGCGGTTTGTAAGTGTGGTGAATGTATTTAAAATTTCGCGTTCGTTTTTTGTACTCTTTGCAAGGACGCCGATTTCGTCCTTTCCGTTGTCTTTCAGTAGGGAGAAGAGCTCGGTGTTAAAGTTACCGCTGTTGATTTCGTTGACAATTGCGGTCAACTGGCGCAGCGGAACGCTCAAAGTCTTTGAAAAGAGGTAAATGATCATAATTGCAATAAAGAGAATTGCAACCGTGATGTAAAGGTTTCGGCGTGTAGTTGTCCTTACACCTTCGAGGATTACTGCGGTTTTTACAGTTGTAATTACGGCCCCGTTCCCGATTTTGAGCTTTCTGAAGGCACCGATGTATTCTTCTTCGCCTTCGTCTCTATAGGTAATCTGACTGTTGTTCTGTGTGCTTTTCTGCATTTCGACTACAATCGGATTTTTGTTTTCGCTTGAACCGTCCATCATAAAAGAAATGTCCCC
>JAILFZ010000170.1 GCA_024697295.1 Treponema sp.
TCTGTGTAACCTGACCATGAGATTTCACAGTTTTCAAATACGATATCACCGTCACCAAAGATAAAGTCTGTTCCACCTTCGATGTAGCAGTTGCGGTAGTACTGGCGGCTGTTTGTACCTGTGTAAAGTGTATCCTGAGAACCGATAAAGCGGCAGTTCATGAATTCAGCCTGGTCTGCATCTGTACAGATTGCGGCAGCGCGTTCAGTTGCTTTTTTGGCACGAACGTCAGAATTCAATTTACGTACAAACGGGAGTGAGCCGTCCGGTTCAACACCGTCTGCGATTTCTTCGTCAGTTACGTATTTGTTAAAACTTGTTTCAAATGTGATGCCTTCTGCACGGAAGAATTTTGCGTTTTTCTGTACATAAGTTGCAACACCCCACTTTGCAACACCGCGTTTTTCGAACTTGTCGTAAGCGCGTTCTGCATCGTAGTAGCCTTTTGGATCTGCCGAGTAGTAGTTGTAACCGATACCGTAGTACCATGTGAGTTTAACTTCCTGGGCAGGATTGTCATTTTTGAGTGTGATGTAAGGAGTGTCGATAATCAGCTGGGCTCTGTATACGCCCGGAGCAATGTGAATTGTGATTCGGTCTGCTTCTGATTTTGGAGACATTGCAGCGGCTGCCCTGATTGCTTCTGCAACAGTTGCGTAGTCTGCTTTTTTACCGCCTACATAGATTTCTTTTTTGAGAGGAATCTGCTGAACGGTCTTGTCCTTGAGAGTCATGTTGATGTCTTTTGCAACAGCCTTTCCCTTAACAACGATGTGGTTCATTGTTGAAGTTGTGTCTGTTGAACAGATAACTTCGTAGTTACCGTCGCGGAGTTTTACGCCGTAAACGCCGTTTGCAGCGGCTCCCTTGTATTCGTATCCGTCATCAAGATTTTTGAATGTGATTGAAGACGGCATTGGTTTTGTAACACCGATGAACTTTCCGTTTACATCGTAGAACGGTTTTAATTCAACCTTGAGGTCTTTTGTGAATGCGGCGGTTCCTTCAAATGAAAGGTCACCTGCAAGTTTGTAGTCGTTTGCTCCCTTGAGTTCAGCCGTGTAAGAAACAGACGGTTCAAGTTCGCCCTTGAATGTAAATGCGCCGCCGTTTTCTGAAACTGCAACTTCTACCGGAAGATAGAGTGAGTTTGCAGGCGGGTTCATGGTAATTGTAATTGCAGAAACCGGCTTGAAGTCTTTTGCAAATCCTTCAAGTTTACCGTCAACAACGTAAGTTTTCATTTCTGCGGCAGTAAGATCTTTTTTTGCTGAACCGGATGCCTTTGCGTCGAGAACAAGCTGCTTTGTTTCTGCCGTGATTCCGTAGCCCTTGATTCCTGTAAGAACTGCCGTGAAAGTGTAGCCTGCAGGAAGTCCTGCCGTGTATGCTTTGCCAGAAACGTTTGCTTCAATTTCCTGTTTTGTTTCCTTTACAACAAATTTGAGGGCAGCCTTTCCTGAAGGAAGTCCTGAAATTGCACCCTTAACTTCTACGCCGGGTTTTCGGACGATACGGTAGTAAACAGGTTTACCTACAGAAGCCTCTGTGTAAACCTTGTAAGAACCGCTCTGAGTTGCGATATATGAATAGCGTGTAGAAATGGCAGGAATCGGTGCAACTTCGTCCTGTTTTCCGTCCTTTTCTCCGTTTGCGTTAACCGATGCAAAGTGGATTTTTTCGTCGCCCGAGTTTGAAATGCGGGCATAGAATGTAATCAAATCGCCGGCTTTTACGTTCTTAAGGAGAAGATAGCGTTTTCCTTCGCCACCTTTACCGTTACAGTAGTACATACCGTTTGAAGTGTAGCCGTCTTCAAATTCAAAAGTTGAATAGCCCTGTACACCGTAATTCTTTTTTCCGTCGTAGTAAGCGCGGTCGTTTTTGTCAGCCTTGAAAGTAAGGTCGCCGAATGAGTACTCGCCGGCTGTGTATTTACCGTCATCGGCAATACCTGCGATACCATCAATGTCTGCAATTGAAATATGGTTTACAGCGCCTTTTTCTTCAACGCCGCCAAAATCCCATACTTCAGTCTTGCGGGACTGAGCTCCGGCGCTTGTGATAAATGCAGCAGCAAGTACAAGGCCGAATAATCGTGTGAGTTTTTTCATGATTGTCTCCTTTTCCCCTTTTTTTAATATAATTCTAATTAAAATTGAACTTTTAGAGTAGCGCAGATTATGCAAATCTGCCAACCTGCGCATTCATTCATTATAACAGAAATTTCAAATTTAGAAAGAGAAAACATGTGAATTTTTTGAAGATTGTGCAGATTAACGTAAAATCCGGGTGTAAATTACAGTTTTGATGTTTTTGCCTGGAGGAGCAGGTCTGCAAGTGCGATTGCGCTCATTGCTTCGATTACCGGAACGATACGCGGGCACAGACAAACGTCGTGGCGGCCTTCAATCGTGAGTTTGGTGGAAGCAAAACCGCCGCCATCCCATTGAACAGTGTCCTGGCTGGCATAAACGGAAGGAACGGGCTTTACGGCTGCACGGAAGAAGATTTCGGCACCGGTCGAGATTCCGCCGAGGATGCCTCCTGCGTTGTTCGTTATGAATTCAACTGATTTTTTGTCGGCAGATGGCTGCATTTTGTCGTTGTTTTTAAGGCCTGTAGATGAGGAAGCTTCAAAACCTGCCCCAAATTCAATTCCTTTAACTGCACCGATACTCATAACAGCGTGAGAGAGGACTGCGTCTGCCTTGTCAAAAACCGGTTCTCCAAGTCCTGCCGGGATTCCTGTGATTGAACATGCGATGACTCCGCCGGCTGTATTTTTTTGAGAGCGGATTTCTTCGATTTTTGAATTCATCAGTGCTGCGGCTTCGTTGTCCGGGGCGCGCAGCGGATTCTGTTCAATCTGAGAAAGGTCGATTTTGCTGATTTTTACTCCTGCTGCCTGTTCTGTGTAGGCTGTGATTTTTACATCCGGACAGAGTGCTTTGATTACCTGGATTGCAACTGCGCCTGCTGCAACACGTGCTGCAGTTTCGCGGCCGGAAGAGCGTCCGCCTCCGCGGTAATCGCGCGTTCCGTATTTTAGAAAGTAGGTCAAGTCTGCATGGCCCGGGCGGAAAGTTGATGCGAGGTTTCCGTAGTCTTTTGAATGCTGGCTTGTATTCTGGATTACAATTGCGATGGGAGTTCCTTCAGTTACGCCTTCAAAAACACCGCTCAAAAACTGAGCCCTGTCGTCTTCTTTGCGCGCTGTAACCGAAGCATTGTTTTTGCCGTTTGCGCTCTGGCCCGGCTTTCTTCTGTCGAGTGCGGCCTGAACTTCGTCCAGGTCGAGCCTGATTCCGGCCGGAACACCGTCAATGATACATCCGAGGGCGGCTCCATGGCTTTCGCCAAAAGTTGTTACTGTAAATAATTTTCCAAAACTGCTGCCACTCATGTCATACTCCTGCGCTTTTTGGTGAATATAGCATATAAATGTAAAAATGAAAATGGAAAAGTAAAAAACTCCCCCTCACCTGAATGCGCGGATTATACAGTGCCCTGGCGTTTGAGTTTTCGTATAAAAACTATCGCGACAATACCTGCAATGATACCGCTCAAAGCGTTGCTCATCAGCATCGCGATTCCGACTGCCATTGTTCCCAGGTGTTCGCGTAGATAAGGTACATTCATAAAAATCAAAAGAGGCGGAATTCTGAAACCAAACAGGCGGACAATGTTTATTATCATAGAAACGCGTGTCTTTCCGAACGAATACAAAAGTCCCATTACCGAAATGTTGACCGCCATCAGCAGGGCGTCCATTCGTTCAAACATGTAGATTTTTTCGATTTCTCCTGCAAATAAAGAGCTGCCCTTTGCAAAGGCCGCGATGATCGGTTCCTTGAGGATGGTCGTGATGATAAAACTGAATGTAGCAAAAATCAGGTTTATTGCAAGGGTAGTGTAAAAGATTGCAAGGGCGCGCTTTACGTTTCTGGCGCCGATGTTCTGGCTCATGAGGGAACTTTCTGCTTCCTGAAAGCCGTTCATCGGGTTTGTAACAAGTCCTCCGAGGCGGTTGCTTACCCCGAGTGCGCCGATTACGATTGAACCAAAAGAGGCACACATTGAATTTACAATTACCTTTCCAAAATTGAATGTAAACTTTTCAAAAAAGACCGGAATACTCAAATTAAAAAGCGGTCCAAGAAATGGTTTTGAAAACTGACAGTTTTTGAGGCTGATTCTGAACGGATTCTTTTTTGAAGTAAGCGAAATTACTGCGATAACTGTCAGGGTTGCGTGCGCGATAATTGTCGAAACCGGAAGCAGGAGCATTGCCCTGTCGGCGTCAAAAAGCCCGCGCTGAGCCGAAATACTGATGGAAACGTTGAGTGCGGTTTTGATGAGAAGGACAAGTGTATTGCCGTACATTACCTGCTTTGTGTTTCCGCGGCTTTTTAGTGTTGCAAAGTAAATTGTGTTTATAAACTGAAAGATTATGCTGATTACATCAAATGAAAAATAAGCGGTTCCGGTTCCGATCAAATCGTCCGGCATTCTTAAAAGTTTTAAAAACGGGTATGCGAGCGGAATTATGAGTGCAAGGATTCCGGAGCCGATAAAAACACACAAAAAGAAAAGCGTGCTTATCTGGGTTTTAACTTTTTGCATGTCGCCTTCGCCGTAGCTCCGGCCGATTATTACGCCGCCGCCGAGTGCAAGGGCCGAGCCGACTGCAAGAATCATGCTTTCAATCTGAGCGACAAAACTTACAGTTGAAACTACTTTTGCGCTTAAGTTTGAGGCGATGATTGTGTCTATAAGCTGAAAAACCTGATTTAAACTGTTGTAGAAGACGAGTGGAAGAGCAATCAAAAGAATGATTTTTAACTTGCTGCCCGACAAAATCATCCGGCGTTTTTTTTCTTCTTTTTCCGAGAGGACTATTTCCTGTGATTGTTTATTTTCTGTTTCCATCTGAGTGCATTATACAAAAATTGAATATAAAAGTCCTGATACAAAAGATGTAATAAACAGTACTTGAGAATTCTTGTATAAAAACTCAAAATTCAGCATAATGAACTAACTTTTTTAAAATTTATGAAGGTGTTGTATGACTAAATTCAGGGGCGCTTATACCGCTTTGATTACTCCGATGAATGCGGATGGTTCTGTTGATTACGAAGGATTCAGAACAAATGTAAAATTCCAGCTTGAACAGGGAATCGATGGTCTTGTTCCTCTCGGAACAACTGCTGAAACTCCGACCCTCGACGAAAAACCGGGCTCAGAAGAAGACAAACTTATTCAGATTGTAATGGATGAAGTTCGTGCTTTTGAAAAATCAGCCGGCAAAAAAATTCCGGTTATCCTGGGTGCAGGAAGCAACAACACAAAAGACGCAGTTATGTACTGTGAACGCGCAAAAAAAGCCGGGGCAGACGCTGCTCTCGTAGTAACACCTTATTACAATAAACCTTCAAAAGAAGGAATCTACCGCCACTTTGAAGCTGTTTCAAAAGTTGGAATTCCAATCGTCGTTTACAACATTCAGGGACGCACAGGATTGAACATTCCTACTGATCTGCTCGAACGCATTGCTGCCCTTCCAAACATTGCAGGCGTAAAGGAAGCAAGCGGCAACATAAACCAGATGATGGAAGTAATCGCAAAAATCAAGTCTAAAAAGCCGGATTTTTCTGTAATGAGCG
Organism: Treponema sp.; assembly: GCA_024697295.1. Classification (GTDB taxonomy): domain Bacteria; phylum Spirochaetota; class Spirochaetia; order Treponematales; family Treponemataceae; genus Treponema_D. The sequence goes on from JAILFZ010000170.1 coordinate 5,667, forward strand.
GTGACGACGGGCTTACACTTCCTTTGATTGCCTGTGGCGGTGACGGAATTATTTCTGTAGTTTCAAACCTTGCTCCAAAAATCGTTGCAGAAATGACAAATAAGGCTCTTGCCGGCGACTTTGAAGAAGCACGAAAAATTCACTACAGGCTTCTGCCGTTCTTTAAGGCAGCCTTTGTGGACGGAAACCCGACTTCAATCAAATATGCCATGAGCGTAAAAAAGATGCCTTCCGGTCCATGCCGTCTTCCACTCGTAGAAGTTACAGACGACGCTAAAAAGGTAATCGAATCTGCATTGAAAGAATGCAAGCTTTAAAGGAGACATATATGTCAGAAAAAATCAATGTCGGCGTTTTGGGCGCAACCGGTATGGTTGGGCAGCGCTACATCAAACTTTTGGAAAATCATCCGTGGTTCAAAGTAACTTATGTTGCTGCCAGTCCTCGTTCAGCAGGCAAACTCTATAAAGAAGCTGTAAAAAACCGCTGGCTCATCGGAGCTGATATTCCGGCAGATGTAAAAGATCTTACTGTTCAGGATGCAAACGATGCCAGTGCCGCTCTCGGAAAATGCCGTTTTGTATTCAGTGCCCTCGAAATGAGCAAAGATGAAATCAAGGCTCTTGAAGCAGCATACGCCGCTGAAGGAATCCCTGTTGTTTCTAACGCAAGTGCAAACCGCTGGACAGAAGATGTTCCGATGCTTATTCCGGAAATCAACGCTGCCCATCTTGAAGTTATCAAAGAACAGAAAAAACACCACGGCTGGGACAAAGGCTTTGTTGCCGTAAAACCAAACTGTTCACTCCAGACATACATGATGCCTCTCTATGCTTTGCAGCAGGCAGGTTATCCTGTAAAGAGAATGATCGTTACAACTCTTCAGGCTGTTTCTGGCGCAGGTTATCCGGGCGTTGCAAGTTTTGACATGATCGATAACATCGTTCCATACATCGGCGGTGAAGAAGAAAAGACGGAAAAAGAATGTCTTAAAATCCTCGGAACTGTAAAAGATGGAAAAATCGAAAACGCTCCTGGTCCGATTGTAAGTTCAACCTGTACACGCGTTCCGGTAATTGACGGACATACAGCAAGTGTCAACCTCGAATTTGACCTTCCTGAAGATAAAAAGCCTTCACTCGAAGAAGTTCTCCGTGTATGGCGTGAATTCAAATCGCTTCCTCAGCAGCTCAAACTTCCTTCTGCTCCTGAGCATCCGATTGTTTACCGCGAAGAAGAAAACCGTCCGCAGCCAAACCGCGACAGAGACACTGAAAAGGGAATGGCCTGCGTTCTTGGCCGCCTGAGAAAGTGCAATGTATTTGACATCAAATTTGTTGCCCTGAGCCACAACACAAAGCGCGGAGCTGCACTCGGCGGTATTTTGAATGCTGAGCTTCTCAAGGCAAAAGGATTTTTTGACTAATTAAAAAAATCAAAAAGACGATTATTTGTGGTTTTTTATAAACTCCAGATAATTTTCTGCATTAAGAGGGCGGGAATAGAAGAATCCCTGAACCATATCGCACTTTACGTTGCGAAGGAAGTTTATCTGTTCTTCTGTTTCAACGCCCTCAAATATTGTCTGCTTTTTAAGATTTTTGCCCAGTTCAATAAGGGTAGTGATGAAGTGTGTAATTTTTTCGTCCAGTTTAAGCGGAATATTGTTTTCGTAAAGGAAAGAGCGGTCAAACTTTAAGATGTCAACCGGAATCATGGAAAGCATATTGAGCGAAGACTCGCCGCTTCCAAAATCATCCATCGCAACACAGAATCCTTGCTCATGAAGCAAAACCGTAATGTCACGGAGAATGTTTTTGTCCATGCTTGAGCGTTCAAGAAGTTCGACTTCGATGAGAGACGGCGGAATATCGTAAGATTTAACCAGCGCTACAAAATCGTGAACAAAACGTTCCGGCTTGTTGTGGTTACGGCTCATGTTTACAGAAACCGGAACCACAGGGAGTCCTTCGTCCAGGCATTGCCGCAGGAATTTACATACCTGTTCGTAAACATAAAAATCAAGTTTAACAATAAAGTTGTTCCTTTCAAAAATCGGAATGAATTTGTTTGGCGGCATGTAGCCCAGCTCTTTGTTATTCCATCGTACAAGAGCTTCTGCTCCGACGATTTTTTCTGACTTGAGATCGATTTTTGGCTGATAAACTACAAAGAATTCGCCGTTTGCAAGGGCGTCCTGCATGTGGGATTCGATATAGTTTTCTTCCGTAGATTTTTTCTGTGCCTTTGAGTCATAAATGCTGATTGTCTGGAGGGCATTGTCCTTAATCTGGGACGTTGCAAATTCAGCCTTGGCAATCAGGCTCTGAATTGTTTCTGTTGATCTGCTTTTTTTATCAGGAAGCCGGAATACAACACCAAAGCGCGGCGTATACTGAATTTCCTGTGCTGCGATTCGTTTTTCAAGTATGTCTATGTGTTTGTGCAGAATCGTCATTGCCTTATGAACTGAGTGTATTTTAAGAAGTGAATAAAAATGGTCTGCATATCCGCGGCACATTATGCGGTTGTACGGGTCCGTTTTGGAAAAAATTGAATCTGCAAACTGTACAAGAAGTTCGTCACCTTTTTGATGTCCGAGTTTCTGATTCAAAAACTTAAAGCCCTTGATATCCGAGTGAATTACCATAAATTTTGAATCAGGATTTCTTTTGAGCATTTTTGCGGCTTCCTGTTCAAAATATTCGCGGACCCAGAGGTGTGTTACTGAGTCGATGCGCGTAGTAAGGAGCTGCCTGTTTTCGAGAAAGGAATGGGCAAATGAATCAATCAGAAAGACAATTATGATGCCCAGAATAAGGATCAGCATGATTCCGCGATGGTATTTTAACTGCCTCTGCCTTACACTTGTAAATTCTTCGTATCTGAGTGAGTAATTTACTGTCCAGTCTGTATTTTCAATATTTTTGAAAAAAAGAATAACCGGGTCGCCGTTAATACCGATTGTTTTTCTGATTCCGTCTACATTCCCGTGAGTATCGTAGGGAGTTTTGATAAAGGTGCTTGTGTCGTAAACTTTCATATTCCACTCTTTAAGCTGGTGAAAAATGAATCTGCTTGACGAGTCCCTTATTGTAATCCTGTTATCGAAATTGCCTTTTACAAGGATTTCTGAAAAAATCTCCGCAATTTTCTGGTAAGGACAGACAGCGCACAAAACACCGATTATATCGTTTGAGTAATCATAAATCGGCCTGGAAAAAATAAAAACAGGTTTGCCTGTCTGTTTTGAATAAAGCATGTCGCTTATATAAAACCTGTAGCGGCCGCCGATTACATCTTTATAATAATCTCTGTCAGCGCTGCTTTTACGTGGTGTTGTTGTGTTATAACCGTTTCCATTTTTGTCGACCATAAAAATTTCTTCAAAAACAGGAGGCAGTGTTTTTGAAGGCTCTATAAGATTGTCGCGGAGTTTTTCCATCGGAAGGTTCTTGTGGGCAACCTTTGCATAATACGGGTCGAGCATGACCTTTATTTCTTCAAGTTTTTTTTCTATTTCGTCCGAGTAGTCATTGGTACAATGAGCGCACCAGTCAATGAGCTGATCTTCGTTTGCTCTCTGAATTTTCTTTAAGACGGTTTTTGTAAGGACAAAGTTAATGATGATTATCATTATAATAAAAACAATGAATGAGAAGAGTCGTTCGAGATTTGGGTTGATAAAGACTTTTTTTCTCATACTTTCTCCAACAAAAAATCTGCCCCTCTTTGGGCTATATTAAGTTTAACACATATTTTCATAATTCAAAGAAAAATATAGAATAGGGCTAAAATATATTAGTTCTCCAGAATTGAAATTCAATTGCTGAATGAGAAAAAAAAAGGTTGATTTATATGAAATATTTTCCATTGACACATGAGCAGCTGGTTCAGCTTACAGACAAGGTACAAACACCATT
>JAILFZ010000190.1 GCA_024697295.1 Treponema sp.
CCGTTGATGAATTTTGATTCTTTTCCGACTCTTTCGAGCATGTGGTTGATTTCCGGACCGCCGCCGTGAACAAGAACTACCTTGATGCCGATTGTGCTGAGGAGAACGATGTCCTTCATTACGGCAGATTTGAGTTCTTCATTAAGCATTGCGTTTCCGCCGTATTTTACTACAACGGTTTTACCAACCCAGTGTCTGAAATAAGGAAGGGCCTGAACAAGTACGTCTGACCAGCGGCCGTTATCAAGTCTCGGGTTTTCTACAAAAGTTGTTTCGTCTGACATTATGTTCTGTAATCTCCATTAATTTTTACGTAATCGTAAGTTAAGTCGCACCCCCAGGCAGTTCCAACTGCAGAACCGTCTTCAAGTTCAACAAGTATTTCTACAGCTTCTTCTGTAAGTATTTCTTTTGCTTTGTCTTCGTCAAAATTGAGCGGAACTCCGTGGTCAAAAACCCTGATCACCGACTGTTCTCCGCCGTTAACCCTGCCGTTTTCAAAATAACGCTTTGCACCCTTCCGGCTCATAAATGAAACCGAAGTTTTTTCCGGTGTAAAGAAATATCCTGAGTAGCCCATTGCGTCGAGTATACGTCCCCAGTTTGCGTCAGCGCCAAAAAAAGCTGCCTTTACAAGGTTTGAACAGATAACTGCTTTTGCAAGTCCGCGGGCGTTTTCTACTGTGTCGGCACCTGTGATATTGCATGTTACGAGTCGGCTTGCACCTTCTCCGTCGGCTGCAATTTTTCTGGCCATCTGTGTATTCAATTCGTTGAGCGCAGCAACAAAGTCGTCAAAGTCCTTGCCTTCGGAAGTAATTTCTTTGTTTCCTGCCATGCCGTTTGCGAGCATAATGAGAGAATCGTTGGTTGAAGTGTCGCCGTCAACTGAAACGCAGTTGTAAGTTCCTGCGGCAGAAATACGGAGAGCCTTTTCAAGCATCTGAGCCGAAATTGCACAGTCTGTCGTGATAAAACCAAGCATCGTTCCGAGGTTGATGTGAATCATTCCGCTTCCCTTTGCCATTGTTCCCATGCGTACAGTTTTGCCGCCGATTTGTGTTTCGAGGGCAACTTCCTTGTACTGTGTGTCCGTTGTCATGATTGCGACACGTGCTTCTTTGTGACCTTCCTTTGAAAGTCCGTCTGCAAGTTCGTCCATTCCGTTGAGGATTTTTGAAACGTCGAGCTGCTGGCCGATTACTCCGGTAGAAAGAACAAGTACATCGTCAGAAGCGATATTCAATTTTGCTGCAACGGCGATTGCTTCTTTTTCTGCATTTTTGTAGCCTTCAGCGCCAGTGCAGGCATTTGCGTTTCCTGAGTTTGCGATTACTGCCTGTGCCTTACCGTTTGCGATATGATCTTTTGTAAGTTTGACACATTCGGCTTTTACGCGGTTTTGTGTAAAAACGCCTGCTGCATTACAGAGTTTTTCGCTGTAAATCAATGCAGTGTCGTTTGTTTTTCTGCTGGATTTGATTTTGTTAAGAATGCCGTTGGCTGTAAAGCCCTGAGCTGCAGTAACACCGCCATCAATAAATGAATATGCCATACCGTCCCCTTATTAAGGAAATTTGTAAAAGCCGTGCAATAAAATTGTATTTTTATGCACGACTTTTACATAAATATGCATTCAGTATATGCTAATGCGGTTTATTATGCAAGAGATTAGAATGTTGCGAGGGTCTTTTCGATTCTTGAGATTGAGCGAGCTTCACCGAGTACCCAGATTGAACCGATGAGCGGAGGAGAAACGCGGCTGCCTGTTACAGCCATACGAATCGGCATCATAAAGTCGCCAAGCTTGATTCCGAGTTTTTCGGCGCAAGCCTTAGCCATTTCTTCTGCTTCGTCGTGAGTTTTTCCAAAGATGTTCTTTACAAAAGTTTTTGCTTCTTCAAGAACTTCTTTTGTTTTAGCTTCATCGAGTCTTTTTGGAACAATTTCTTCTTTTGGTGGAACTGCGGGTTCTGTAAACATAAAGTGGACCATTTCTGCAGCTTCTGTCAAAAACTTCAGTCTTTCCTGAATCAAAGGCATAAGACCGAGCAAGGTATTTTTAACGTCTGCACTGCTCATGTTCATTGACTTGTCTACGCAGTAAGGTTCTCCGTCGTCTCCAAGAGCAACACCCGAATACTGTGGTCCAACTTTTGGAGCCGGCTGCGGGTTTTCAGGGTTGATTTCGAGGGTAGCATCGCCTGTTCCTGTGATGAATGGAAGGGTCCATTTGTACAGTTCTTCGGCGCTGAGCTGTCGGATGTAGTTTCCGTTGTAGAATTCAAGTTTTTTATAGTCGAATACAGCCGGTGCCTTATTCAGGTGTTCGAGTTTAAAGTTCTTTGCAAGTTCTTCGAGAGTGTAGAATTCCTTGCCTTCTTCGTATGAACAGCCGAGCAATGCAACATAGTTTACAATTGCCTGCGGAAGATATCCGCGTGCACGGAATTCGTTTACAGAAGTTGAACCATGACGTTTAGAAAGTTTTTTACCGTCTGCACCGTTTACCATCGGAAGGTGACAAAATTCAGGGTGTTCCCAGCCAAACGAGCGGTACATCTGAACGTGCAATGGTGTAGAAGGAATCCATTCCTGAGCGCGCATGACATGAGAAATCTTCATCATGTGGTCGTCAACGATGTTTGCCAGGTGATATGTCGGAAAACCGTCACTCTTGAGCAAAACAGGGTCCGGAGAAATGTCTTCGTTTTTCCATGTAATGTCGCCGAGAATGTGGTCGTGGAATTTTGTTTCGCCTTCCATCGGAACCTTGAGACGGATTACATAAGGTTTTCCTGCATCGAGATTTGCCTTGACTTCTTCAGGAGTCAAATGACGGCAGTTTCTGTCATAGCCTGGAGCCATTTTGTTTTCTGTCTGGATTTTGCGGATGCGTTCAAGGCGTTCTGCGTCACAAAAACAATAGTATGCTTCGCCGTTTTCAATGAGTTTCTGAGCATATTTTTTGTACAGTTCAAAACGTTCACTCTGAACATAAGGTCCGTATTCACCACCTTTATCACCGCCTTCGTCCCAGTCAATACCGAGCCATGCCATTGTGTCATAAAGGTTTTTTACGTATTTTTCGTCATAACGTGTGCGGTCTGTGTCTTCAAGACGAAGAATAAATTTTCCGCCCTTTGAACGTGCGTATAAATAATTAAAAAGAGCAGTACGAACACCACCGATATGCTGCATACCGGTTGGACTAGGAGCGTAACGAACGCGTACTTCTTTTTCTTCTGTTGCCATAATACAAGCCTCTATATAATCGTTTATTTTGTCCTATAAAAAATATGGACATATGCCGATATTATAGTAAAAATATGCAGATTGTGGAATACAATAGGCATCAGGAGTTTTTTTATATGGATAAAAAAGCAGACTACAAAATCTTTGGAAAAAAAGTCTTCTTTCTCTACCCTTCCTTCACCTTCCAGAGTTTGGTCATTGACCGTCTTAGAACACTTGAATACGAAGTTTACATTTTAAATGATTATAAAATTGTAAAAAATATTCTCTTAAAAAATCCGGATTCACTTTTATACATCAATATCGATGCCAACTTTAACGCGAATGCCTGGATTAATTTTATTCAATCAATTGAAGACAGTGCAGAACGTTATGGAAACTGCAAAATCGGTATTTTTTCCGAAAAAACACCTCCGGATACTGTAAAACGTTTTGACAAAGAAATACTCCACGAAGCTGACAATATCACTTTAAGTTACGATTGGGATGAAAACTTTCACGCGGTTGTAAAACTTCTGGACAAACACGAAACAAAGGGAATGCGCCAGTACGTCCGTACAACCTGTAAAAAAGACGGCACGGCAGAAGTGTTCTGGCTTGAAAGGGACAGAATGTTTAAGTTCAAGCTGATTGATATCAGTTCAACCGGACTTGCGGTAAAAATCCCTGAAAAAATGGCCGCCCAGCTGCATCCGGGCCAGCTCTTGAAAGACATTAGTCTGATGCTCAGAGGAACAGTCTTCAAAATCAATGCCAGTATCTTTGCACTCAAGCCTGGAAATCCATTTTTTACGGGCGTATTTATGATTCAAAACGATACGGACAAAAGCGCAATAGAATCAATCAGAATCTACATTTCTGAAACCTTATACCGTCTTGTTGAAGACTCAATTTTCGGCATGCAGATTGACCGCACCGACTACACTCTCGACAAGGTCGTAAAAAAATAATTAATCGCCTGTAACTGTAACCCAGAAAATCTTTGAGCCGTCGCCTACATATTTTTTGTAGGCGTCGATAACGTCTTTTGCGCTCACATCCTGAACCTGTTTTGAGCGCTTAAGGTATGTGCCGTAGAAATCTGAGTACTCGAGTGATGTTACGATATTGGCTGCAACTCCCGCCGCATTCTGCCCTGAATCAAAAAGTGTCGTAATGTATTTGTTTTTGTACTGATCAAGTTTTGATTCCACTCCATGTTTATCCGGAAACATTGCAATTGACTGGCTGATAAGGCGTCTGATGTTTTCTTTGTCGCTGATTTTGTATGCACTGATTACGCCTGCCATATTCCGGCCGCTGAGCACGCCTGAACCGATTGAATACACTGCCCCGCCTTCTTCGCGCACGTGGCTGAAGAAAATATCATCGAGATACATCAGGCTGATTGCAAAAGCAACATAATCTTTATCATAGCGGTTCGGACAGTAAAAAAGCCCTGCTGAATATGCGCTTGCACCTGCGTTTGCGTTAACAATCGTTTTGTCAGTTTTATTAAAATTCAATTTGCCGACCTGAGGTTTTTTGTATCCGCCTGCTGCAATTGAACCAAAGGCGCCGTCAAGTTTTGTGATTAAAGTTTCACGTTCTTCGCCTTCAAAGTTTCCGACTACAACGATTTTGATTCGATTACAATCCATGAGCTTTTTGTAATGCGCTTTAACATCATCGAGCGTAACAGAATCAATGGACTGACCGGTAAAATCCGTTGAAGTTTTGTAAGAACTGTCGTCGTAAAGAGTTTTGTACAATTCAATTGAAAGCTGTTGTGACGGATCAGAAAGTGAACGCTGAAGTCCGTCTTTTTCCTGGAGAATAAACTCATCAAAGTCAGACTGTTCCAGAAGGGGGCTGTTGATTGCATCTGAAAAAACAGAAAAAACGCTGTCAAAATCTTTTTTAATGCACTTTAATCCCATCACAGAATAATCTTTTCCGCTTGAACTGTTGAGCGTAAAAGTTTTTTCGTACTGCATCTTCTGGATGTCTTCGTAAGAGTATTCGCTGCCGCCGTGAAGCATCAGGTTAAGCAGGAGACCTTCGATTCCGGCTTTTTCCGGAGCAATAAGTGGAGTGCCGCCTTCAAATACGACGCGGATTACAACTATCTGCGAGCCGCTCTTTTTTAAGACAACAGGGATTTTATTTGAAAGAGTGTGTGTAGAAAACTCTTCGATATTCGATTTGTAATACGGATCTTCATCCAAAGCCTTTGTACTTGCACAACCGGCAAAAATTAATGCCAGAACAGCTAATACAATAATTGATTTTTTAGAGCAGTTTTTTTTCATATCAGTTCTTCTCCATTGGCAGGCGCCCAGTCAAAATGACAGGCGGTTGTTACTGCCACCAGAACGCATTGTCTTTATTCAACACCTTCCAGCCGTATTTATCAAATTCATTTTTATTTTCTTCAAAATAAGACGGACTTACAAACAAAACCGCAACTCCGCTCTTGTTCCTGACGTATTTGTCCAGGTATTTATTTATATCAGTTTTTTGCACTTTTTGAATGTTTGAATCGTATTCAATAAAATAATCCGCCCCGGAAGAAGCCCAGGTTGCTGACAAAGAAGATAAAAACTTCTGGGCTGTTTCCATCGAATAAATGCGGCTGTCCTCGAGGGTGTGCTTTACCTTCTGGATATTTTCGTTTTCAAAACCGGTTCCCTTTTTATACATATCCTGAAGGACGGGACCTTTGAGCATTTTTAGAAGCTTTTCGCCCTTTTGAACGGCAGAACTACCCTGGTTCAACATTGCAACTGAATAATTTATCATTCCGCTTGCACGCATTGTCGAGTAACCTCCGCCCGCGTAATCAGCGTCCGGAATCATCAGTTCTTTATCGTTGATAAGGTTCTGCAAAAATGAGCCTGAAGGATTTGCAAGAAGGTATGCCCACACATCGGCAGGATAAGTATCCGGAGCGTCGGTTTCGGCATCAGGACCTCGTAAATAATACACAAATTGAATTATATTTCCGCCCATACGGTCGTCTGCAAAAACGTATTTTACATCGTCCTTTAACGGAGCCTTGTCCGGCGTGCTTACCTTTACTGAGCCGCCGGCAGCCTCCGGACCGTTTTTCCATGAGCCGTAGATTTTTTTTACGATTGAATAAACTTCATCATGCTTTACATCGCCTCCGACAAAGAGAGCAGAATTCTGCGGAACGTAGTATTCTTTTTGAATCTGGCGCAGCTGTTCAACTGTGGCATTTTTGATTGTAGAAAGGGCGCCGCTTGAGTCGAGCCTCCACGGGCTTTCCGGAAACAGAGTCTTAAAAAGTCCTGCCGCAAAGATACGGCCGCTTTCGCTCTGACCGCCGGAGATTTCTGCCAGTACTACATTTTTTTCTTTTTCAAATTCATCCCTGTCCATGAGCGGAGTTCTGATTGCATAAGACCAGTATTCAAGTCCGTCATAAACAAGGGAAGACGGAACGGTAAAAAAGTAATTTACACGGTCAATGCCCGTAGTACCGTTCCAGTCGGAAACACCCATTTTGTTGAGGGCTTCTGTGCAGGCCTTTTGATTGCGGTACTTTTCATTTCCCTTGAACATCATGTGTTCATAAAGATGGAAAAGTCCGCAGTTTTCTTTTGTCTGGGTCACGGCACCGCCCCGGATTGCGATTTCGATGTACGCAAGCGGAGCGCTGTCGTTTTCCATTACAAACAGTTCAAGGCCGTTTTCCAGCCTGTAGCGGAAGAGACCTTCGACAGGAGTCGCCTGTGCAAAGGTAAAATGCACAAGCGCACACAAAAACAATAATTCAACAATAAAGCGTTTTTTCATTTTTTCCTGTTACTGGTTAATCGCAGAAACGACAGCCTTAATACCGGCTCTTCCTACGTTGCTTGATTTACCAACGCCCCACTTCTGGGAACCGTCTTCTTTTGTAATCTGAACGTAAGCTACAGCGCTTGTATCACTTCCCTGACCAACTGAGTGTTCATGAAAGGCTGTAATATTGAATTTTGGAACTTCCGTCTGGGCAAGTGCGTTGACAAAACTGTCCAAAGGTCCGTTTCCGGCGCCACCGATAGAAATCTGATTACCGTTATATTTTATTATACCACGGGTTGCAACGTTTTCTTCTTCGTTTTTGCCTTCGATATGAGTAGAAGCAAGATCAACAACTTCAAGCGGTGATTTAACTTCAAGCCACTGTTTTGTAAAGAAACTGAGGATTTCTTCCGGCTGCAGTTCGCGCTGGGCTTTGTCACTTTCGCTCTTAATCAGGTCGCCGATTGCAGGCTGCATTGCCTTTGGAATTGCGTAACCAAAATTGTGTTCAAGAATAAAGCTTGCTCCACCCTTTCCACTCTGGCTGTTGATACGGATAATTCCTTCATACTGACGGCCAATGTCGTGCGGGTCAATCAGGAGGTATGGAACATCCCAGATTGCGTTCTTGTCCATCTTAACACGGGCTGCAAGTCCCTTTGCGATTGCGTCCTGATGACCGCCTGACAAAGCAGTGTAAGCAAGACCGCCTGCATACGGTGAGCGCGGGTTGATGTCCATCTTTGTAAATTCCATATACTTGTCAGCGATATCCGGCAGGTTGTGGAAGTCGAGTTCAGGATCTACACCTTCTGAGAACATGTTCAAGGCTACAGTTACAATGTCGAGGTTACCTGTGCGTTCGCCGTTTCCAAAGAGACATCCTTCAACGCGGTCAGCACCTGCGAGCAGGCCAAGTTCGCATGAAGCAACGCCTGTTCCGCGGTCATTGTGACAGTGAGTTGAAATAATAACCTTGTCACGGTTGGAAATATGTTTTGCAAAATATTCAATTGCATCTGCGTAAACGTTAGGAGTGTAGCACTCTACAGTTGTCGGCAGGTTGAATATGATTTTGTTTTTGTCAGAATAGCCCCATTCCTTTCCAACGGCTTCACAGATTTCGATGGCATAGTCGATTTCTGTCATAGAAAAACTTTCAGGACTGTATTCAAGACGAATTCTGTCACGTTCTTCC
>JAILFZ010000016.1 GCA_024697295.1 Treponema sp.
CCTGCATTGTCTGCAATCTGGCGGATTGGTTCTTCCAGAGCGCGGCGTACGATTCTAAATCCGACTCTTTCGTCTTCTGAAAGGTTTTCACAGGCTTCGTCTGTGAGAGCTTTGCTTGCATCGATAAGGGCAAGTCCACCACCGGAAACGATACCTTCTTCGAGGGCAGCGCGGGTTGCGGCAAGTGTATCTTCAACACGGAACTTCTTTTCTTTCATTTCTGTTTCTGTGATGGCACCGATATTGATTACGGCAACTCCACCAGAAAGTTTTGCAAGGCGTTCCTTGAGTTTTTCTTTGTCATAGTCAGAAGTTGATTTTTCGACCTGAGCCTTGATTTCTGCAACGCGGGCAGCGATGGCGTCCTTTTGACCGGCACCGTCAACAAGAGTTGTGTTGTCTTTGTCGATTTTAACTGATTTAACTTGACCGAGCTGATTGAGTTCAGTTGTTTCGAGTTTAAGCCCAAGTTCTTCTGTAATTACAGTACCGCCAGTAAGAATAGCGATGTCCTGGAGCATTTCCTTGCGTCTGTCACCAAATCCAGGAGCCTTAACGGCAACGCATTTGAGGGTACCACGGATTGAGTTCAATACGAGAGTTGCAAGAGCTTCACCGTCCATATCTTCGCAGATGATTACCAGAGGTTTTCCTGTCTGTGCAACTTTTTCGAGCAATGGAAGGAGGTCTTTCATTGTTGAGATTTTTTTATCGTGAATCAGAACGTAAGCGTCGTTGTAGTTTACTTCCATGCGTTCACGGTCTGTTACAAAGTATGATGAAATGTATCCACGGTCAAACTGCATGCCTTCTACGGTTTTTACAGTTGTATCCATGTTCTTTGATTCTTCAACTGTAATTACGCCGTCTTTACCAACCTTTTCGATTGCATCGGCAAGGATTTTACCGATTTCAGGATCGTTGTTGGCAGAAATTGTAGCAACATGAGTAATGTCTTCGCTGCCCTTAACTGCGCGGCTGTTCTTTTTGATTTCTGCAACAGCAAGTGCAACTGCCTTGTCGATACCGCGTTTGATTTCGATTGGAGTCATTCCGGCAGAAACGGCTTTAAGGCCTTCGCGAACGATTGCATAAGCCAGAACAGTCGCGGTTGTTGTACCGTCACCGGCAACATCATTTGTTTTTGAAGCAACTTCCTTTACGAGCTGAGCGCCCATGTTTTCGTACGGGTCTTTGAGTTCAACTTCTTTGGCTACAGAAACGCCGTCCTTAGTGATGGTTGGTGCGCCAAATTTTTTGTCCAGCATAACAAGACGACCGCAAGGTCCCAATGTAACTTTTACAGCCTGTGCGATCTGTTCAACACCCGAGAGCATCTTTTTGCGGGCTTCTTCATTAAAAATCAACTGTTTAGCCATTTTTTCAATATCTCCTTATCGGCCCGTCATCAAAAATCGGGGTCGTTATTTAAATTCTTCTACTTCAAAAAATATAAAAAAACGGCTTAAACGGCAAGAAAAATTTCTAAAAATTAAGCACCCAGAATTTTGTACAAAATTGAATACAGATTCTTTGCGTCCTCAGGAGAAAGGCTGATGCACTTTCCCATTTCTGCAGGAACTTTTACCGCGCGCTCCCGGAGTTCTTCGCCGGCCGGTGTAATTTGTACCTTTACAACGCGCTCATCCCCCTTTTCGCGGGTGCGGGTCAACAGACCTTTCTGTTCCATCGCCTTGAGCAGAGGAGAAAGTGTTCCTGTATCGAGAAAGAGTTTTTTACCGAGGTCGCCCACAGTAAGTTTTTTGCTCTCCCACATTACCATCATTACGATGTACTGGGTGTAGGTTAAGTCCAGTTCCTTGAGGAACGGTGTGTATTTGCGTAAAATTTCCCTGCTCGCCGCATAGAGCGGAAAGCAGAGCTGGTTTTCAAGTTTTAAGCAGTCAAAGTTCTGTTCCATTTTAGTTCTTCTTTAATTCCCTGATATAATTTACGGCAGAAAGTCCTGCAACACCGCCTTCATAAACGGCTTTACAAACCTGAAGAAGTCCGCCGGTTGCGTTACCTGCAGAGTAAACTCCCGGAGCATTTGTCTGCATTTTGTCGTCAACTTTGATTGAGTCGCCGTCGAGCAAAAGCCCGAGTTTTTTGGCAAAATCTGCTGCCCCTGCGCTTCCCAGGGCAACAAAAACTCCGCTGCAATCCAGTACAGTTCCGTCGGCAAATTCAACAGAAGAAACAAGAGTGTCGCCTTTGACCTGAGTGATTTTCTGGTTTTGAATTTTTACCTTTTCGTTTGAATCAAATGCTTTTCTTAGGGTTGAATCATCTTTTCCATCTGTCAAAACTGTTACGCTCTTTGCCATATGAGAAAGATGCTCTGCTTCGCTTACAGCATAAGTTCCGTCACCGATTACGCAGACATCTTTGCCCCGGTAAAAAAATCCGTCGCAGACTGCGCAGTAAGAAACGCCCTTGCCTTCAAATTCAGCAATTCCTTTGATTAAAGGACGCAGTTTTTTGTTGCCTGTTGCAATAATCAAAGCAGAGCCGGCAAAAGTCTGCTCCTCAGTGGTTTCAGGAGTGTTTTTTGGAGCGGCTTTTGCCGTAACGGTGTACAGTGTTTTTGGCGGAGGCGCATCCATCGACAGCCCGGTTACTTCGCCCTGGATTACTTCGATTCCAAGGTTCTTTGCCTGTTGAATGCCTGCCTCGTATAAATCAGGTCCTGTAATGCCGTCCTTAAAACCATAATAATTATCAATTTTGTGCGCTTTCTGGAGCTGACTTTCTCCACTGTAAATAACAGCCACATTCAGATTTGCGCGCTTTGCATAAAGTGCTGCAGAGATTCCGGCAGGCCCTGCGCCTATAATTAAAATGTCATAATTCATGGTGTACTCTCCTTTTTTTTTGCGTTAGGGATTGAAGCGGCGGCGTAAGCCGTTGCCGACAGGTAATAGAGTGCGCAAGCACGGAACCGCGCAAAGCCCGGCGGCTTGCCGCAACGTCCTTATACTACAATAACTTTTCTAAATCTTCCACGATTTTCTTAGGTTCTACAGTCGGTTCATAGCGGTTTACAACGTTGCCATCCCGGTCTACGAGGAACTTGGTAAAATTCCATTTGATGTTGGCATTGTTCTTAAAGTCAGGATCCATTTTTGCTGCAACAGTATTCATCAGGGCACCCTTGAGTCCTGTAAAGCCCTTAAATCCCTGCTGGCTCTTGAGGTAGCCGAAAAGTGGAAGTTCACCAGGTCCGTTAACTTCAATCTTTTTAAAGTTATCAAAACTTGTCTTGTACTTCATCTGGCAGAATTCATGAATTTCTTCATCATCACCTGGTGCCTGGTGCCCGAACTGGTCGCATGGAAAGTCCAGAATTTCAAGTCCCTTGTCGTGGAATTTCTGATAGAGTTCTTCAAGCCCTTTGTACTGAGGAGTAAAACCGCAGCCAGTGGCAGTGTTAACAATGAGCATAACCTTTCCCTTAAAATCAGCCATGGAAACTTCGTTTCCCTTTCTGTCTAAAACTTTGTAATCATAAATTGCCATAAATAATCTCCTTATAAACACCTGTTTAGCGGCCTTGCATTGATGCAGGGAATCGCAGTTTTACCAACGGCAAAATCTGCCTGCGATATAAATAATACGGACG
>JAILFZ010000156.1 GCA_024697295.1 Treponema sp.
AGCGGAAAATCTACAATCGCCCGCCTCATCGCTTCCCTCTGGGATGTGGATTCAGGCGCAATTGAAATTGGCGGAGTGAACATCAAAAACCTTTCTCTTGAAGAATATAACCGCCGCGTAGCGTATGTAAGCCAGGACAACTTTCTTTTTGACTTGAGCGTGCGCGAAAACATCCGCATGGGCCGGCTTGACGCCACGGACAGTGAAGTTGAGGAAATTGCCAGAAAGTCCGGCTGCTACGACTTTATCATGTCCCTTGAAAAGGGCTTTGATACAATCGTGGGTGGAAGCGGAGCGCACTTGAGCGGCGGTGAACGGCAGAGGATTGCAATTGCAAGAGCCATGATGAAGGATGCTCCGATTGTAATTCTGGACGAAGCCACAGCTTATACCGACCCCGAAAACGAGGCCCTCATTCAACAAAGCGTTGCCCGCCTTGTAAAGGACAAAACTCTGATAGTAATTGCCCACAGGCTTTCCACAGTAAAAGACGCCGACAGACTATTCGTCATCAAGGACGGAAGGATTGATGGTCAGGGTACTCACGAAGAACTGCTTGAGCAGAACGGCCTCTACAAATCTATGTGGGAAGCACATATATCAAGTAAAGACGAGTAGCGTGAGGAGGAATCAATGTTTGAGATTTTAAGGAACTTTTTTAACTTCTGCGACAGGGAAAACAGAAATAAATTCTACGGCGCAATTGTGCTTGGAATTTTCAATTCATTTTTTATGGCCTTAAGGATAGCAGCCATCGCAGTCATGATGCAGGGATTAATCCGCACGCTGACTTTAGGGGAGCCGTTTACTACGCGTACAATCGCCCTTTCATCAGCAATCATGGTTTTTAGCGTGACGGCCGCCATCATCAGCAAAAAAACCGTTTCCATGTGGCAGACTGAAGGCGGCTACCGCACCTGTGCCAGAAAACGCATCGAAATTGCCGAGCACCTTCGCTACATTCCCATGGGCTACTTTAACAAAAACTCCCTGGGACAGATAACTTCGGTCACCACAAACACCATGGAACTTGTGGGCGACATTGCTACCCGCGCAGTCATGCTGGTAATGCAGGGGCTTTTGGATTCTGCCCTTATCATATTCATGATTTTCTTTTTTGACGTGCGCATTGCCCTTATTGCCCTGGCGGGTTTTCTGCTTTTTCAATTCGTAAATGTTTTTATGAGGCTTTCTGTACACGGTGTTTCCGAAGAAAAAAATACCGCAGACGAGAATCAGGTCTGCAAAATTCTTGAATACATTCAGGGAATTTCTGAAGTCCGCTCCTACAATCTAACAGGAAGCCGAAGCCGGGAACTTAATGCCGTGATTAACCGCGCCAAAAGCGCCTGCCTCAAAATGGAAATGCGTTGCATTCCAATTTCAGCGATTCAGAGTTTTATAGCAAAAATAAGCGGCGCTACAATCATGCTCGCTTCGATTTTCTTCTATTTGAACGGAACGATGCTGCTTGAAAACTGTGTTGTCATGCTGATTTGTTCTTTTATGCTCTTTACAGCCCTTGAAGCAGGCGGTAACTACTCGGCCCTTCTCAGGTCAATCGATATCGGCGTAAAAAAAGCTCAGGCAATTCTTGATGTGCCGGCAATGGATATTGAGGGCAGTGAGCGCCCTGCAGAACAGGCAGTGACGGATGACAATCTTACTCTTTCGGCTCAAAATATCACCTTTTCATACAACGCGGATGCTGCAAATCCAAGAAAAATCATCGATGGAGTAACGCTTTCAATTCCTCCCAAAACCACAACTGCAATCGTGGGCCCGTCAGGCGGCGGAAAGACAACCCTTTGTCACCTGCTGGCCCGCTTCTGGGATGTAGACAGCGGCAGCGTTACCCTCGGAGGAAAGAATGTACGGGACTATGACATGGACAGCCTCATGTCACATTTTAGCTTTGTCTTTCAGAACGTCTATCTGTTCCATGATACGGTAGCAAACAACATCCGCTTTGGAAATCCAGACGCTCCGATGGAAAAGGTTATTGCCGCCGCAAAAAAAGCCTCGTGCCACGACTTTATTTCTGCCCTGCCGGACGGCTATGAGACCGTAATTGGAGAAGGTGGAGCAAGCCTTTCGGGAGGAGAAAAACAGAGGATTTCGATTGCCCGTGCAATTATGAAAGACGCACCTGTCATTATCCTCGACGAAGCCACTGCCAACGTTGATCCTGAAAACGAGCGGGACTTAATGGAAGCAATCAGCGGGCTTACAAAAGAAAAGACCGTAATCATGATTGCCCACCGATTAAAAACAGTACGTAAGGCCGACCAGATTATCGTCCTGGACAGGGGACGCATAGTTGAACAGGGAAAGCATGAGGATCTGATGAAAAACCAGGGAATTTATTCGCGATTTATCGACAGCCGCAAAAAGGCTGTCAGCTGGAAACTGTAAAAAAAAGGAGGAAGAAAATATGAATATAACTTTAGGTGATGTAGAAACAACTGCACTGATTCCTGTTGCGATTAAGGCTAATGAAACGCTTCGCAAAAACCCGCGTATCCGCGATGAAGTTGCGGTAGAAATTATAAATACACTCGGAATCGACACAGAGCCTTTTGACAAGTTCATGTCGCACGAAGGCGTTATCGCAAGAACAGTAATGCTCGACCGTATGGTAAAGGACTTTATCGCCAAAAATCCTTCGGCCGTCATCGTAAACATTGGTGCGGGCTTTGACAACCGCTTTTCCCGCGTGGATAATGGTTCAATCTCATGGTTCGACCTTGATTTGCCCGATTCAATAGAACTTAGAAAGAAAGTTTTCAGCGCACATGAGCGTGTTTCAATGATTTCAGGAAGCGTTTTTGAAGAGTCCTGGTGCAAAGCCGTAAAAGAGGCGGTTGAAAAGACAAATTCAAAAGTACTTTTCATTGCCGAAGGGGTTTTTATGTACTTTACCCTTGAAGAAATCAAAAAACTTCTTTCCGTGCTCAAAACGAATTTTCCGCACGCTACTCTCATTGCAGAACAGAACAATCCGCTGATGGTCAAAAATCAGAAATACCACGACACGGTAAAAAACACCAATGCAGTTTTTAAAAGCGGAACCTGGAGCGGCCGGGAAATAGCAGACCTTTGCGAAGGAATACGTTTTGTAGAAGAGCACAGTTTTAACGAGGAGATGAAAAAACACTCTTTGCGCGGCTGGCTTTTTGCAAAAATCCTTCCAAAGATGAACGATCGATGGGCAGTTTTTGAGTGGTAAAAAAAAAGCAGGGGAGAGTAAAGAAATGGATAAAAATAAGAATCTTGCTTTATACGGAATCCTGGGAGCAGTATTGTATGCAATTGCCGATTTATTTTTATATGTCGGCGTTGAAATTGAATCCGGCAATCTGCTTTCCTATTGTCATGTTGAAGAATGGCGGCTCATGGCTTCTATGTGGATCAGTCTTTTTGCAAGTCTTGGACTTTTGTGCGGCTTTATAAGTTTGTATCAGCTTGTAAAAAAGTCTTTCGGCGAAAAGCTTAAGTTCATAATGATTCTGCCATTATTAGCCTGCGGTGGAATTTTATACTGCCATTTTGTGCTTGGCGTTTATAATCCCTTAACATATCAAAATGCAATAAAGGCCGGCGTTTCGGAAAGCCAGATTGTGCAAGTTTTAGAAAGTGCAGCCTTGTATTTAAATCCTTTAACAATGGCAATTGTCCTTAGCGGTTACATCACAGAACTTATTGTAATTGCCGGAGTTCTAAGCGGAAAATTCGGCCTGAAAAAAAGATTCCTGCTCTTCATGTACCTTGGATATACCCTTGTTTACCTGCTGGTGATTCTTCTTGTAAAGACTACAGGAATTACGGGTCTAAGAGGTGGACTTGAAAGCCTGTTTGAAACCACATTCTTTTTGCCGGCATTTTTTGCATGGAAGAAACAAGAATAAGATGTGGAGAAGTAAAAAATGGCTTTTACTGATAATTTTGGAAATCCAAGGGGCTTTCTTGGGCGTCTTATGCTTGTTGCAATGGAAAAGGAACATCTTCCCATGGCAAAATGGGCTTTTCCACAGCTGGAAATTCCTCAGTCCGGCAAAATCTGCGACATAGGCTGTGGCGGAGGCTACAATGTGCGTCGTCTGCTTGAAAATTCTGAAGGAGCAAAAGTCTATGGAATTGATATTTCAGAAGAAAGCGTAAAAAAAGCAAAGAAAATTAATCGTGCAGAAATCGGAAAACGCTGTGAAATCTTACAGGGAAGTGCCGAAAAACTGCCTTTTTCTGACGGTGAACTTGATATGGCGACAGCGTTTGAGACAGTCTTTTTCTGGAAAAACATCGAAAAATGCTTTGCCGAAGTCAGGCGGGTCTTAAAATCCGGCGGCACTTTTGCCATAATCAATAATTACGGCGACCCGAAAATCGACTGGGAAAAGAAAGTTCCCTGCATGAAGCGCTACACAGCAAGCCATATTAAAGAGATGATGGAAACTGCTGGTTTTACCGAAGTTTCTGTAAGCGAAAAGGGAACTTTGTTTTGTGTACAAGGCAGAGTAAAATGAAAAAATCAGTCTGGGATATATTCGCTCCGGTTTATGAGCGGGCAATGAAAAGCCAGAAAAACATTTACGATTTTCTTTACAAAGAAATTTCGGCGGCTGTAAGCGGTAAAGTTGTTCTTGAGCTTGCGACAGGGCCGGGACTGATTGCCCGGAACATAGCCTGCAGCGCAAAAAGCGTGACTGCAACTGATTTTGCTCCAAAAATGATTGAAACGGCGAAAA
>JAILFZ010000036.1 GCA_024697295.1 Treponema sp.
AATTACTTAAAAAACCATCATATTGAATTTCTGGTTAAATATAACTTTTAAAACAAAAGCCCGGTCTGCAAAGATCCGGGCTGTTTCTTTTCTTTCAAGAATGATTGAATTCAATTATTTATTCGAAAACATGTCGATGCGGCGCTGGTGTTTTCCGCCCATAAAGTCTGTTGTCAAATATTTACGTGCAATCTGAACAGCAAGGTCAAACGGAATAATGCGTGCGCCCATGCACAAAACATTTGCGTCATTGTGAAGACGAGTAAATTCGGCAGATGTAAGGTCACCGCAAACTGCAGCGCGGATACCTTTATTTTTGTTTGCAGCCATGCTCATTCCGATACCTGTTCCACAAATGAGGATTCCTGTGTCGACAGATTTTGAATTTACGCATTCGCAAACCTTGTCGGCAAAAACCGGGTAATCTACGGATTCAGCTGAATCAGTACCGCAGTCAACAAATTCGTAACCGTCTTTAGAAAGTTCTTCGATCAGCTTCTGTTTGTATTCAAATCCGGCGTGATCTGCGCCAATTGCAATCTTTTTAATCATTTTTCCTGTCCTTAAAAATTGATTTTTCAAGCATTATACATATTAATGACAAAAAAGTGAATAAAAATTATAATTTAATAAATGAGACGTTTAATATCAGTTGTTTCTTTCGGCATTTTTTTAATTCAATTTCTGAACGCCCAGGAATCCCTCAAATCAACAGAAGAAGAATATTATAATTTTCTCTCACTTACAGGAGGCACAAACCGTCCGTCCCTGAATTACAGAACTTTAAGCGATAGTGTCTGGATAATAAACAATCAGGAACAAAACATCTGGTCTAAAAACAATCTCGGAACAAAAAGAACTCTCTGGCTGTCAGAAAGCCCGGGCACAAACTGGTTTACCCGAGGAGTCGAAAAAAGCGTAAAACTAAAAATCTACGGCCCAGAATGGTTCAATTCATATAATGCGGCAGAGCCCTACGGCCAGAATGACGGTGCACTCTGGCAGGGAAAAGGCTATAACACTTCCCTCACCGCAGGCGCCCGCCTTGAAGCATTTGGTTTTGAACTTACATTAAAACCGCAGCTGAGCTGGAGCGAGAACAAAAAATATGAATATATAAAAGGCGTCAATGGCTCGCCCTACAGTTATTTTGTGAACGGAATCGATCTTGTTCAGCGGTATGGAGATTCATCATTCTGGAATTTTGCCTTTGGAGACAGTGAAATTCGATATACATGGCATAAATTTACATTGGGTTTTGGAACTCAAAATCCATGGCTCGGCCCTGCCGGAATAAACCCGATGCTTGGAAGTAATAACGCAGGCGGATACCCAAAAATTGATATCGGCTTTCGGCGGACAGATGTTACCCTTCCATATTTAGGCTGGTATATCGGTCAGATTGAATCGCGTTTATGGACGGGCTGCCTTTACGAGTCAGATTATTTTGACAGCAATCCGGACAATGACAAAAGGCTTTTAACCGCCCTTTCTTTTGCATATAAGCCAAGTTTTGTGCCTGGTGCTTCCATAGGAATAAACCGTATATTTACAAGCAGATGGAAAGCCCAAAACCTCAAATATATTCCGCGGCTTTTTACAACAGAAAAATTAAACGATGTTGAAGGCGACGGTGAAGACCAGAAAGTTTCCATAAATCTCGACTGGTTATGGGATAAAGTCGGTTTTGAAGTTTACGGGGAACTTGGAATCGATGACTTTACAAGTCAGCAAATGTCAAATCCCTTCCACACGGCAATTTATACAGTGGGAGTAAACCAGTCTTTTGAATTAAAATTTTCTAAATTGAATTCAAAATTCAAGGATATAAAAACCATGCTCATCCTTGAATACAACGATTTTGAAATGAGCCAGGATTTTCAGCTGCAGTGGCCATACGGCGGCTATTACTTTCACGGGAAAATTTATCAGGGCTACACAAATAACGGACAGATACTCGGTGCCGGAAGCTGTTATGCCGGAAACGCGCAGTTTGTCGGAATCAAGTTTTTTACAAAAAGCGGATATCTGATGCCGTTTTTTAAGCGCTCAAGCCCGGACAACAATTATATTTATTCAATGGCAGTAACCGCGGATGCTTCAGATGGAACAGCAATCAGTCAAAGACACTGGGCAAGGTTTAAAACCCATTACAGTTACGGAGTTGAACTGTTTACATTTTTGTTCAATCAATTACAATTAAAGGCAAGTTACGAGTACGACTGGATAACATTTCCAAGATATGATGATACAAAAGCAGGCATTGCAAACTATTATTGTAGTTTGATGTTAAAATATAATTTATAAATGAAAAATTTATCGAGAAAAAAGGCGGTTTAAAATATGAAAATAGCAGTTGCCGGAACAGGTTATGTAGGTCTTTCAAATGCGATTCTTCTTGCACAGCATAATGAAGTCTATGCAGTTGATATCATGCAGAACAAAGTGGACCTCATCAATTCAAAAAAATCACCAATCGTAGACAAAGAAATCTCCGAATATTTATCAACTAAAAAATTGAATCTCACTGCCACAACAGACGGGATTAAAGCTTATAAAGACGCTGAATTCATCATAATTTCTACACCGACAAATTATGATTCAGAAAAAAATTATTTTGACACTTCTTCAGTTGAAGCCGTAGTTGAACTTGTAAAACAATCAGGTTCAAAAGCAACAATAATAATCAAATCAACAGTTCCAGTTGGCTATACAGAAAAACTCCGTGAGAAAAGCGGCTATAAAAACATGCTTTTTTCTCCGGAATTTTTGCGCGAAGGTCATGCCCTTTACGACAACCTTTACCCGAGCAGAATCGTAGTCAGCTTTCCTAAAAACGCGCCGGAATTAAAGGACAAGGCTGAGCAGTTTGCAACACTTCTCAAAGAAGGAGCAATTAAAGACGACATTGCAGTTTTAACACCAAACTGCACGGAAGCAGAAGCCATAAAACTTTTTGCAAATACCTATCTTGCCCTTCGCGTTGCTTATTTTAATGAACTTGATACTTATGCAGAAACCAAGGGCTTAAATACAAAACAGATTATCGAAGGAATCGGTCTTGATCCCAGAATCGGAAATTACTACAAC
>JAILFZ010000110.1 GCA_024697295.1 Treponema sp.
CAGGGCGGCATGAGCATTACCTTTAAGTTTACCGGAAGTTCAACTAAAGCTTCTGATTATAAAGTTAATGCTGTTCTGATGACTCAGGATAAGGAAGAAATCGAAGCTAAAACTTTTGAAAACACAGAAGACGACACTTCAGCAGTCATTCCGTATTCAAACAGTTCAACAAATAAGACATTCTCTGTAGTTTATTCGCGCTCATCTTCTGATAAGGCAGAATATCTTGATTCAGCTACTTATTATCTTGTTTTTGAAGTATATGACACGCGCACTGGCGAAAAAGTTCCTCTAAACACAAGCAGAAACTTTGTCCGTGTTGACAGTGGAATTACTACAACTGCCGAACTTTCACTTACATTAAATGAAGTTTATTCAATTACCTATTACGACAATGGCGGAGAATTTCCAGAGGGAGCAGTTGTGCCTTTCAATTATTCAAGAAAAAGCGAAGGAATTGACCTGCCTCAGATGATAAAAGGCGGTTATAAATTTGAGGGCTGGTACAATAATGAAAAATTTGAAGGTAACTCTGTTTCACAAATTTCGCCGGGAACAACAGGAAATCTTACTTTCTGGGCATGTTTTACTCAAACCGATGAACCGTAAGACAATACTTTCTACGTTTCTTCCGAAGGCTCAGGAACAAACACCGGTTCACTTGATTCAATTGCCGCCGCAGTTGCTAAGATTAAAGAAGCCGATAATAAGGACGCAGACTGGACTATAAAAATTGCCGGAACTCTTACAGGAATGCAGGAGATTGCAGATATTTCAGAAAAAGATGCTGCGTCGCTTACAATCTGTGGTGCAAACGCTCTGGACAGTGAAGGAAATCCTGCAGACGAAATAATTGCAGATACTAATAATCCGAAAAGCCCGACCCGGCGTATACGACGGGGAAGCCCCTTTTACCTGTTTATATTTCTCCGTTTTTCATGTATAATGAAACCATGAACAAAATTGATATCAAATGTGTTGCCGCAAAAGGCGCTGTTATTCCCCAATATAAGACTGCAGGAGCTGCTGGTGCTGACATCTGCGCTCTTCTGGAAAGTGATGTTGTGCTCAAAAAAGGTGAGCGTGCCATGATTCCCACGGGGCTGTTTTTTGAAATCCCGGCCGGTTATGAAATTCAGGTGCGTCCGCGCTCAGGGCTGGCTGCTAAAAACGGGGTTACTGTTTTGAACACTCCGGGAACCATCGACAGCGATTACCGCGGCGAAGTAAAAGTTATTCTTATCAACCTGGGTAACGAAGACTTTATTATAAAAAGCGGTGAGAGAATTGCACAAATCGTTGTTGCGCCGGTAACTTTAGGTTCATTCCAGGTTGTTGATAAACTTGACGAAACTGAACGCGGCGCCGGCGGATTTGGAAGCACAGGAAAATAGTTTTTTATATGTTCCATTTGTCTGATAAAATCATCGAATTCAACAGGAAAGTCGATGCAATTTACAAAAAAATCAGAACAAAATTCTCTTCTAAATATAAAGATTCAAAAGTACAAAAATCTGTACGCCATATTGAAGCCTTGGGTTATTATTACTATCGTCTTGTTCATAAAAGCAAGGCTTCCAGGCTTGTGCGCGAATTTATCAATTCAAAAGTAAAGCCTTTCTTTAAGGACTTTAACCTCCTGAATAAGATTTTTGAACTTTTATCGCTTTTGATGTTCAAACTGGGCTACAATAAACAGGGCGAATACTTATCAACTGCGATGCAGGAAAAGTCAGGCCTTAACCGCCATGTTTTGTACCGCTACCTTTTAAAGGAACTTTTTTTGTATTTTTTTGTAGCATTTTTGTTCTTCTTTTTTATTTTCTTTGTTAACCAGATTCTTCTGATTATTCAAAAAATCCTTGAAAAAAAGGTTCCTCTCTGGGACGTAATGCGCCTTATGACTTACGCTCTGCCTTCAATTATCGCGCAGTCGGCTCCTTTTGCCACCCTCGTAGGCTTTTTGATGTGTCTTGGTCGCCTTGTAAGCGAAAACGAAATCCTTATTCTCCGCGCATCAGGGCAGGGCTATAAAACAATTTTGATTCCTGTTGTTTCTCTCGGACTTGCAATTTCCTGCGTATCATTTTTTGTAAACGACTATATGCTTCCTCTCGGAACAATTAAATACAATGAGCTTTACCGTTCAATCCTCCAGTCCAATCCTGCTGTTGAACTTGAACCTAATTCTGTAAAAAAAGCCGTCGACAAAACTCTTGTAATCGGCCAGGTTAAAGACGAAAACGTAAGCGATCTTCTCTTCTTTGATACCGGAACCGACGCGCAGCAGCGTATCATCGTTGCCGACGCATCTGTTGTAAAAAAGGCAAGTGAGCCGGGCGTCCTGATGGCTATCCAGATGAATAATGCGACTGTTCTTCTTTTTGACAAGGCCCGCCGCGACAAATACGATGTTTTGACTTCTGATTCTATGCTTTTGAATGTTTTTGAATCATCAATCAGTTCAACTTCAAACCGTGTCAGTCCGCGCGAAATGACCAGCTATGACCTTCACAAACGGATCAAAGCCTTTGAAAAAATGGAAGGCCACTCTAAAAAACAGCTCAATTCATACAAACTCGAATACAATAAAAAGTTTTCCCTCCCGTTCGGGTCAATCTTTTTTGCCTTCCTTGCACTGCCTCTTGCGCTTATGTTTGGAAAGCACAACGGACAGACCATCGGTTTGATTATTGGTATTGTTATCAGCGTTTTGTACTGGACAATGATGATTCTTGGGCAGATTTTTGGTAACCGCGGAGGTTACTCAGGCTTCTGGATGATGTGGGCCCCGAATATTACAATTTTTATAGTCGGGTCGTGCTTTTACGCGGGGCTTTTAAGAAAATGACGCTTGTTAAATATCTTGTCAAAAAATTTATTCCTCTTTTAATCGGCTCTGTTTTCTTTTTTGCCTTTGTGCTGGTTCTCGTGGACCTTTTTATGAACCTGTGGAATTTTATTTCCAACGCAGTGCCGGCAGGAACTGTATTTAAAATCATGGCACTCTATGTTCCAAAAACTTTGTGGTATGCGGCCCCGCTTGGAATTCTTTTTGCAGTTTCTTACACACTTTCTGACTTTTACGCCAATAATGAACTGATTGCGATTTTTGCCTCTGGAGTTCCGCTCATTAAGTTTACGGCTCCTCTTCTTGTAATTTCTGTATTTTTGACTTTTGGACTTTTTTATTTTGAAGACAAGGTTGTAGTTCCGACTTACGCAAAAAAAGTTGAATTGCAGGACTTTGCCTTAAATCAGGAAAAAACCCTCAATAATGATAAGATTGTCGTCATGAGCGAAAAAGGGAACGTTGTCTATAAGGCAGACTTTTTTGACAATGCCGCCCTCAGACTTTACACTGTTTATATCATTATCAGAAACGATGATAAAACTTTGAACTGCGTTGTCCGTGCAGACAGTGCGCTCTGGGTTGATGACCACTGGAAACTGAGCGGTGCTACCAAATACACTCTCAACGGAGACACTCTTGAAACAAGCGAAGTTGATGAAGAAACACTTGACCGCCTTACAGAAATTCCTGAAACTTTCCGTAACAACACAATCAGTGTTGAAACCGTAAACACTAAAGAAGCCAGGGCATATATTCAGCACTTAAAAAAAGCGGGCCTTCCTTATGGAGAACCTTTAAGCGTTTATTATAAAAAGTATTCATTTCCGTTTATTCTTTTTATCGTCGTATTTCTGTCGATTGGTTTGAGCGGAAAAACCCGTAAAAACGTAATGCTTATCAGTCTTGCATCCTGTATCAGCGCGGCTGTAGTTTATTATGTTTTCCAGATGGTAACCATGCTTATGGCAAAATTCGGGGTTCTCACTCCGTTCCTGGGAGCCTGGCTTCCTGTCGCGCTCTTTGTTGCGATAAGTGTCGTTCTGCTTAAACACGCACGCACTTAATTTTTGCCTTTTGAATTTTTATAAGGATTTACAATGTTTGAAAAGATTTTTGATATTGAACACGAATCAACTGACGGAAAAAGCCGTCGCGGAATTCTGCATTTGCCTCACGGAGATGTAAAAACTCCTGTCTTTATGCCTGTCGGAACCAACGCGACTGTAAAGGCTTTGACAAAGGATGACCTTGAAGAAATCGGATTTGAAATTATCCTTGCAAATACCTACCATCTTTACCTGCGTCCGGGTTCAGACATTATTGAACAGGCCGGCGGGCTTCACGGCTTTTCCATGTGGAAAAAAAATTTTTTGACTGACTCAGGCGGATTCCAGGTATGGAGTTTGTCCAAACTCAGAAAAATTACCGAAGAAGGCGCCTTTTTTGCTTCAAATATTGACGGAAGCCGCCACATGTTCACTCCAGAAAAAGTTGTTGACGTTCAGACACAGTTTAATTCGGACGTTCAGATGCAGCTCGACGTCTGCACCGGTTTTGGAATTGAAAAAAAAGAAGCCCTCAAGGCTCTGGAAATTACAGAAAACTGGGCCAGACGCGCAAAGACAGAATGGCTCATAAAAAAGGATGCAGGCTATAAAGGAATTCTTCTTCCGATTGTGCAGGGAAACTTTTTTGAAGACTTAAGAAAGCGAAGTGCGGAGTTTGTAAGTGAACTTGATCTTCCGGCCATTGCAATCGGCGGATTGAGTGTAGGGGAGCCTGCAGAAGAATTTGCTTCTATGCTTGAATACACTGTCGGACATCTTCCAAAAGAAAAGTGCAAATACGTTATGGGAATAGGAACTCCTGATTATATTCTCGAAGCTGTACACGCAGGAATCGATATGTTTGACTGCGTGCTTCCGACTCGCAATGCCCGTAACGGAAGCTATTTTACCCGCGATGGTAACCTTTCAATAAAACA
>JAILFZ010000115.1 GCA_024697295.1 Treponema sp.
AGTCTGCTCAGAAATCAGAAGTGACGCAGAATGAGGCTGAAAATGTTGCGGGGGCAGCAGAAACGGCTCAGCCGAGCTTTGCTCAGACACAAAGTAATATAAGCAGTATCGTATTTACACCGAACTATGTGATTCGGGATTATTTGAGAATATTGGTTTATCTTGTCGGTTCCATTATTTTTGGAGGCATTTCAATTGCAATTATAAGGAGAATTTTTGCGGGAGATTTAAAATTATTTGATTTTTGGGGTATTGTTATTTCTCTGGTATGTTTTATTCTGGCATATGTTTGTATCAGGCGTACCTACGCAGAGATATTAGGTTATCAGATTGATTTAGACAATCGTATTCTTTTTGCACCTCCAGGATTATGGTATGGTGTAAAACGGGAATACATAAATATTGATGATATACAGCAAATTTCAGGCTCTGATCAAATAAATACTAAAGGATTGTTCTCGCATTATTACAAATTGCAAATAATTGGTTCTACAGGGACTTTTGGTTCAAGAAGATATACTTTCCACACTGAACACAAGCGGGATGAACTTTATTCAGCTATTGCAGAATTGAACCAAATGGGAACACCTGTAGTGTAAGGCCTTCTTGCTATGAAAAAATTTCTCTTTCTCTGTGTTGGAGTTGTAATTATTGTTTCAGCCCTTTCTAGTTGTGGAAAATCTGACTTACAGGGAGAATGGGGCTGCTATGTTCCCGGCGGTCCTGCATATTCACTTGAAATAAAAGGTTCTACGCTCAATTTCGGGCAGTTTGGTGAAATGTCCTCGCTTGTTTCGGAATATTATTACAAGCGAGATGAAAATGTTCTCTATCTTTCGCTTATAAAAATGTCAGGTGACGGTGGCGTTACTTGGGAAAAGCGTGGTGGTGAGGATGGACTTATCAAATTTTCACTCAATGACGACGGTACACTGGATTTCAACGGAAAACGATATGTAAAATCCTCAGAGCTACTGAAAGAGAAAAAAATCTTTGACGGAACTTGGACTGCTCGAGCAAATGGAAGGCCGGGAGCGACTATTACTGTAAATTATGATGGAAATGATTTTGTTCAAGATGCAAGCCACGAAGCAAGCCTTAAAGGAAAAGTTATCCGTAAAGGTAGCCAGGCAATATATGTCATTAAAAAGTATTGCGAAGACGGTAAAAACTGGAAGAAAGCCGACAGCAGTGCAAAAATTCAGAGCAGAGTTCTGATATTGGATAAAAATCATTTTGCAGACCTTATAGAAATGGGTGATTATGGTATTGTCGCACAGATTTTCACAAAAGTTTCTAAAGACTCTCTTTCAGACAATCGGAATAAAAATGAAAATCCTGATAAATCATCGGAAGAAATCACAATTGAAACCCCAGAAACATTTTCCGGCACTTATGCTTCATATGATGTAGATAGGAATACAGGAAATATTATAGTATTTAATGGAAGTAGTGAATTTATTTTAATGGAAGTAGCAGATGATAAAGTTGTTTCGCATCGACTTTCATATAAAAAAACTGGAAATAAGTATTCTGTAAAAATGCTTGCAACTTACCGAGACTTTGCTTGGGAAGAAGAAAATAATATGGAACAACTTATTTCAATCGTTAAGGGGGGATGTTTTCTTGTAATTAATGAAGAACCATTAACAAATTGGGAAATGGCATGCATGAATGCCGCCGAAAGTAATGGCGTAAATATAGAAACATATTTTGAAGGCACTTGGAGCAATTCTAAAACATCAGGCTTTCAAAAGAACAATGTTATGATTTTCAAAGACAAACACTATAAAACGGATTCTGGTTTTGAAGGTAATTTCTCATACAAGGACAATACTCTCTTTCAAGACGGTTACAACACTCCAACTTATATTCTTGATGAAAATCATTTTGCCTCAATTCCTGACACAGATGGTGAAACAATCTGTAACATCTACGAAAGAATTGATAACGAAAATTGAGAAAATAAAAAAATACGGCTTATGGATAGTAGCACCGCCGTCAGGCGTTGCGAAGCAAACTGTGTGAGCGTAGCAATGAAGCGTTAAGCGGAAGTGCGCAAAGCCCGACCGGCTGATCAGGCAATCCATATCACACCACCCCGCCCCACGGGATATTAAAGCCGCGGCACAAAGTCTTGTATTCTTCTTCTTCCTGTGCATTACAGCTTGTAACATAAAAAGTCATATCAGGAGGAAGGTCCTTTAATTCAGTATTTTTGGATTCAACATTTGAACCGACACGAATCGCCTGATTTGCAACTCCTTCACGGCTGTCCACTACCTGAACGTCAGCACCGGCGGCCTTTGCAATGTCGCCGGCAATGTGGGTAAAATGAGTGCAGCCCAGTATAATTGTGTCACAGCCGCCTGCCTTAAAAAACTCAACTGCAGGCTTTACGGCATCAAGACGCTCCTGTTCAGAAGCGGTAAAAAGTTTGTGTTCAACAAAGTCTATGAGGGCCGGATCTCCACGGCTAAAAACCTGACAGTCACTTGCAAAGTCGCGGATAAGTCTTGCACAGTACGGATGATTTACAGTTGCGTTTGTTGCAAGAAGTCCGATTTTTTTATTTTTAGTTACTTCTGCTGCAAGCTTGATTGCAGGAACGGTTCCGACAATCGGAAGGTCAGGAAAAAGCGCACGCAGCTGGTCGAGTGCAGTTACACTGATTGTATTGCATGCAATTACGATTGCAAGAGGGTTCCATTTTTTTACGATATTTTTAATTACGGACGATGCGCTTTTAGTTACCTCTTCTGGAGTTTTTTGTCCGTATGGAAAATTTTTTGTATCCCCGAGATAAACGCACCTTGCCTGAGGATGCTTTTGTTTGAGGGCAAGCATATAAGGAATTCCGCCGGTTCCACTGTCTAAAAAAGCGTAATCAATATGAGCCATTTTTAATTTCCAAAAAGTGAATTAAATGCGTTTTTTGCTTCATCTTTGCCAGACAAAGAATTGGATTCAACCGGAGAACCAAACAGAGCCTCTGCCTTAGAGCGGGCAAGAACCTGAGCCGACTTATCATCTGTTTTGAATGGAGTCGGATTTACCGAGTAAAAATCGCAGAAATTTGCGTTTTCCTTGTCCACGACTGGTTCTTCGATCGTTTCTCGGCAGTCAAAATGAGAATTTTTTGAATAATATTTGCAGTTCACGCACGAATGCAAATCCGCCCCGCAATCAGGGCAGGTTGTAGTTCTGAAAATTTCTGTTACCAGGATCGGTTTTCCGCATTTTTTACACATACAATAAGTTTAACCATTTGATTAAAATCATTCAATTCCATACAATTCAATTATGTACATGAAAATACAATGTTCGGCCGAGGGCTGCAAAAAAACGGCAATGTCATGTATCACAGACGACGGCCGCTTTATCGAAAACTGCCAGTTCTGCTATAAACACGTGCCTGACCCGGACGCTGCAAAAGAGCGCATTTACAAATACATCCGCGATCACGACAAAATCGTCGGACTCAACTGCCAGGGACTCACCTTTAAAGGAATTGAATTAACCGACAAAAAATTCTACGGATGTGACTTCAGCCATTGCTTCTTTCAGGAATTAAAAACAAACAAACTCCGCATGAGAATGTGCCGCTTTGATTTTGCAGTTTTTACTGACTGCAATCTCTCGGAAAGCAATATGCAGTTTACTTCTTTTGCCGGCGCAAAATTTATTCATGTGCTGTTTACCGGCTCAGATTTGATTCATGATAATTTTTGCGGACTCTCAAGCTATCAAAGTTCCTTTGATGACTCAAATCTTTACAATTCAAGATTTATACGCGCGCAACTTGTTGATACTTCAATCCGCAACTGCAACATTAAAAAGACAATTTTCTTTGATGCACAGCGCAACAATGTTTCATTCAAACTTTCTAACACAAACGAAGCCCTCTTTTTTGAAGGCGGAAGCGCATTGTTTACAGGAGATGAAGTGCCGGATTCACCTGCAAAAGGAGGAATAAAATGAAAATCTACTTTCATCTGAATATCGAAAGTTTTTCAAACTCCTACATTGTGGTAAATGAATTTACAAATCAGGCGATTATCATTGATCCCTGCAAAATCAACGAAGAAATGATCAACCAGCTCGAAAACAACAATCTTTCCCTCGAGGCAGTTTTTATAACCCACAACCATCCTGACAACACCCGGGGCTTAAAAACCCTGCTCAAAATCTACGACTGCCCGGTTTATGCGGCCGAAGCAAAAATCGGCGGAATTCAGACTGTTGCAATCACCGGTAACGGTATAATCGAAGCAGGCGGCCTTGCAGTTGAATACACACAGCTGCCGGGACACAGTCCGGATTCAATGGTGTACAAAATTGAAAACGTGCTTTTTACGGGCGATGTTATCTACTCAGGAAAAATCGGCGATACAAATTCAAACTACTCAAAAATGACTTTAAAAAAAGGAATCGAAGAAAAAATTCTTTGCCAGAACGAAGACACAATCATCATGCCGGGCCAGGGACCTATAACCTCGGTTGCAGCTGAAAAATCGTTCAACATGGATATGTAGTTAATTCAATTGAATTCTTAACGGGATAAAAGCCAGACGCGTCCCGCTGCAAGATTCCAGCGGAATCCGACATAATCATTTAACATTTTTGCAGCCCCTTCAAAGCCTGACGCTCCAGTTGCAATAATGTAATCTGCTTCTTCCTTAATCAGAGTCTGCGAGTGATTGCGGGAAGCCGTATCAACGTAATATTTTTCTATCTGACTGACAGGGCGCTGAAGCATATAAGCCATAAATTCATTTTTCATCAGATAATCATCGCTTGTGTCGTACTGAAGCGACGGTGTAACGTCAAAATAACGGAACAAAAAGCGCAGTGCGTTCGGGTCAGTTGCCTGCAGGGTATAAAATACCGAGCCTACAGTGTTGCGGAATTCTTCGTCAATAAAGAAAATTCCGTGCCAGCCTTCGTGGGCAACAAATGCAATTCTAAGATACTCCGGGCTTTCCTGGCTGATGGAAATTACAGCGCCTTCACCGGGCTTTATTTTACCGTTGGATTCAATTATCAGAAGCCCGTTCTGAACAAGGATTTGTTTTAAAAGAAGTTCTCTTTCATTCAGGGCAAAACCTGTTGCGCGGGCCTGTTCAAAGAAGCGGGCAAGGCTTTCGGCACGGTAATCGTGAGCGTTATAGCCGTGTATTCCTTCCATCTGTGCAGTTGTTAAAAGTTTTCCCTTGTAACCGCGCTTTTCAACAAAAAAGGCAAGCCTCTTAAAAAAATCGTCCTGAACTTTATAATTCAATGTATCAAAAAATAAAACGCCCTTGAAGCGGTCCCATTCAAAAAGTTCATAGTCGTTTGAACGCCAGTAAGTTTTTGGCCAGTCTATAATCAGACCGGGGTCAACTATGTACGGGCGGATTGCATTTCGTTTTTTAGCCGATGAAAATTCGAGCAGGGATAAATCTGCCTTTTTCAGCAGAATCGATTGAATCTGGTCTGCTCCGTCTACAACTTCCAGAGTCGAAAAAGGATTTTTAAGGCACGCAAGAGGAATAGTAATTGAATTTGACTCGCCGTGACGCACTGTCATTCTCTCGCCGCCAACCGTCAGCTGAACAGGATTCTTTGATTCGCCCTCACAAAACTGAACGCTGATAACCGGAAGCAAATCGGTGTCGCTGTTGTATGAAGCAAAAGTTCGGCTTACAGCAGAAAAATCAATTACAGGATGAGATGGGTCAAGAAGCCCGCCGTTCGGGGCAAAAGCATACATCGGAGTTGAAGAAGAAAAGTCCCAGCCGACAGTTGCGTCTGTAACTTCTGCATTCAAAAGTTTTACGCCCCGGAAAGAGCTTACAAAAAAGCCCTGTGGAACAGTGCCTTCCTTTTCAAAACAAATCACCACATTAAGGCTTTTGTCTTTAAACTCTGAAAAACGGACGCTTACAGCCGGATGAGTTTTTAAAATATCTGAACCAATAATTCTGTTTTTTACATCCTCTTCCGTCAAAACGCCAATCTGAGAAATCATCCCGTTTGCGCGGTCAACATAAAAAGTCAGACTCAGTGCAAGGGCGCGGTTTCGGGCAAAAATGTCCCTGACAGCCTTGATCGTGTTTTCGGAAAACCTGAAAGTTTTAAAACCTTTGCTGCCGGACTGCGTGATAAAATCACTTTCTGTTGCATCATAGCCCGGCACCTTGAGGGCAAGGTTCAACTTGCCGGAACACGAAGTAAAACAGGAAAAAAGAGAAACAAAAAGAATTGAATAAACTGTCTTTAAGACGATTCTTTTATTCATTATTCCAGGCGCTCTTTTTACAATTACTGCATTATCTCTTCGCCGCGGCCCATTGCCGTTAGACCGGTGCGTACGAGTTCTTTAATTCCGTATGGAGAAAGAAGTCGGATAAGGCTTGAAATTTTGTCTTCACTTCCTGTTGCTTCAACGATTACTGTGTTTGGAGCAACGTCAACGATGTGGGCGCGGAAGATGTTACAGGTTTCAATAATAATTGCGCGGTCACTTCCGGCAGCGTTTACCTTAATTAAAACCATTTCGCGTTCGCAGGTGGATTCTTTTGCACAGTGAGAAATTGAAATTACTTCTACAAGTTTAGAAAGCTGTTTTTCAATCTGCTCGAGGATGTATTCATCTCCCTGAACTACGATTGTCATGCGTGACTGACCTGCATTGTAAGTTTCGCACACTGTCAGCGAATCAATGTTATAACCACGGCGGCTGAACAAGCCCGAAACACGGCTCAATACACCTGCCTTATTTTCTACCAAAACTGAAAGTACATAGCGTTCCATAAAAACTCCTTTATAAACTCCTTATAAACTCCGCGTTAGCGGCGCTGCACGATTTTATTAGTATCCCATATCTGAGTATACACCCAAAAGGCGTACATCTTCAGCAGCGGCCTTTAATTCTTTTAAAACGTCTCCGATATATTCTTTTGAATTCTTAATGTTCTGACGGTCGATAATGGCATCGGCGTAGAACCAGTATCTCCACGGTTTGCCTGCAATCGGCCGTGACTCAAGGCGGTTAAGGTTGAGTTCGTGCTTTTTGAATACACCAAGACAGTCATAAAGGGCGCCTGACTCGTTCTTTGTACTGAATACAAAACTTACCTTGTCAGCATTCGGGTCTTCACCAAACTGCGGAGTTGCAACGTGGTTTGCTTCGATTACAACAAAGCGCGTGTAGTTGTTCGGGTCGTTTTCGATGCTGTCGCTGATAACTTCAAGCCCGTAGATTTTTGCATTGCGCTCATTTGCGATTGCTGCGTTTTCTACTGATTTTTTGGATGCAACTGTTTCTGCTCCTGTTGCGGTAGAAATTGAATCGATATGCGCCCAATCCTTATGTTTTTCGAGGAATGCTGAACACTGGCTCATTGCCTGCGGGTGGCTGTAGATATTTTTAATGGTTTCGAGTGTTGCACCCTTTGGTGCCAGCAGGGCGTGCTGGATACGGAGCGTGATTCCGCCGCAAATTGATACGTCTTCAAAACGTGTGAGGTTGTCATAGTTTTCATAAACAGAGCCTGCTGTTGAATTTTCGATTGGAACCATACCAAAATCGGCCTTTCCGTCAACAACTGCCTGAAAAATTTCTGTAAATGAAGCGACTGGTTCTGCTTTTACAGTGCCGTCAAAGTAACGTTCAACTGCGGCTTCTGCAAAGGCACCCTTGTTTCCGCTGTAAACACAAACAGGTTTTTCTCCCCTGTTTTTGCCAAGCACACGTTCAATTGCGTTAGGCTTTTTGGCAGGTTCCGGGCGAATGTGAGCAACTTCCCGTCCGATAACCGGAGCGAGGGCTTCCATATCACGCATAATTTTATCAAACTGCTGCGGATACAATGCCTGGGCAGCGTCAGAAAGTGCCTGTTCAGGATGGCAGTGAACTTCTACGATGATACCGTCTGCACCGGCTGCACAGGCCGCCAGAGCCATCGGCGGAATTTTATCGCGTACACCGAGTGCGTGACTTGGATCTACGATGATCGGAAGGTGTGTCATTGAACGCAAAACAGGAATTGCGCTCAGGTCCAGTGTATTGCGCGTTGCTTTTTCGTAAGTGCGGATACCGCGTTCACAAAGAATTACCTTGTCGGTTCCTGAAGAAAGAAGATATTCGGCGGACATGAGCCACTCTTCGATTGTTGCAGATAAACCGCGCTTTAAAATAACCGGCTTTCCGAGTGCCCCAAGTCTCTTTAAAAGTTCAAAGTTCTGCATGTTGCGTGCACCAACCTGGTAAACGTCAACATAGTCCTTCATTACAGGAATGTATTCGGAAGCAACAATTTCTGTTACAACAGGAAGTCCGTATTTTTCGCCTGCTTCCTTTAAGTATTTGAGGCCTTCTTCTCCAAGCCCCTGAAATGAATATGGAGAAGTACGCGGCTTGTATGCACCGCCACGAAGCATTACTGCCCCGCTTGCGGCAACTGCTGCAGCGGCATCGAGCATCTGCTGGCGGCTTTCTACAGCACACGGGCCTGCGATAGAAACGAGACGGCTTCCACCGACACGTATTATCTGGCCGCGGTTGTTTGGAATTTCTACGATTGTATTTTCCGGTTTGAATTCGCGGGATGCCATTTTGTACGGTTTTGAAATAGGAATTACCTTTTCAACACCAGGCATAACTTCAACTTCGCGGACATCCATTGCAAGTTTTCCAACTGCTGCAAGGATGGTTGATTCTTCACCCTTAACTTCATTCAACTTGAATGAACGTGAATTCAACAATGACTTTAAATTCGATTTTTCAGTTTCGGATATATCTTTTTTGAGTACAATTACCACTTCTAAAATCTCCGTAATACTAATTTGCCGGGTTAAAACTTACAGTTCGCAAAATGTCGCCAAAGACACCTGCAGCCGTTACGCCGGCACCTGCACCGTAACCCCGTACAGTAAGAGGAATTGGAGTATAGCGCTCGGTTTTAAATACAAAAGCGTTTTCGCCGCCGCGTACGCCGTAAAGAGGATCGTCGGTTCCAACTTCAAGCATACCTACGCTGACTTTTCCGTTTACAATTGAAGCTCCCATGCGAAGAACCTTGTTCTGCTTCTTGAGGTCTGCCATCTTCTTTTCAAAGTAAGAATCGATTTCGGGAAGGCGTGCCATAAATTCATCAACAGTGCCTTCGATAGAAAAATCCTTAGGGAAGATTGAATTCATTTTGATGTCGTTAAGTTCGATTTCCATTCCGGCTTCGCGTGCGATGATGAGGGCCTTGCGGGCAACGTCTGTGCCTTTAAGGTCATCGCGTGGATCAGGTTCTGTGTAGCGCAGTTCACGGGCCTTTTTAACAGCCTCACTGAACTTAGCTCCCTGGTCAAGTTCGCCAAAGATGAATGAAAGGGAACCGGACATAATTCCGTTGAATTCTGTAAGTTTATCACCAGACTTAAACAGGTTCTGGAGAGTATCGATGATTGGAAGTCCCGCACCTACGTTTGTTTCGTAGAGGAAGCGGCACTTGTTTTTGTTTGCTGTTTCGCGGAGTTTGTGGTAGAAGTCCATTGTCATTGAATTTGCACGCTTGTTTGGAGTTGCAATATTCATTCCCGCATTGAGGATGTCGAGATAGCGTTCCGGCAGATCATAGCTTGCAGTGCAGTCAACAAAAATCGGGTTGAGAGGTTTTTCTTTTGCAACAAACTCCAGGATTTCGTCGAGGTTTGCCTTTTTATTGCTCTTTGTAATGTTTGTACGCCAGTTTTTAAGGTCAACACCGTCCTTTTCGAGGAGCATGCCTTCAAGGGAACTGATTGCGCAAACCTTGATGTCAATATTCTGGGCAAGGAGTTTGTCATGCTGCTGGCAAATCTGGTCGAGAAGAGTACCGCCGATTGTTCCGGCACCAAAGGCAAAG
Source organism: Treponema sp. (assembly GCA_024697295.1). Taxonomy (GTDB): domain Bacteria; phylum Spirochaetota; class Spirochaetia; order Treponematales; family Treponemataceae; genus Treponema_D. The sequence goes on from JAILFZ010000115.1 coordinate 9,885, forward strand.
ACTTCGATTGTCTGGGTTGTGTTAAAGAAGAAGCGGTGGGCGGCTTTTACCGAAACATCGCCAAATTCACCGTTTACAACAGTAGAAATTGAGCGTTCGCTTGAGCCCTGTGCGATTGCAAGAATGTTAACTCCACAGCTTGAAAGTGCGTCAAAGAACTTTCCTGCGATACCGCGGTTCTGCTTCATTCCGTCACCGACAATGCTGACAACTGCTACGTTTTCTACAACGTCGATCGGGTTAACAAGACCGTCACGGATTTCAAAATTAAATTCTGCTGTAAGAACGTCTTTTACAAGAACAGCCTGGCTCTGTTTTACACAGAACGAAATTGTGTACTCGGAAGAAGACTGTGTAATCAAAAGCATGCTGATTCCGGCGCGGCTTACAGTTGAAAATACACGGCTTGCCATACCGGTTTTGCCTTTCATTCCGGAGCCGCTTACTGAGATAAGGGCAATGTTTTTAAGGCACGAAATACCGCGAACCGGTCCGACATTTTTTTCTGAGTCAAAAGGACCTTTTCCGATGCGGGTTCCGCGGGCTTTCGGATTGTGACTGTTAAGGCTCCATGCTTCGATGCCTTTTGCAGCAAGAGGAGCGAGAGTTTTTGGATGCAATACTTTTGAACCGAAGAATGAAAGTTCCATTGCTTCTTCGTAAGTCATGTCGTCTACGAGAATTGCGTCAGGAACGATGCGCGGGTCAGCAGTGTAGATTCCGTCAACATCCGTCCAGAATTCAACTTTTTCTGAACCAAGGGCCGAACCGATTATTGCGGCACTGAAATCTGAACCGTTGCGCCCCATAAGACCCATTACAGGTTCGCTCTCGCTGTTTTTAATCCATGAACATACAAAGCCCGGGAAGAGAAGAATCTGAGCCTGATCAGGTTCTGCACCGTCACGATAGCTTGCAAGGGCAGCGGCAGTGCGTGCATAATCAGGGTCACCTTCTTTCTGGTCGCCTGTTGTAAAAATGAATTTGCGGCTGTCCAGAAGGAGGACGCGCTGTTTTTTAGCAAGAAGAACAGCATTTACGATTGGAACACATAAAAGTTCCCCCTTTCCCATGATGCGGCAGTGAATTGATTTTGGACACTCGCCAAATGAGGTAACACCGGCAAGAAGACGTTCAAGTTCTTCAAATTCTCCCTGAAGAGACTGCATAACCTTTGCAGCGTCAAAGCCCTTAACCACAGAGTGGAGTTCGGCACAGATGTCGGCGTGGGTTTTTCGGATGGAATCAATAAAGACAGAAGGCTGCTTTCCTTCCACACAGCCGTCGATTGCGGCCTGAAGACTGTTAGAAACCCCTGCAACGGCAGAAACTACAACACTGATACGGCCGCTTTTGGCGCGTTCAGTCATAATTTCTACAGAATCAAGAATTCGTCGGGCAGAGCCCATTGATGTACCACCGAATTTTAACGTTAGCATAAAAACCTCATTTAATTAAGCGATTTTAGAATAATCCATTATAGTAAAAAAGAGCCTTATAAACAAGAACAAAGTTGAACCTG
>JAILFZ010000139.1 GCA_024697295.1 Treponema sp.
ATCAAACCGGTAATTACGTTTACAGAAGGACGCTGTGTAGCAAGTACCAGGTGAATTCCAACTGCACGGCTCATTGCGGCAAGGCGGGCAACATTGGATTCAAGTTCCTTGCCTGTTGTGGCCATCAGGTCCGCAAATTCATCAATGATAATTACGATGTACGGAAGTTTTTCCTGCATAACTTTGCGTTCAGTAATACGGCGGTTGTAACTTGTAATGTCACGAACTCCCATTCCGTCGAGCAAAGCATAACGGCGTTCCATTTCGCACAGACAGTACTGAAGTGCCTGGAGAGCGCGTTTTGGTTCGGTAATTACCGGAGTCAACAGGTGCGGAATATCGTTATAAAGTTTTAATTCAACGATTTTCGGGTCAATCAGAATCAGTTTTACCTGGTTTGGACTTCTCTTGTACAAAATCGAAAGAATCATACTGTTTACACAAACTGATTTACCGGCACCAGTTGAACCCGCAATCAGAAGGTGCGGAGTTTTTGCAAGGTCGATAATCTGAGGTTCACCGGAAATGTCTTTTCCAAGAATTACAGGAACTGCCATCTTGTCGAATGCAGGATTTGCTTCTTCAACAATTTCCTTAAAACTTACAACCGAGCGGTCTGCGTTTGGAACTTCGATACCAACCGCATGCTTTCCGGGAATCGGCGCAACAATACGAACCGAACTTGCAGCCAGGCGGAGTGCAATATTGTCCTGAAGGGCTACAATTTTGCTCAGTTTAACGCCCGGCGCCGGGAGAATTTCAAACATTGTAACTACAGGTCCTTTGCGGATGCCAGTAACTTCAGCTTCAATATTGAATTCCTTGAGAGTTTCCTTTAAGTCTTCTGCTGCGGCCCTTGTTGCATCATCCACAACCCAATATTCACCGTTTTCATAGGTTGTCAAAATATCTGTCGGAATTTTGTAGTCGCTCATCTTAAGGCGCGGCTTTGGTTTTTCAACCGGTTTTTCAATCTGCTTTTCTTCTTCGGCGAGCTGTTCTACAGGCGCAAGTTTTTCTGCAAGGTCAGCGCTATCATTCAAAACGGCGCTCTTGTTTGCATTCTTTACAGAATTAATATTCTTTCTGGCTTTTGCCACGTCTTCAAAACTGATATCTTCCGTGTTGAATGGAACACTTGTTCCGTAAGCAACGCCATTAGCATCAACTACAGGTTCGGCAGTCGGATCAAACTGTCGTTCATCTGCTGATTCCCCGCTGACTTCTTCATCCGGATTGTCTTCGCCAAAGAGGCTGTCAAGGTCATCGTCAAAACTTTCTTCATCGCCTACGACCGGGTTTTGTGCGGCGTCTTCGCTCATCTGAGTAAAAATCTTGTCAAAACTTGAATTACGTTTTTCTACAAAGTCCGAAAGGTCGTCGCCTTCCTGACCTTCAATTTCTGTGCTGATTGTTGCGTCACCAAAGTCAACAGTTGTTTCTTCTTCTATATCTTCTTCAGGAATGCTTTCTTCCTGTACCGGCTCCATTGCGTCTTCTGCTTCCGGCACTACTTCGTCCAAAACAACACTTCCGTCATCTTCAGTTGTCTCCGGTATAAGCTCGTTGTCTGAGAAGAAGTCTTTTACTGCCTGAGTTTCGCCTTCATCGTATTCATTATATGGAATATCAGTGTCGTCTGTGATTCCAATCCTGTCGTCGTAGAGTAAATCATCAGTATCGTCTGAAGTCTCGAGTTCGTCCTGCATTAACTCTTCGTCCGGGACATCTTCGCTCGCAAAACCTCCTGTTTCGCTCTCTTCGACGGAAGCGTTGCTTCCGTCATTATCCGCTGTAGCTGACCATCCCTGGTCAGGGACATCTTCGCTCGGGTCCGGGTCTTCGTTTTCAATATCTCCTGCATGGTCCTCTTCGACGGAAACTTCGCTTCCGTCAGTATCTTCTTTGTAGCGGCGCTCCTGAGCATCAAAAATGTGGTCAAACGGAGAAGGCTCTTCGTCCGGGACCTCTTCGCTCGGGTCCGGGCCTTCGTTTTCAATATCTTCTGTATGACCCTCTTCGACGGAAACTTCGCTTCCGTCAGAATCTGCTTCGTTCGCGTCGTCAGTTGTTTCGCCTTCAACCGGAGTTTGCTCGGTATCAGCTGCTTCTACATCGCTTTCATCTGTGATAACACTCGGATCTTCTGCCTGGAGCGTTTTGACAGGGTTTTCTACCTGTTCCGCATACTGGCTTACATCTGCGCCAGAAGGCACTTCGTCATGTGTAATTGTTTCGTCTGTAAATTCAACCTCGTTTTTCTCTTCGTATTCAACCGGAACTTCGAGGTCCTTGATGTTAAAGCGCTTGAGCGGTGTGTATTTTACAGGATTTTTAGGAATTTCTGTTCTCTCTTCCTTTAAGTAACCCTCATTACTGTCAGAAATCACGGTTTCGCCCGGCATGTAAGAATCATTTACGCTGTCAGAACCGTAATATTCATCTTCTGCGGATTCTTCTTCATCGCTTGCTTCTTCACCTGATTCTTCTGAATCGCCCTGATGGTTTTCAATTGCTTCTCCGACGATTGCAAGAAGTAAATATTCAACTGCGACAATAATTGCGCCGGTCAAAACTGCGGCAACAAGTTTCATTATGAGAATATCGCCGGCATTTTCTTTTGCAAGCAAGCGGCAGATGTGTTCAAGAGCATCTAAAGTAAAAAATGGAATAACTGAACCGAGCAGAATTACACCGGTACGTGTGCGCCACTTTGTCGTAAAGCACATTACAGCACTTACAAACAGGAACACAGGAATCAGCGCAGAACAAATGCCGTAAACTCCGGCAAACATCTTTCCTACCTGATAAAGATATGTGTTGTGGGCAGGGCTCATCCCGCCAAAATCAAATAAAACTAAAAGCAGCGAAATCGAAAACACTGCGGCAAGGGCAAAAAGAATTACGCCTGCAACTGTGTTTATCTTAACATTGTTTTTCATCAGTTCTCCAAAATTGAAATTTCAATCAATTCTACTTATACATTATCGGCGTGCAAATTTTTAAGTTTAGGAAGTTTTCTTGTAAACATCTGTGCGCCCGGATATAATATTTTTAAGGAATTTGAACGTGGCTCTCAACAATTTTAAATGCCATTTTTGCACTACCTGCAACGGAACCGGCTGTATCGGCCAGATGCCGGGAATGGGTGGCGTTAACCGTAACATCAATTTTCGACTCAATTGCGACGGCTGGGAAGTTTTGCGCAAAGAAAACCCTCTCGTTTTTGTAAACTTTTTAGAGCGCCCTGTCGCAGAACGAATTCCAAAAATCAGTATGGCACCAATTACAGGCGCCCAGGAAAATATTGGTTTTTCAGATGAACGCGATTATTACACACAAATGTTTAGCGCAGCGCACAATGTGGGCCTTGATATCTGCGTTGGAGACGGTTTTCCGGACGAAAAAATCAAATTTGGAATCGAAGCGGTTAAAAAAATCCAGAAAAACGATAAGGAATTTAAAGCGTCCTTCTTTATAAAGCCCTTTGAAAATTCAAAAATTCTTGAACATGTTGAATTTGCTTCTCCTTACGCAAAAGCCATCGGAATCGACATCGATTCATTCAATATTTCAACGATGAAAAATCTTATTCCCCTGGAAAAAAAGACTGCAGGACAACTGATTCAAATTAAAGAAGCCCTCCAAAAAAAGGGCCTTCTCTTTGCAATCAAAGGGATTTTTAACACAGAAGACATTCAACTTGTAAAAGAAGTGCAGCCTGATATCGCATACATCTCAAATCACGGTGGCCGCGTAGAAACACGTATCGGAAGTACCGCTGAATTTTTGCAGAATTATGGGGATGAATTAAGACCTTATTGTAAAGAAATCTGGGTGGACGGCGGAATCAGAAGTGCCCTCGACATTGCCACCGCCATGGCTTTTGGAGCGGACCGCGTTTTAATCGGCCGCCCCTTCGTCAGCGCCTTTTGCAAGGGCGGCGAAGAGCTTTTATGTAAAAAACTCCTCGATTATACCCTCATGCAATATGCCAAATAATTAGAATCTTGCTTTTCTCAAACGAACTTCTTCAATGTTTTCACTGAACAATTCGCGCAAATCGTTAAGGCCGAGAGCCATCAAAGCCATACGGTCAATACCGATACCCCATGCTGCTACTGGAACATCAATGCCCATTGCCTTAGTTACTTCAGGACGGAAAATACCTGAACCACCAAGTTCAAACCATCCCAGAACAGGGTGTTTGATATGAACTTCTACTGATGGTTCTGTGAACGGGAAGTAACCCGGAACATATTTAACTTCTGTTGCGCCTGCAACTTCCTTAGCAAACATTTCCAAAAAGCCGAGCAATGTGCGGAGGTTTACATCTTCGCCAAGTACGATTCCTTCTGTCTGATAGAAGTCTGACAGGTGTGTTGCGTCTACTTTGTCGTAGCGGAAACAGCGTGCGATACCAAAGTATTTGCCCGGGATTTCTGCCTTGTGCAGCTGGTGGGCTGACAAAACTGTACCCTGCGAACGCAGAACAAGGCGGCGTGTAAATTCGTGGTCAAAAGTGTAGTTCCAGCCGCGGCTTCCTGAGTTGCCGCCATTCTGGTGAACAGCTGCAACGTTTGACAGATATGGTTCTTCAATTTTTTTTGCGTGTGTAGGGTTTTTAATTCGATATACGTCATGAATGTCACGTGCTGCGTGGAACTGCGGCATGAACAAAGCATCGCCGTTCCAGAATTCTGTTTCTACGAGCGGACCGTCAAATTCCTTGAATCCAAGTGAACACAGCTTGTCTTTAACGTGTTCAAGGAACTGTACGTATGGATTTGTACGTCCCGGAATGATACGTGCCGGCGGAATTGCAATGTTGTATCCGCGGAATGTACCGTTTTTCCATTCGCCTGATTCGAGCATTTTTGGTGTAAGTTCACCGATTTCGTTACCGGTAATTCCGGCCTTTTTAAGTCCTTCTGCAACTGCTTTAGCGTCAGAAGTCAATTTATAGATTACAGTTTCGCGTTCGATGATTTTGAATGCGCTGTCCTGTGCCCCGCGTTTTTTTGCAAATACAGAAATTACATTCTGTTCGTCTGCTGAAAGGCTTGTGCTTTCAATCATTCCGTCAGCGGCCGCTGCAACTTTTGCAAGGAGAGCCTTTGCTGTTGCAATACGTGCAGGAATCTGAGCGCCT
>JAILFZ010000142.1 GCA_024697295.1 Treponema sp.
AAAGATTGTACAACTTCAGGAGGACATAATGGTTTACGGGTATATTCGTGTTTCCACAGACAATCAGAACACGCAGAATCAAAAAATGGAAATTCAGAACTTTTGTCAGAGAGAAAATCTGATTGTTGACAGCTGGATTGAAGATGTTATAAGCGGCACTAAATCCCCACAACAACGCAAACTTGGCCAAATAATCATGGAAAACTGCAAGGAAGGTGATTTGATTATATGTACAGAACTTTCAAGACTGGGGCGTTCACTTTTAATGATTATGAATACGCTTAATTTTTTTCTTGAACAAAAAGTTGCACTGTGGACCATCAAGGACAACTTCAGGCTGTCTGATGATATTTCCAGTAAAGTCATTTCTTTTGCGTTTGGTCTTGCAGCGGAAATTGAGCGTCAGCTGATAAGCCAGCGGACTAAGGTCGCTCTTGAACGGGCCCGGCGTGACGGTAAACAAATTGGCAGACGAAAGGGCCAGAAGTCAAAGTCCTATAAGTTAACCAAATATGAGGACTTTATAAGAAAACAATGGCTCGAAGGAAAATCGAAACGAGCTATAGCCCACCAGTTAGGGTGTTCATGGGAAACAGTAGCTTCCCAATTGGAAAGAATGAATTTAATTACAAAGCCTGTCAGACACAGAAAACGTATCTGACAGGCTTTTTGGCTGTTTAATGGACCCTACATCAAATCAAAATTTGCTGTGCAGAAGTCTCTGGAAAAAACAGCAATACTTTATAAAAGCCTCATGCAAGTTTATTTTGGTTAGAATAATGCAATATGCATTGAATTTGCCAGCAAAGTGATATATATTTGATAGCAGGAGGCAGCAATATGACAAGTTTAAGCATTCGTATGGAAGATGAAACAAAAGCTGGTTTCGACAAATTTTGTGATGAAATAGGGCTTTCTGTTTCCTCGGTGTTCAATATGTTTGCCAAAAAAGTTGTTCGGGAGCAGAGGATACCTTTTGAAATCAACGCGAATCCGTTTTATTCAGAAGAGAATATGAAATTTCTGCGGGAATCAATCGCGCAGGACAAATCTAGCAAAACAAAAAGTATTCCAATGAATGAACTGGAAGCAATGGCAGAATCAAAATGAATATAGTTTGGACTCAAAATGCAATGGCAGACCTGACTCAGCTAGTTGAAAACAACCAGCGCAAGATTCTGCTGAAAATTATCAGGCTGATAAATGACATACAACGCAACGGAGCCGACAAAGGTCTTGGTAAGCCCGAAGCGTTAAAACACGACCTGTCTGGATATTGGAGCAGGGAAATCACAGATGAAGACCGCCTTGTGTATCGGCTGGACGAAAATGGTGATTTACATATAGTTTCCTGCAAAACTCACTATCACAAATAACCCTTTCATCGTTCAGAATAAGCACTTTAATAAGATTGATTCATAGGAGGTAAATATATGCATGAAGAAAATGGAATTATATATTCAGATAATCCAGAGCCTATGTTGACTGTTCTAGAAGTAAGGCATATGTACAGTGGTGTTTACCTGTTAAAGTTTTCAAACGGAGTTACAAAACTTTTTGATACAACACTTCTTGAGGGAGAAGTTTTTGAACCTTTAAAGAATCCCGAAGTTTACGAAAACCCCAAAATAGAATATGAAATTGTAACCTGTAATAATGGCGAAATCGATTGTGCCCCTGAATATATGTATGAACATGGTTTTGTTTACAACACAGAGGATGTTGTTTCAGTAGCATAAAATCTTATTCAAAACAAATCTAATCAAAGTTTGAAAGAAGAATTTCATTCGGATAAAATTCATAAGAAGACGGTTTTCCATTATTAGAAAGACTTTTTATATTTATAATTTTTATGTATACTTTTGCTATGAAAAAGATTTTAACACTTCTAATCGCCCTTCCTGTTCTTTTTATGACAGGATGCTCTTCTAACAAAGTTGATTTTACTCCGTACAAAACCGGAGCAATTTTCTCACTTCGATCGAATTCTGCACTTCCATGGTATGTTCCAAAAGGTTCGGGAGAATCTGACGGCAAAAAAGAAAATACCGGTGAAGGCATTTTGACTCAGGCTCTTCATAATATGACCGGCAACACCGACCCGGAATTAAACTCTGCACAGGAACGTCTGGACGATGCAGAATCCTCTTTCCGCGACATAATGGCAGAAATAGCCGGAGTTCAGATTCTTGATAAAGAAACTGTAGTTAATTCAAAAAAATATAAAATGATTGGTGGTGGAGTTTTAAAATTATTACAGTCATCAACTGCAGCAAGCGACTATCATAATTTGACCCAGATAAGTAAATTCAACTGCCGCGAAATCCTAAAGGAAGTAAATGCCGATTGCGGCTTTATTCTTTCATTCCAGTTTAACAAAAAAGTAATGGAAGGTAACCGCAGCTACGGCGAGATTGCACCGTACGGTGAACTGAGAGTTACTATGATGGATCAGCAGGGCAAAAAAGTTGCAGAAAAAAAATACGCTGCAGACGGTGCTGAGCGTATCAAAGTGAGAGGCCGCGGTTACGACCACGCTGAACTTGTTGATTTGTATGGAGAACTTTCCAAAACATTAATCAACATGTTTGCGGTAGACTGGGTGTCTTCTAATTAACACAATCCAGAACAAACTGATTAATCAGATTTTCAATTAACGGCGGGAACAACTCAACAAGTGCGTCCCTGTCGTAATTGAGCTTTGAAATTTCAATTGTATCAAATGATGTAGAAAGATAATCTTTATTGATTATAAGTTTACCCTTATCATCATAAACTTTTGCAGTCATTTCTGCTCTGCCACCAAGCTTACCACTTAATTTACTGCCCTTCATAAGCATTTTATTAAACTTGAATTCAAGAAGGACGAGACTTTTTGCTCCAACTTCCTTTTCCAGAAGACGGGCTTTTTTACCGTTGATGTCATAAAAAACTTTGTAGTCGATTGCGCGGCAGCGTGTGTCAAGCAAAGCGAGCGGACTGTTTCCCAGAGATTTATATGTATCGCTGTCGATAACCTTGTCTTTATCAACTACTTCACAACCGGCAATTTCTACAAGGGTTTTTGCGAGAACTTCGTCGGCGTAATCTACACGGTCTAGCCTTGTTAAAAATTCCGGGTTTTCTTTTGCCAGGAATTTATTAACTGTAACAGTTAAAACACCTTCATCATCACCGTACTCGTCTTCCCGGGTTTCATCCGAATAATAGGGAAGCGTCTGATTTGCAGCAACGTTAACAATCGCAACCGGTGACAAATCAGCAATGTTGATTACTTTTGTACTTGAACAACCAATAAAAAGAGCCCCGCTAAGAGCGCTCATCAAAACGAATAATGCTTTTTTCATATACATATATTATATAAAACAAGAACTTTTATAAAGAGTTACATTT
>JAILFZ010000114.1 GCA_024697295.1 Treponema sp.
ACAAAAACATGATTAACCGCTTTTTCTGTCAAAGCCTTGTCCAGCCTTACAGAGTTTTCATACATTACAACCGGGTCATCGCGGCAGGCAAGCAGAAAAACCGGCGGCATATCAGAAGGAATCTGTTTTTCCATCGAAAAAGCGTCTTTCAGTTCCTGGCTGTATGCGTGGCCCCAGGGATTAAAAATGCTCCAGCCCTTTACTGCGTTCGGGCGGTCCCACTGGTGACCAAGCAGACTCTTTCGGCTCCATCTGTGTGCAATGTCGTCCTGCATGCTTACAACCGGATAAACAGGCATTACAAAGTCAGGTCTCAAACTCTCAGTTACACTTACGCCGAGCGGGCTTAACGTATCACGTTTACTGAATGCACCCGCAATTGTGACAAGGTGGCCGCCTGCACTGTAGCCGATTACGCCAACCTTGTCCGGGTCAACACGATAGGTTCCGGCGTTGCGCCTTACGTCATGAATTGCCATCTGGATATCCTGCAGCTGATCCGGATAGTGATGTTCATTGTATGCTACACGGTATTGAAGGACAAATGCGTTTATTCCGATTGAATTGAACCAGCGGGCGCTGGCAAAACCTTCGTACTTCATTCCAAGGTGGTGATAGGAGCCCCCCGGGCAGATAATTACAGCCGGGGCCGGGCTTTCAGTTTTAGCCGGGCAATAATATAAAACAGTGTCGCGGATCTGGGTTTCCATTCCAGGAACTCCACGCCACAAAAATTTTCTGGAAGTAAAATCTTTTGAAAAAGCAGGAATAATTAAAAGAAGTGTAAAAATAAGAGCAGCAAAAGTCTTTCTGTTGAATTTATACATGCTTCGATTATAGCAGAAAGAGTTCTAAAATAAAACCGCGCCAGTAACACGGAGCATGCCGCAGGCAGTCCAGTGGACCGAGGGTTACCGAGTGCGGAGTACTACGACCCTGCCTGCCTCTGCAGGCAGGGGGGCGCAAAAAAAACGGGACAGAAAAAACTGCCCCGTATTCATAACTGTTAATTCTTAATTAGCAGATAACGTCCATGCGTTCAACTTCTTTTGAGTAGTCAACGCCCTGGATATCAAAACCGTTTGTTGCAAGGAAGTCGTGGCGGATTCCTGCAAGGTCTGTGATGTCGTTAACGTTTTCTTCTGTAACTTTTGACATAAGTTCGTTAACTTCTTTCTGTGTATCAGGATCCATTTCGAGGTCATCAACACGGATACGTCCTTCGTTATCTGTCGGAACTTTTTTGTCTGCTGTGTAGAGACGTTCTGCAAAAAGGCGTTCCATCTGTTCGATACAGCCTTCGTGAGTTCCCTTTGCCTTCATAATCTTGAACAGACAGCTCATGTAGAGAGAAATTACAGGAATTACTGCTGAAGAACGTGTTACGAGAGCCTTGTTTACAGAAACATAAGCTGCACCACCGTTTTTAGCAAGAACTGCGTCGATTTCGTGAGCAGTTTTTTCCAAATCCTGTTTAGCGTGACCGATAGTACCGTCGCGGTAGATTGCGTGTGTAAGATCCGGGCCAATGTATGAGTAAGCTACTGTGCGGCAGCCTTCTGCAAGAACACCGGCATCACCGAGCTGTTTAATCCAGCGTGCCCAGTCTTCACCACCCATTACTTTGATGGTGTTTGCAACTTCGTCACCTTCAGCCGGGTCAGCAGACATCTGGCTGATTTTTCCAGTCATCATGTCGAGGGCAGGACCGCCGTAAACTTTACCAACAGGTTTGATTACTGAGCGGTACATAACCTTTGTTTCAGGGTCTGTGCGGACAGGACTTGCAAGACTGTATACAATAAGGTCAAATTTTGTATTCCATTCTTTAACCTGGTTGATGACAGTCTGGCGGCATTCGTCGCTGAATGCGTCTGTGTTGAATGTTACAGTTTTAAGACCGGCTTTCTGTGCTTCTGTATCAAAAGCCTTGTTGTTGTACCATCCTGGAGTTCCACCCTTTGTTTCTGTAGGTTCCTTTTCAAAAGAAACACCGATGGTATCTGCGCCAAATTCAAATGCGGCAGAAATGCGGCTTGCAAGACCATAGCCTGTAGAACAACCAAGTACGAGAACAGTCTTAGGTGCGTATCCGCCTTCCTTTGCTGTTTTAGTTCCACGTTTTGCTTTCTGTGATTTTACATATTCAATCTGGTTCTGAGTATCCTTAGCGCATCCGATTGGGTGAGCATTAATACAAATGTTACTGCGAATCATTGGTTTGATAATCATAAATTTCACCTCACTCCTCAATGATAGTCGACTTTGACACTTTTCGTCAATATGTCATTTTGAATATCAATTTTTTATAGTTTATTGTCCCGGTGATGCTTCACAATCTGCAGGAAATTCAATTTTCATTTCTATGTTTTTCCATTATAATGAATGGAATGAAACAAACCGCTAATTACACAGTAATTTACAATGACGACGATATCGTTGTTCTGAACAAGCGCTCAGGCCTCTTAATTGCCGCTGACCGCTATGACGAGACAGCTCCACGACTGGACCTGCTTGCAGAAAAAGAATTTGGCCGGCTTTACGCTGTTCACCGGATTGACAGGGACACTTCCGGCTGTGTAATTTACGCAAAAACTCCAGAAGCACACAAAAATCTTTCGCTTCAATTTGAAAACCGTCAGGTTGATAAAACCTACCACTGCCTCGTAAACGGACATCCGCTGTGGCAGACACAAACCGTAAACATCAAACTTTTACCGGATGGAGATGCCCGCCACAGAACCGTTGCAAATTCAAAATACGGAAAATCCTGCGTTACAGAATTTCGTCTGATCGGAAACTGCGGACCATACAGCTGGATAGAAGCCAAACCTAAAACCGGACGAACCCATCAAATCCGCGCCCACTTGCAGCAGCTCGGACTTGGAATCGTCTGCGACCCGCTCTACAGCGGCAACCAGAAGCCTCTCCGCCTGAGCGACATAAAAAAACGCTGGAACGGTGACACAGAAACAGAGCGTCCTCTTTTGAGCCGCCTTGCCCTTCACGCTTACAGGCTCACACTCACCCATCCGGCAACCGGAGAGAAAGTTACTTTTACCGCCCCATATCAAAAGGACATGGAAGCGAGCCGGAAGCAGCTGGCAGCCATTTTTGGTGTAGACCCGCTGAAAGACCAGCCGGAAATTTAAGAAAACCAGAAGCAGGTTTATATGAAAAAGATAATTTTAACAGCCCTTTTTACCTTACTTTTGTTGAATTCAAATCTTTTTAGCCAGGAAAGCGGCCAGAAAAAAGTCATATTGAATTACGATGATTCAGATTATGAAAGTGTCTGGAAGCTTGCAATCCGGCCATCTTTCGGAATCAAAAACGGCGATATCGGTGAATATGTTTTTCTAAAAGATCCGATTTATTCTGATGATAAATTGAGTTACCTGGACTGGCAGTTTACTCCAGAATATTATTTTTCTCTCGGTGTAGACTCAGGCTATAAATCCTTTAAATTCGGGCTGAATTTATGGACAGGACTTCCGACAGCCTGCGGTAAGATACAGGATTACGACTGGTTCAACAATTATTCCGCTTATGTAACTTCTACTTCAGGCCATGATTACCTTACAAATTATTCAGAAAGTGATAATTATATTTCCCATGATCTAGGCTTTTCCGTAAACGCAGGCTGGGATTTTGTAATCGCAAAAGTACTTCATATTAATCCTTTTGCCGCCTTTGAAATGAGCGAAACAAAATTTACGGCTAAGGGCGGACATGCCTCATACGGAAATTCAGTAACTACCGGTCCTGAAACAGATTATTACTATCCTTACAATGATTCTGATTCTTCACATGTTACAGAATATAACTGGGATTCTTCAGAAACTGTTTTAACGTATAAACGCGACCTCTATCTTGTGTGGGTTGGACTTAACATGGATTATACCCTTCCTGAACAATGGACTTTGGACAGACCACTTACTCTAAAAGCAGGTTTTTCTGCTTCACCTTATGTTTACACGTATAATGAGGACTATCACCCGCTGAATTCTATGTATTATGCTGATATTAGTGCAGGATTTTTTAAGGCCTTCAAATTCAATGCGGGCCTAAATTACAATATCAATAGAAATCTCAGCCTTAATTTTGATTTTTCATACTTTCTGCTCAAAGAAATCCGCGGCGAAACTTATTATCGTAATTCCAATTCAACAACATGGACTCATCCAACTGACAGCCAGGGCGGAGCTGACGCAAAATGGTTTGACATTTCGACCGGCGTAAAGTACGTCTTCTTTTAAATTCGCTGTTCTAATTCATTTTTTTGAGTCAACTTGTGATATAATCTTTGATAAGAAATTAGTCATTTTAGAGGTAAAGCAAAATGAAATCTATTATCACTATCAGCCGCGAATATGGTTCAGGCGGACGCCTTATCGGAAAATTAATCGCAGATACGCTAAATTATAAATTTTATGACAAAGAAATCATCGACCTGGCAGCTCAGGAAAGCGGTCTTTC
>JAILFZ010000199.1 GCA_024697295.1 Treponema sp.
CAGATTGCCATTATAATTGAACAAAGGTCAGCAATAGGCTGGGCAAGGATTACGCCGTGAAAGCCCATAATTGAATTTAATATGATAACCGCAGGAAGGAAAACCAGACCCTGGCGGCTTACTGCAAGCAAAAGCGAAGGAATGGCTTTTCCCATACCCTGGAATGAAAAATTCAACACAAAGAGAATTCCGATAAATGGTGCGGAAATCATCAGTGCGCGGAGGCAGTGGATTCCGGCTTCTATTGTTTTGTGAACGAGGTCGCTGTCGCCTGAAATGAACATGTGCACGATTTGTTCCGTAAATACAAAATAGAAGGCTGTGATTATCAGGCCGGAAATTATATTGCACATTGCGGAAAACTTGATTACGCCCTTCATTCGCTTAAAGTTCTTGGAACCGTAATTGTAGCCTACGAGTGGAGAGATTCCGATTCCTGTTCCAAGTTGAATAAAGATAACCAGCATGTTGGCCTTCATTGCGATGCCCATTCCGGCAACAGCCACGTCTCCGTAAGTTACGAGGAACTTGTTGATTACAATGTTGCTCAAACTCATAAGAATGTTTGTTAAAGATGCCGGGAGCCCGATTGTAATGATTCCAAAGAAGGTTTTCTTTATGTTTTTTACATACTTTGGATTGATTGTAAGAATCTGGCTCTTAAAAATTACATGAACAAGATAATAACTTACAGAAACAATGTTGCCGATTACGGTTGCCATTGCGGCTCCCCTTACACCAAGTCCGAGACATGGAATTCCAAGAAAGCTGTCAAGAATAAAAATAGGATCGAGGATTATGTTGGTAATTGTTCCGGTCATTGAACCGATCATCGATGCTGTAGCAGAACCTTCGCCGCGGATCAGGTTTGAGTAAACGGTAAAAAGAACAACGAACGGTCCGCCGAGGCTAAGCCAGAACAGATAATCGTGCGCAAAAGCAAAAGTGTTTTCGCTTGTTCCGGCTGAGCGGAGAATCGGAGTCATAAAGATGATGAGGAGGGCACCGCCCAGAATTCCTGCGGCAAGTCCTGCGTAAAAAGAGAAGGCGCTTGTTGAAGAAACTTTTTCGTAGTCCTTTTCGCCGAGTGCGCGGCTTAAAAATGAAGTTCCGCCAATACCAAAGATGTTTCCGAGTGCCATTAAAAACAAAAATACAGGTGTCGCAACGTTAACTGCTGCAACCTGGTTCGGGTCTCCGATTTGTCCTACAAAGAACATGTCAACCATGTTGTAAAAAACCGAAACAATCATACCTGCGACTGTCGGGGTTGCCATCTTGAATACGGCTTTTGGAATCGGATATTTTTCAAAAACGGCAATGTTCTGATTCATATTTAAACGGTATATGAATCTGCATTAAATGTCAACAAAACGCAAAAAATGTAAACAAAAAGTTAATTTTCGAGTTTTTCACATTATCCCCATAATTTAAATCTGCCTCTCAGCGAGAACACGTCAACAAACCTCGCAGTGAGCAAAGCTCAGGCGAGTTTGTGCCGTAACCTCGCTTACGGCAGATTAACTCTCGCTGTTATGTGAAAACTCGAAATTTTCCGATTGGACATAAGTTAATCGAAGCATAAGTTATTAAAAATTGATTCCTTGATTGTCTCAACATAAAAAATGTATAATTCAGGAATATGAAGAAGTTTATTCCTGCGGTGTTTGTTGTTATTGCCGCTCTGCTCGCGCTTTTTTTTATAGGCCGCAATCTTTTTGTTAAGGAAGATACAATTGCCCGCTCGCGCGTAATTACTCCCCTTGTAGAAAACGGTGATGAAAATATAGAAAAAAAAGAAGATGAATACGAAGACTTTACACCGACTTCTTTTATTGAACTTGCAAACGACGAAACTCTCCTCAACATCGTGATAATGGATATCGACGGGGATGGTTTTGATGACCAGATTAATATAGTAAAAACTTCCAAAGGACCGTACCTTGTCCTGATTGTAGGTCTTTATAATCCGCCTACAACTTCTTATATCCGTGCCGCATGGCTTGCGACAAACATCACACAGCTTCGAACCTTTGCCTGTACCGGAATCGATGTTATCGGCAACCACAAAAAATCCCTCGTTTATCAGGGCGTTACTGACAGCGGCCGTTCAGTGCTAAGAATTTTTAACGGAAACCGCCCGCGCGGAGGCCAGTTTAAGCTTGTAATGATCGGAGACTTTGAAGCCGACGGTACTATCTTTATCCAGCAGTCTGAACGCAACGAAGCCTATGCTTTGAGTCAGACCAAGGCTGCAAGTTTTCCTGTATGGGTTTATGCTTCGGATTCTTCGGAAAATTCAGGCAGGCTCGATCAGGTTCAAACAATGTATGACTGGAATGAAGAAGAGGGTAAGTATACTCAGGTTCGGCAGGTGCGCGTTACAGGAAGCCGAATCGCCGCAAAGGAACTTGCAAAAATTCAGGATGGAACTGTTGCTTCTTTTGCAAAGTTTCTGGACGGGTTGTGGTACAAGACAGACTCGGCCGGAACTTCAATGCGCTACATTTTTTTTGATTACCTGAATCACGAAATTATCTTCCAGTACGAAGACAGCGAGGAAGTATATTCATGGCTTAACAGCAATCTCCGCCGCAACGGAATGTATTTTTCTTCGGTAAACAAATCAATCGAAAACCTTCAGCGCCGTTTTGATATTTCCCTTGTTTCCATTGATGAAATCCGAATCCGAATCCAGGATGACGTGCGGATGATTATCGGTGAGAGCACTCTCTGGGACGGAAATTACAAAAAACTTGTTACCAAAAACGCATTTGCTCAGGATAAATCTAAATCAAAGGCCTGTGTAGATTCGCTCGTAAAAGGTCCTGCCTGGGAAAGCAGCGACGGATCCTATTTTGTATTCAAGAATAACGACTATCTTGTTGAAGGCGAAAACTTCAGCGACAAGGGCCGCTTTATGCTGAATGAAATTTCAAATTCAACATTGCTGCAGTTCAGAAGTTCAACAGATATAAAGTATTTTTCAGGCTACTACAGTGCTGAATATGCAAAGATTACCAGAAAAGAAACTGACAGACGCGGACGCGTAAAAGAAACTGTAACCGAGGACACGGACACAATTCTTTTGCAGAGCGTAATTGTCAGCCCGGACGGATTTTTTGCCGCAGAAACCCAGCCGATTGCCCTTCATAAAGCCGCTTTACGTAAGACCGACGAATAGCGTTTCTATTGATTTTTAGTACTAGAATCAATAAAATAATTGAGTTATGACTGCAAATGAATTACGCTCGAAATATATCGAGTTCTTTAAATCAAAGAATCACGTTGAGATTTCCGGACAGTCTTTGATTCCGGAAAATGACCCGTCTGTTTTGTTTACTATGGCCGGAATGCATCCGCTCGTTCCATATCTTCTGGGCGAAAAACACCCTTCCGGAACACGACTCACTGACTATCAGAAATGTATCCGTACCGGAGATATTGACGAAGTTGGAGACCCAAGCCACCTTACATGTTTTGAAATGCTCGGCAACTGGTCTCTGGGCGACTACTTCAAAAAAGAATCAATTTCATTCTCTTATGAATTTTTAACAAGTAAAGACTGGCTCGGCCTTGATCCTAAAAAACTTTCGGTAACTGTATTTGCCGGTGACGAAAACGCTCCGCGCGATGAAGAAGCCGCCGGTTACTGGAAAGATAACGGCATGCCGGAAGATAAAATTGCCTATCTCCCTGCAGACGATAACTGGTGGGCTGCCGGCCCTACAGGTCCATGCGGTCCTGATACAGAAATATTCTACTGGGTTGGTGACGGACTTCCTCCGGAAGGCAGTAACAAAGGTACTGACAGTTCTAACTGGATGGAAATCTGGAACAACGTATTTATGCAGTATAACCGTATCGACGAAAAAACACTTGTTCCACTCGAAAAGAAAAACGTTGATACAGGTATGGGACTTGAACGCACCAACTGTATTTTGCAGGGCAAGAAGAGCGTTTACCTTACAGAAGTTTTCCAGCCGATTATCGCTAAAATTGAAGAGCTTTCAGGCTATAAATATGGTTCTGACGAAGAAAAGGACAAATCTGTACGCATTATCGCAGACCACAGCCGCGCATCCGTTTTTATCATCGGTGACCCTCGCGGCGTAAGCCCAGACCGAGTTGGTGCAGGTTACGTTCTGCGCCGCCTGATTCGCCGTGCAGTTCGCCACGGAATGAAGCTTGGAATCGATAAATCATTCCTTGCAGACATTGCAGATACAGTAATTGCAAACTTTAAGATTGCTTATCCTGAACTCGAACAGAATTCAGCAAGAATCAGGAAGGAACTCATAGCAGAAGAAGAAAAATTCCGCGTAACTCTTGCAAAGGGCGAGGCTGAATTCCAGAAACTTTTGCCAAACCTCCTCAAAAATCCTAAAAAGGTTATCAGCGGAAAGGTTGCATTCCGTCTTTATGATACATTCGGTTATCCGCTTGAACTTACTCAGGAACTCGGGGCAGAAAACGGCTTTACTGTAGACGTTGAAGGCTTTGAGGAAGCAGAGCGCAAACATCAGGAAGCATCTAAATCTGCTGATGTAGGACAGGCTAAGGGCGGTCTTGCTGAACAGAGCGATACTACGACAAAATACCACACTGCAACCCACCTGCTGCAGCAGGCACTTGTTAACGTTCTCGGTGACCAGGTTGCTCAGAAAGGTTCAAACATTACAAACGAACGCATGCGATTCGACTTTACTTTTGAACGTCCGATGACAAAAGAAGAAGTTCAGAAGGTAGAAGACATCGTTAACGAAAAAATCAGGGAAGACCTGCCTGTAACAATGGCTGTCATGACTCTTGATGAAGCAAAGGCACAGGGAGCAAGAGCCCTCTTTGCCAATAAATACGGTGAACAGGTTAAGGTTTACACAATCGGACGTGACCCGATAAACGACTGGTTCAGCAAGGAAGTTTGCGGTGGACCTCATGTTCAGCATACTGCTCAGATTGGAGACTTTAAAATCCAGAAGGAACAGTCTTCTTCAGCAGGCGTACGTCGTATCCGCGCCGTGATTTCCGGCGGACTTCCGCTGGATCCACAGTAATTTAAAATAAATTGTAACCTGAATCCGTTTCGGGTGTTTACTCAAAGGTTGTTCCTTAAAGTGAATTCAGGGGGCAGCCTACAAAAATAAAAGTCTTTTTGAAGGGACAAAAAGGAAAAAAAATGAAACGTTTAGCACTTAGTTTATCACTTATCTTTATGACTGTAGCAGGTGTTTTTGCACAGGCTGATCTGCAGCCTCTGGCAACTGTAAAACTCAATAAGTCAGAAACTATCACTTTGCGCCAGCTCAAGACAAGAGTTGATGTTTATGCAAAGCAGAACGGAATTTCATCTTTTACAATTGAACAAAAGAAGGAAATCCTTGCCGCAATGATCGACGAAAAACTCGTTGTTCAGGCTGCACAGAAGGCAGGACTTACACTTACTGACACTCAGGTTGACCAGTACTTTTTGCAGAACGTAAGTGCTCAGGTTGGACGCAATGTTACACAGAACGAATTTGAAGAAATCGTACGCGCCCAGACAGGAAAAACTCTTGATGAATACCTCAAGGCTCAGGTTGGCATGAACCAGAGCGAATACAAGGCTTACCTCAAAAATCAGTTGATTGCACAGCAGTATGTAATTCAGCAGAAACAGGATAAAATTTCAAAAGCCGCTCCAAGCGATCAGGAAATCCGCGACTTCTTTGAATTGAATAAAGCAAGCTTTGTTCAGAACGACATGCTCAAACTCTTCCTCGTAATGTTCCCTAAGGGAGATAAACCGGAAGCAGCAAAAACTTCCTGCGAAAATCTTCTTGGCGAAATCAAGGCTAAAAAGACTACATGCGAAAAAATCAAAGAAAAGATGGGCGACGGTAAAGTTTACCAGAGCGGTGATCTGTTCATCAGTAAATCAGCTCAGCACGCTCAGCAGCTTGGAATTACTTATAACGAACTTCTTGAGTTGTTTGGTAAAGATATTAACTATATTTCAACCCTCAATGAAACAGATAACGACTTTCAGTTCTATGTAATCCGTTCAAAATACAGTGCAAAAATGCTCGGTCTGAGCGACCTTGTTCAGCCGGAAACTACAGTAACTGTATATGATTACATCAAACAGAACCTTACACAGCAGAAACAGAGCCAGGCTTTGATTGCTGCGGTTCAGGAAGTTACAAAAGAACTTGATACTCCGGAAAATGTTGAACGCAAAAAGACCGGTGCCGCTCTCGACAAACTGTTAAACTGGTAGGCATAAATGTCCAGAAGAAAGGGTAGAATTATTGCGTTTCAGGGCTTGTATTCCTGGAACGTTGGTGGCTTGAGCGAAGATGATATTCTGTCTCTGTCATGGACTGACAGTGATGGCGATAAAGAACCTTTGGATGAGGAAACTTCTTTGTTTGCAAAACACCTTATTGCGGGCGCAATTGAAAATGCTGATACTATTGACGGTCTTATCAAAAGCCATCTGTCGGGCTGGGATTTTGACCGTGTAAACAAGGTTTCTCTTGCGATTTTAAGAATGAGTGTTTATTCACTTTTGTTCCAGAAAGATGTTCCAGGAACAATTGTAATAGACGAAGCAATCGATATTGCAAAAGAGTACGGACCGGATGATTCGTTTAAATTTGTAAACGCAGTCCTGGATAATATCCGTAAAGAAACAGACAAATCTAACTAAAGCAGGTTGGTATAATTGAATAAAAGCGGCACGCGCACAAAAGCAAAAAAAAGATTATCCGCATTTTGCATAGTGTTGACGGCCGCTCTTTTTTTGTCCTGTTCCAGAGATTCCGAGCCTGCTTCCTTTTTAACCTCCCTTGATAAGGTAGATTCCTATATAAGAACAGGTCAGACTTCTGACGCATTAAAACTCCTCAAAAAAACTTCAAAGCAGGCTTTCAGCGCCTATGCAAGAATCGGTATCTACAAGCGCTATATCACTCTCGGCGAGAAGGGGCTTGCAGAAAAAACTCTCGTAAAGGCAATTAAAAAGATTCCGGAAAATGAAGAATTAAGGGCATTGTACGGCACATTCCTGCTCCGTTCAAACCGGACGGCAGAAGCATTAAAACAGACCGAAGGCCTTGCCGGAACAAAATACGGTTCAGTGTACTCTGAAGCAGTCTTGAAAGAATGCGACAGGAGCTATGAAAACTTAACTGCTTCAAAAATGGTCCCTGTTTATGTGGACGCATACAATTCAACCCAGAATGACAAATGGCTCGTGAATGCAAGCCTTCCGTATCTTTCTGCCGGCGATTATTCTGCGGCGAGTGCAATGCAGCAGGACTTTAATCCTCAGAACGCGCTTTTCTGGGCAAAAGTTCAATACGACGGCGGAAACTACGATTTGTGCGTCCAGAACATTGAACAGCTGGATTCGGCAAGTCTCAACGGGGACGCTGCAACTCTGGCTTCTGACGCATACTTTATGCTCGGTGACTTTGACAGTGCAGAAAAAGAGCGTTCAAAACTTCTAGCCCTCTCTGACCTTGAATACAATGTAAAAATTCCAAAAATACTTGCTGTAAACAGCGCTATATGGTCGTATAACTCAAAGGATTACGTGCGTGCATATAATCTTCTGACTTCAATCGTTCTCAAGGACAGCGACTTTGTTCCGGCTCTTTTGACCTATGGAAAGTTTTCTGTGCTGGACAGTGAAGAACGGGAAATTGATACTC
The DNA here is from genome assembly GCA_024697295.1 of Treponema sp. Classification (GTDB taxonomy): domain Bacteria; phylum Spirochaetota; class Spirochaetia; order Treponematales; family Treponemataceae; genus Treponema_D. The sequence continues at coordinate 7,698 of JAILFZ010000199.1, forward strand.
TTGAAAGAGAATTGTTAAAGACAGATTTACGTTCGATTTCGATGAAACAAAATGACGAGAGGCCGCGCTTTCTGATCGACGATGCAATGTACAGAATTGACGGTGCTCTCATGAGACAGAGGGCAGACGCAAATATTCATGTAAGTGATGAACTCATTGTAGAAAAGCTTTCTCTCTTTTTACAGTCAAAGGCCGGTTTGCCGTTAGACCGCCGCCTGAGCGAAATCTGGAATACTCTCGAAAAAAATGAAACTGGCACTGACTTGTATCCGCCGCTGCTCGTAAACTATGCAATTGTTCAGCTCTTGCGACACAGCCGCGAGCAGGACGCAAGAAATCTTTTTCAGAATTATCTGGATGCGCGCTATAAAATGAACCCGGAAGCCAAGGATCAAAAGAACAAAATTAAATACGATATATTTGGCGGTGAACATCATTATTCATCTCCTGTTGTGCCTGACTGGGTTACAAAGGCTGCTTTTGGCGACAGAGCGGCTCAATATGCAAACACGATGGAAGTGTGGGAAGTGGAATTTGCAGCGTACTTTGCTATGCTCGACAAAAATCTTACCGCTGCCCGCCGTTTGTATGAATACGTTTTGTTTGAAACTGGCGGAGTAAAAAGGCTTCAGTCAGAAAATACAATTGCCGCAATTTCTCCATTGACAGAAATCTCCAGCGCGCTCAACCTTGCCCTGATTTATTCAAGCAGCGGCGAAAATGAAAAAGCAGTGGCTTTGTACGGATTATCAAGCGGAAAGACACGTGACAAAAAACTCAAGTCTCAGATTTTGTATAAGAATGCGGTTGTACAGCTGGACATGAAAAACACAAAAGGCGCAATCCTTTCATTGGATTACGCCATTTCTCTTGATCCGCTCAATGCGGAAGCCCGTCTTTTGCGCAAAAAATTGAACTAGAGGCAGGGCTCTCTTTTAACCTGTTAAATTATTCTACTACAGCGATTATGTCTGAATTTTTAACGATGAGGTAGTCTTCACCGTCGATTTTGAGCTGTGTACCTGCGTATTTGTCATACATTACACGGTCACCGGCTTTTACTGTGATTTTTTCTTTTTCTGTTCCCGGACCTACAGCTTCTACAGTTGCAGTCTGTGTTTTTTCCTGAGCAGTTTCCGGGATGATGATTCCGGAAGCAGTTTTTGTTTCTGCTTTTTCCTGTTTGAGAAGAACTCTGTCTGCTAAAGGTTTAACTTTCATTTATATTGCCTCCAAAATGTTTTGAATCTTTAGATTTATAATTAGAATATAGTAATTTTGTGTATTTATCGTCAACAAAATTCATCAAAAAATGGACCGGCTGTGTTCTTATGACACAGTTTTAAGTGTATAAAATGTCAGTGTGTCAAATTGGCACAACAATTTTTAGACAGCCTGCCTTTGTGCTTTGCAAAGCCTTGTTTTTGCGGTTTTAGGGGGCGAATTCAACAAGTTTAAAAAGTTGGCACGGAACTTGCAATTATCTTATTGTAAAAATTTTTAACCGGAGGCCCTTTTTTTTATGACAAACGACGAAGAAATCCTTGCTATGTATCTCAAAGAAATTAACAGAATTCCACTTTTGAGCCGCGAAGAAGAAAACGAGCTTGCGCTTAAAGCTAAAAACGGCGACAAAGCTGCAAAGGATAAGATTGTAAACGCAAACCTCAGATTTGTTGTAAACGTAGCAAAGAAATACCAGAACCACGGCCTTGACCTTGTTGATTTAATCAGCGAAGGCAATCTCGGTCTTCTGACAGCTATCGAAAAATTCGACGTAGAAAAGGGATATCACTTTATTTCATATGCTGTATGGTGGATCCGCCAGTCAATTCTCAAGGCAGTATGCGAAAAGGGCAGGGCAATCCGTCTCCCGATGAACCGTGTTAACGAACTTGTTCAGATTGAAAAAGCCCGCAAAAATATAGGCAGTAAAAAGACCGAAGAACAGGAAATTGTTCAGGTTGCAAAAATGCTCGGTATGGATGCAGCTCATGTCCGCGATATGCTTGCTATAAGCCGCGAAATGGTAAGCCTTGATTCCAAGCTTGATTCATCAACAGAAGACAGCACAACACTCGGCGAAATGCTCAGCGATGACAAATACAGCAATATTGACGAAAAACTTATCAACGAAAATCTTTCCGGCGATATCGACAGCATTCTTAAGACGCTCAAACCGGCAGAAGAAAAAGTTCTCCGCCTGCGCTACGGTTTGAACGGACAGAAGCCTATGTCATTGAAAGAAGTTGGTGATGTATGCAATTTGACTAAGGAAAGAATCCGTCAGATTGAAAAGACTGCAATTGTCCGCATGCAGCATCCTACTCGTGCACGCCGCCTTGAGTCGTACGTAGCATAGTGTAATAATTGAATGCATCAAGCCTTGCCTGGGCCATAAGTTCGCTGTCCCGCGCAAGGTCTGCAATAGCAAAAGTAAGTTGTCCGCTTTGAAGGGTTCCGGTAATCTGGCCGGGACCTCTTAGTTTTAAATCCTCTTCCGCAATTTTAAATCCGTCAGTTGTCTGTCGAATCGCCTTCATTCGCTCGATGCCGCTTTGACTTATATTTTTTGAATAAATTAAAAAACAATATGACTGTGCGCTTCCTCGTCCAACCCGTCCGCGCAGCTGGTGCAGGGCTGCAAGGCCAAATCTGTCTGCCTGTTCAATTACCATGCAGGTTGCGTTTGGATTGTCGACTCCAACTTCTACAACAGTTGTGGCTACAAGAATCTGAATCGTGCCTTCCTTAAACTCGCGTAAGATACGGCTTTGCTCTTCGTCATCGATTTTCCCGTGAATGAGGGCGCATTTGTACTCAGGGTAGACTTTTGTGCTCAAAAACTTGAACATATCCTCTGCTGCTTTAAGGGACATTTCTCCGGCGCCTTCAGACAAGTCCCGGGAGTCTGCATCTTCGCCGATTGCAGGATAAACAAAGTAAGCCTGCCGTCCCTGGCGCAGTTCCTGGCGGACAGCTTCGTAGGCATTACGTTCATTTCCTTCCTTTGTCAGGTAGGTTTGAACAGGCTTACGTCCTGACGGCATCGTTTTGATTGTAAATACGTCCAGATCAGAAAAAACTGTCTGCGCAAGAGTCTGCGGAATCGGTGTCGCGCTCATCATCAGAAGGTTTGCGCCGTTTATCTTTTTGTCCAAACTGTTTTGAGCCTTGTCCACGATGGCACTTCGCTGCATAACTCCAAAGCGGTGCTGTTCGTCGATGATTGCAAGGCTCAAATCCCTGTAAATGACGTTTTTGGAAAAGAGTGCGTGGGTTCCGATTACCAGGTCAATTGAACCGTCTTTTAAGGCGTCGAGCAGAAGTTTTCGTCCCTTAGCATTGATGTTGCCTGTCAAAAATGCGGCATGGATTCCGAGAGGCTCAAGTTCTCTGGCGGCGTTTTCTGCGTGCTGCCTTGCAAGAATTTCTGTCGGTGCCATAAGTGCGCTCTGGCTCCCGTAGTCTGAAGTCCTTAAGACTGCAAAGAAAGAAACGAGGGTCTTTCCACTGCCGACATCGCCCTGTAAAAGAGAGCGCATGTTAAAGTTTGAACCTTCTTTCTGGCCGTAGCTTTTGTCGATGTCCTGATTCATTCCATAAATTACGTTTTTCTGGTCCTGGGTCAGGTTAAACGGAAGGCGTGCAAGGTACTGTTTTTGCCGCGGCGACAGACTTGAATTAAAGTCCTCTTCGCTCACGTCCGGCGTGTTTTGTTCAACCGGTGTGATGAGGGGCAGCTTTCCCCGGTGCGCCCAGGCCTGATCTGCGATACTGAGCTGGAATTTGAATAATTCCTCGTAGGCGAGTGTTTTCTGCGCCCTCTTAAAAGATTCAAAATCAGCCGGCTGGTGAATTATTTTGAGCGCGTCTTTTTTGGGTAAGAGTTTGTGTTCACTGATTAAGTTTTCTGGAAGTTCGTCATCAATTCCGTTTGCATAGCGTTTTAGGGCCTCGTCCACGGCTTTGCGGACGTTTTTTTGATTCAAGCCCTCGGTTAAATGATAGAGTGCAAAAATCTTACTGTCCGGAAGAGGTGTGTTAGCCCAGTCTTTTAATTCGCCTTCTTCTGCAAGTTTTTCTGCTTCAAAGGAAGTTGACTGCAGGGTCTGGTATTTGAATTCAAAATGTGCGGTTAAAGAAATAATTGAACCTACCGGAAAGGTTTTTTCCAGAAAAGGGCGGTTAAAGGCAATAAGCTGTGCGGTCTGGGTTGAGTCGCTTACAATCAGCTTGAGGGTTTTCATGCGGCCAAAACCAAACCATTCATGATTAAGCACCTTTGCAACTGTGTGAACTTTTTGATGGTCGAGTGCCCGGCAGAGCGGAATGCGCTGTGTGCGGTCTTCGTAATCCCGCGGATAAAATTGAATTAAATCGCCTGTCGTAAAGACATTTAATTTTGCAAAGAGGGCGGCGTTTTTAGGTCCGATTCCTGACAAGGTGGAAATTGAATTTTTTATTTCCGAAACTTTCATTAATTCCTTCTTTGCAATTTTTTGTTAGACCGGAAGCGCCATCAAAAGAGTGCAGACGATTCCAATGAGAATTTTTCCGATGATATAAAATGCAACCAGAGTTACAGCGGACAAAATCAAGGCCTTTTTGTAGGGGAGCGTGTTCTTCGAAAAAATGCCCGTGAGGGTGTAAATCAAAGAAGAAAGAATTCTGTCCAGCTGGCCCCAGATTGAATTTGTTGAACCGTAATCGTTTGTAATCAAAATTACGACGAGGCGGATTGCAATCAATAAAATCAAAAAGAAAATAATCGAAGAAACTACCGACCATGTAAGGCTGATAATCATCGACAGAATGCCGCCGATTGTAATGTGCGAGGTTGCTGAGATGTTTGCAAGAATTGTTGCCAGAGCCGACAAAACACAGATTGCAACGGCCGGAGAAAAATCAAGGGAGCCGAGCCTTAAAAAACTGAAGCGGCGGAACAGGTTTAAATACGGATCACAGATTCTGCTCATGTAATAAGCAAATCTTGAACCTGCAAGTCC